>VBQC01000206.1 GCA_005887825.1 Verrucomicrobiota bacterium | reverse complement strand
CGGTGTTGCGCAGAGAAGCGTCGATGGCGAGCACACGCATAAATCAATGACGCATCCCGCCGAGGATGAGAAAAACGCAGCCGGCCGCGCCAAAAAGTAAACTCACGATCCAAAACCGCCGCTTCTTCGTGAGCGCCGAAATTGCGGCGATGGCAATCGCAATTTGGAACATGGTGACGCCACGCGCGAAAACTTCATGCTGATGAAAATTTGATTTCGCCTCCGATTGTTTGTGCTCGGCTTCCGATTGAATTCTCGATTGTTCCTCCTCGTATCTCGCGGCTTTTTCTCGATCCTTTTCATCTGCCACGGTCGCCAGGGACATTTTTGCATCCAGCACCGATGCCTTGATGCTTTTTGCCTGGTAATAGTTCCACTGATCGGATGCCTCGATTTGGTCCATCATCGCTTCGTTGGCATGCATGCCCGAAAGAAGTCCCGTAATCGCCGCCAGTACGGCGAGAATCGCGGTGCTCAATGCGACCCATGAAATCCACGCCACATCCCCGTGTTCAGCTTTGTGACGCACATGTTCTTGTAAATCTTCCAGAGGAACTTCTGCTTCTTCCACGACATAGCTTAAGATTGCCAATCGCTCGTTCAAGATGGAATCGACAACCCGCAGAGCAGCGGTTTTACTCGCACGGTGGCAAAGGCTTTGCAGAAACAGATTGAAGGGACAAGAGGCAAGCCAATCAAATTCGGGGCGATCGCCCTGATGATGTTCGCAATTCTTTCAAGCGCTTCTTCATCTTTCGCTACGACGAAAGGTTTGAGTCAAATCGTGACGCCCGAGTTGCAACCAGAAGGCAATCTCTCCTTAAGTCTGCAAATTCAAGACCAGCGGATCGCTAACCCATACGAATTGCAAGCCGAGCTGGGCCTAACGAAATGGACTGAGGTAGCGGTGTTCCGCGGATTCCAACCGGACGATTGGATCTTTGCGACGGAGATAGGATTGTTAACGAAAGAGCCTTATCTCCTTTCGGTCGGGTTCCTGAATTGGTCGCCTCACCTGAATGTAGATCCTCAACCGTTTATCGAAGCCGGCTACTACACCGAGCATCAAAAAGTGATCGCCGGAGCCCTTCATGCCGGCTACAAAAACCAAGCAATCCTCGGCTACGCCTACGATTTCAATCAGACGTGGCGAGTACAGGTCGACTGGGTGAGCGGCTCTGAAAACTCATCGACGATCGGTTTCACCTGCAACATCACACGCGATTTCCAGTTCAATCCCGCGCTTTATGTCAACAATGGTCCGAAGCACGATCTGTTCGGCTACATCGTCTTCAGCTACACATTTCACCTCTGGAGCAGAAACGGCAATAGCACGCCTTCTACAAAATGAACATCGCAGCGGCCGCTCCGAACATCACCAGTGTGATCACTCCAACCGCGATTCGCGACAACCATGAGCTTGGCTGGCCTTGCATGAGTTTGCGGTCGGACGCAGCCATCAGAACTCCGACGAGTAAAAATGGCGCGAGCACACCGTTAATCACAGCGGTCCAGAACAGCGCTTTCACGGGATCGACATCGAGGAAATCCATCGCGACTCCGAGCAACATTGAAATGATCAGCATCGCATAGAAAGGACGCGCGCCACGAAACGGTTCGTCCAGGCCTTCCTTCCACGAAAACGTTTCGGCAAATGCGTAAGCGGCGGAGCCGGCGAGCGTCGGGATGGCGAGAAAGCCGACGCCGATGATGCCGACTGTGTAAAGGAGATATGCCAGAGTTCCGGCCAGAGGACGAAGCGCCTCAGCAACCTGGTTGGAAGTTTCGATGTTCGTGATGCCGTGCCTGTGGAGAGTGAGCGCGGTCGTGAGGATGATAAAATACATCACGAAATTGGAAAAAAATGTGCCGGTGCCGACATCGAATTTACGGTCGATGATTTCGCGTTTACTCGCGCCTTCCTGTTGCACGAGCAGGCGGCGCCCCATTGCTTTTTGTTCTTCAACTTCCTGCGATGCCTGCCAGAAAAATAAATAAGGGCTGATTGTCGTCCCGAGAATCGCGACGAGATTTTCCCAGGCGGCATGGTTCTTTGGCCACGATGGAACAAAAGTGTCGCGCAACACACGCCCCCAATCAGGACCAGCGATAAAAGCGGTAATGACGTAAGCGAAGAGAACAGCCGCCAGCCATTTCATGATCGTCGCAATCTGGTGATAACGGAATCGAACGGTCGCGTATGTGATCGCGATACCGAAGATCACGACGTAAACGTGCGAATTAATTCCGCTAAGCATTTCGGCGGCGTCCGCCATTCCCGAAAGATCGGCACCCACATTGATCGTGTTGGCGGCGAGGAGCGCCAAAGCCCCAAAGAACATTAGCCAGCGTGGACCTTTTCGCCGGAGCGCGTCGCCCAGACCCATTCCGGTAACCATGCCGATCCGCGCGCACATGAATTGCACACAGCCCATGAACGGCCACGTGATAAATGCCGTCCAGAGCATGGCTGTGCCCATCTGTGCGCCAACGATGGAATAAGTCGCGATGCCTGACGGATCGTCGTCCGCCGCGCCGGTAATCAATCCCGGCCCAAGCAGCGAGAAGAACCGCCTAACAAGATTCGGTTTGCGCAGCGCAGTTTCCTTCGACATGCCGCAAACTCCTTTTGAACGAATTAGCTTCGTCCAGCAAGTTTCGTGCGTCGGGGCTTTATATGTGTATCGAGGCGCCTCGAAGTACGAAAGTGGGATTCTCGGGCGCAGCGGACCGTGTAAGATGAGCGCCGTGCAAGAACGTCCAAAATCGCCGCGAGGTCGCGTTAGCGCCGGTCTACTCATGTTTCGGCGCAGCAACAACGAATTCGAAGTTCTGCTGGTGCATCCCGGTGGGCCATTCTTCGCTCGCAAAGACGACGGCGCATGGACAATTCCAAAAGGCGAGGCGGCTCCGGGAGAAGATCTCCTGATGCGCGCGCAGATTGAATTTGAGGAAGAGCTAGGATTCCAGCCCCGAGGCGAATGGATTGAGCTCGGTTCGATAAAACAGAAAGGCGGCAAAACCGTTCACGCCTGGGCTTTTGAAGGTGATTTGCCAGATTCCTTCAAGCTGAAATCGAATGTCTTCGAAATGGAATGGCCGCCGCGCTCAGGAAAACTGCAAAAGTTCCCAGAAATCGACCGCGCAGAATTTTTTCGCGGCGAGATTGCGCGGCAAAAAATAAATCAAGCGCAAACACTTTTCCTCGACCGATTGACAGCCGCGCTCAATCGTTAACGGCGACGACAGCGCTTCACTGCATCGCTTGAGCTGGTGCGCAGCCTCAAACCGCACACCAGCCATCACTCTTCCGCATTATTGCACTTTGTTTCCATCGGTTTGGGTTTCGCTCGAGGGCTTTTGGCAGATGAACCGTCAATACGCCGTCATGAAACTCAGCCATGATCTTCGTTGCATCCCATCGTCCGGCGGAGCGCTCGTTGAGTGATTTGAAAATGCGTTATAACATCGGTATCTACTCTCCGAATGTTGCATTTTATCTCGCCGGCGTTGATCGGCATTTTTCTGATGACGAATGCTCTGGCGCAATCGCCTACCGCGATTCCGTCGGTCGGTGGCGCGCTGGTGCCGACTAAGTCTATTCTGCCGTCTCCCTCACCGTCGGCGACACCGACCAGGGAGGAATTAGTCAATTCGTTAAGCCAGGCAGATTTGCAAGCAGCCATTACGTTATTGAAAAGCAATTTCACAAGTCCGGATGCAATTACCGATACGGAACTGAACCGGGCGACCGTTGAGGGCCTGATGATTCGGCTGCCGCGTGGCGTGATGCTTTTGCCGAACAAGGAGAGCGCGCCGGGAGAAGCGCCAGGCGCCTTTTACGGTGAGGTGCTGGGCGGTCACATCGGTTACTTGCGGCTCGGGTCGCTGACCAGCGCTAATCTTCAGGCGATGGATAAGAGTCTCAGCAACTTCGCTTCGAAAAAAGTGGATGCGCTGATTGTCGATCTTCGCTCCAGCCAGGGAACAAGTGATTTTGCGGTAGCGGCGGATTTTGCGAAACGGTTTTGCCCGAAGGGGAAGCCACTCTTCACGTTGCGCAAACCGGCCGTGCGTCAGGATCGCGTCTTTAGTTCTGATCGCGACCCTGCTTTCCGGGGTCTGGTCATGGTGCTCGCCGATGGCGACACCTCCCGAGCAGCCGAAGCAGTTGCTGCGGCCCTGCGGTTTTATGATAAAGCGCTGGTTATCGGGCAGCCGACTGCCGGACGCGCGGTCGAATACTCCGATTTGTCATTGCCGAGCGGCAAAATTCTGCGCGTTGCAGTGGCGGAACTGATTTCGCCGGAGGGTCGTTCATTATTTCC
>VBQC01000205.1 GCA_005887825.1 Verrucomicrobiota bacterium | reverse complement strand
GAGGAGCGGAAGCGACAGACCAAGGCGTTAAGTTCACGGCGGAGCCAGTGCTATACGCTACCGGTGCGTTCTGGGAGCGCATCTGGTTAACAATCCGCGACACTACCCTCGATACCGTCAGACTATTTAAGCGGCTACTCAGTCAGTCCGGTTTTTACCGGCTCCTCGCTTTTCTTCTCTTGATCGGATTTCTGAAGCTGATCTTCCTGCAAATGGACTACGTGTTTCCGAAATTCGGCATCCGGGAGCTAGGAAATGGCGCTCCGATTGGTCACCTCTCGAATATCAATTACATTCTCATCATCATTCTGGTGCCAATCATTGGCGCGCTCACGCAAAAATATTCGGCCTACAGAATGGTGGTCGTAGGCGGAGCGATTTGCGCTGCGTCTGTTTTTGTTATGGCCATGCCGACTCCGTGGTTTCAACGATCGACCCAAGGTTTCATTGGGCAATGGATCGGTCACGGTTATCTGGGAGTACAGGGAAGTATTCACCCCTACTACATGATGATCGCGATCTACATATCGATCTTCTCAATCGGCGAAGCTTTCTACTCACCGCGCGTCTATGAGTACGCAGCCGCAATTGCTCCAAAAGGTCAGGAGGCGTCCTATGGCGCGCTATCCTACATTCCATTTCTAATCGGAAAACTGCTCGTCGGAAGCGGGGGATGGTTACTAGCTGCCTTTTGTCCCGCACACGGTCCGCGGCATTCCGGGAGGATGTGGCTTATCTTTGCACTGGCAGCATCAGTCGCGCCGATTGGACTGCTTGTGTTTCGTCGCTACATTCGCGTCCCCGAAGCCGGGCGGCAGGATATCGACTGACGAAATTCCCGCCCGACCCCATTCGAGCATCGGACGTTTGCACCGAACGCACGAACGATCTCGGCAACGTGCCGATTCTTGCGGTCGTATCCTGGCGATGGATACCGTGCGAATTGTCGAAAGCGCGTCCACGGCGCAGATTTTTTACGAACCGAAGCATCCTTACAATCAGGCACTGCAAAAGTCGATTCCTGCGCTCCACGAAAAAGGAGAGACCCTGCATACGATTCCGGGTTCAACGCCTGATCTCTCGAAGCCGATTTCAGGCTGTCCATTCGCGCCACGCTGCGAATTTGCACAGGAAAAATGTGTAACATCGACGATTGCCCCCAAGGAAATTGCGGACGGCCATTTTTCGGCTTGTTTACGAATTCAATTAAAGGAGATCGATCTCACTCCTGCGCATTTGCCAGAGAAGGCGCTCGCGCGTAAAATAAATTACTGATTGCTGGAGGGATCGATTCAGGGAATGAACACCACACTTTTAACACATAAGCATGGCTCACATAAGACGCTGTGGATTGGACTGCTGGGCGCGATTGTTGTGATTATCGGCTCGATATTGTTTAGTTATGCTCAAGGACAGAAAAAAGAGGCCGAGAAAATGAATCCAACGAAAGCAGTTCCCAGCAACGCCGAATTACAAACGAAGTTAACGAAAGACCAGTATCACGTGACGCGCGAATGCGGAACGGAGACGCCGTTCCAGAACGCCTATTGGGACAATCACCGAGCGGGAATATATGTCGATATTATCACCGGTGAGCCGCTCTTCAGTTCGCTAGATAAATTCGATAGCGGCACGGGGTGGCCCAGTTTTACCAAACCGATTTCAAAAGACAAAGTCGTGGAGAAAAGGGATTCTTCCCACGGCATGGAGCGGACGGAGGTTCGTTCGGGCAAAAGTGATTCCCATCTCGGTCACCTCTTTGACGATGGCCCCGCCCCCACCGGTCAACGTTTCTGCGTCAACTCCGCCGCGCTGCGTTTTATTCCGGTAGACAAATTAAAGGAAGAAGGCTACGGGCAATATCTGTCGCTTTTTCCGTCAGCGCAGGGCGGAGAGCAGGAAGCGCAACATCAATAGCAGACCGGGCCAGGCGCGCGCCTTCACGCGCGGACAAAAGAATCGCGGCTCAGGAGATCGCCCGTTACATCTGCCTCTGATAAAGTGCCGCGCGTGCGCGTTCCTCGATATCGAAGGCAAGAACGAAAGAAGCCTGGTACTGTATGCCCCCGACAGTCTCTTCGTTGAAACGGTTTCACGGCGCTTTAGATTGCAGGAGCAAGAATGAAGAAGGACGATTTCGATTACGCAATTGAAAATACGCAGGTGATTCTCGCGCCGGAGCAGCAGATCGCGACGTTCGGAACCACAAGCTTTCACTTTTATCTTATCTCCGAGTTAATGGACCGTGTCGATCAGGTCCGGATCCGTAATGGGAAAATTCACGCCGAACGTCCGCAAATTCTGACGCCCGAACATTTCAGTCGTCTGTTGCTCGAAGGATTCGGCGATAAAGCGCAGCGCTATGTCGATCAATTGCGGGATTACGCGCGCAGCATCGCAGTGTTGCGCTATGGATTTCAATTTCGCAAAACCAATGTGTCAGAAGAGACGATCCGCGACTCGATAGATGCCGTGATCGCGCGGACAAAACGGCGCGTGGAAACTGCGGAGGAACCGCTCAGCGCTATTATTCAAGGCGTGGACGACGCCTGGGAAGTTTGTCTGCTTAAATTCACCATCGACATGATCGAGCGCTCCGCCGGCGGAAACCTCGGCGACTTCCGCAAACGCGGATTGATTTAGGTCTGAACCAAGGCAGGAACGGCGACTGCGCGGCGACCTGCTTTTCTTCACGCATCTGCTGTAGCCGAGATCGGTGATCCCGTCGCTGGAGCAAAGATTGCTGTAACGTGACACTCCACTAAACTTTCGGCTTTCGTAGGCGCGCCAGCTTTGTCATTCTGCGCGTCCGAGACCGCCATGATTTGAAAAATTACATCCAGCTTAATCTCAGTCTGCTCTACTGGATTTTGATCGCGCCGTTCACCGGTCAGTTTTTCAAAATCGCACCGATCTTCCGGCAGATGGTTTTCATCGGGGTGCGCGCTGCGCCGATGGTTGCGCTGACAGCGTTCAGCGTGGGTGTAACGCTGGCCATGCAGGCTGCCCATTCTCTCGAGAGCCTCGGCGCCGAAATGTACATTCCCGATCTGGTGATGCTGACACTCTTGCGCGAGATGGGACCGGTCTTGATCGCGGTGATCGTTATTGGTCGCAGCGGTTCAGCCGTCGCGGCCGAGTTGGGAACGATGAAAGTGTCCGAAGAAATCGAGGCGTTGGAAGTAATGGCGATCAACCCGATTCAATATCTGGTGGTGCCGCGCTTCTTGGCGATGCTGGTGATGCTCCCGGCGCTTACCATTTTTGGAAATTACGTTGGCATCGCGGGAGGCTGGGCCGTATGTCGTTTCGCACTGGATTTCAATACCGCTGGTTATGTCCTGCGCGCCTTGCAAAGCGCGGACACATGGGATTTGTATTCGGGAATGATTAAAAGCGCCGTCTTCGCCTGGATTGTAATTACGATCGCGTGCAACGCCGGGTTGCATGTCGAAGGTGGCGCGGAGGGTGTGGGACAAGCCACGACGGCTTCGGTCGTGCAGGCTTTGCTGGCAATGCTGGTCACGAACGCGGTGCTTACCGGGATTTTCTTTTTTGCCGCATGAGCTCCAACGAAGCGCCCATCATCGAAGTTGTCGATCTTGTCCGAAGATTTGGGGATCGCACTGTGCTCAACGATATTTCCTTCAACGTCCACCGTGGCGAGACGCTCGTGATTATGGGCGGAAGCGGTTGTGGCAAAAGCACGTTGCTCCGGCATATGATCGGTTCGATGAAACCGACTTCCGGTTCTGTGAAAATCTTCGGCGAAGAAATCGCAACCATGAAGGAACGTGAGATCGGGCGTGTACGGCAACGGTTCGGAATGCTGTTCCAATCCGGCGCGCTGCTGGCGTCGCTCACTGTCGGCGAGAACGTCGCCCTGCCACTTTTTCAACACACTGAAAAGTCTCCTGACGAAATCGAAGAGATCGTGAAGCAAAAACTCCAGATGGTCGGCCTGACCGGTTTTGAAGATCTGAAGCCGGCTGAAATCAGCGGCGGAATGAAGAAGCGGGTTGGTTTGGCGCGCGCACTCGCGCTCGATCCTGAACTGCTTTTCAGCGATGAACCCACCTCGGGGCTCGATCCGATCATGACGGCGGTTGTCGATCAGCTAACACTTAAACTGGCTCATGGAAGCCACATGACGGCAGTCGTAGTCTCGCATGATATGACGAGCGCTTTTCGCATCGCCACGCGGATGATCATGCTTGGTCACGGTTCGATCGTCGCGCAGGGCACGCCCGAAGAGATTCGGACGAGCACTAATCCGGAAGTCCACCAGTTTATCAACGGCGAAGCAGACGGACGTCAAGCCGCGGCCTTTCGCGGGCGCGCGGCATCGCTTTCATCTCAAAACTCCATGAAACGAAATCTTTCCGATTACGTCGTAGCCATTTCAGTCATCTTATGCAGTCTGGTCCTGCTCGGAGCGCTCACCGTCGCGCTTTCCGGCTATCGCTTAAAAAAACCGAAGCGCACGTTGCAGATCAATTATGAAGACGTGACCGGCATTAAGGTGAATTCGGAGGTCCGTTATGCCGGTGCGCCGGCAGGACGCGTGATCGCGATGCGTCATTTGACTGCGAAAGAGCGTGAAGCGTCTCCAAACAAAATGGACGCCGTGCGGGTCACGGTCAGCCTCGACGAAGGGATTCCGCCGTTGCCGACCGATGTGACTGCGACGCTTAGCTCCGATACACTGCTCGCGCCTAAATTTGTGGCGCTTTCTGCGGGCACGCCCGGAGGAACGACACTCGCAGACAACGCGGCGATCGAAGGCCATCCGGCCTATGGCCTTGAACAAATCACCGCGGCGGCCGGTCCGTTGTTCGAGAATGCAAACAAGTTGCTCGACAATCTCAATGCG
>VBQC01000204.1 GCA_005887825.1 Verrucomicrobiota bacterium | reverse complement strand
TCTGTGATTTCGTCATGTTGATCTTCACGCGCAACGATGATGATTTCGGTGACAGACCTGCTGCACTCGAATGCCTGAATGGCATGCGCGATCACTGGTTTCCCCGCAATTGTCGCAAACAATTTGTTAAATCCCATGCGCCGGCTGCTGCCGGCCGCGACGATGATGGCGCTAAGCATGTTAAATCGTTACAAGGGTTAAAAAAGTTCCTACGTTACAAAGTCACAGCACGCCTCGAGTCTTTTCGTTTTAACTCTTGTAACTTTAGCCTTTTTAACTTCCTAGCTGCTTTTGCACTTCCGTGCTCAGCGCCTTGCCGTCAACGCGACCGGCGACTTTCGCCTGCAACGCTTTCATCACCGCGCCCATCTGCGTCTTGGATGTCGCGCCGACTTCCCCGATTGTTTCGCGCACAACTTTTACAAGCTCATCGGCGTTCATCGCTTGCGGCAAATACACGTTTAAGATCGACAATTCCTCTTTTTCCTTGTTCGCCAATTCCGTGCGACCCCCCTTTTGGAAACTCTCGATTGAATCCTGCCGCTGCCTGGCTTGCTTATGAATGACCTGCGCGGTTTCGGCGTCACTCAACTCAGTTTCCGCGCCCGATTTTGCGATAGCGGCGTATTTCAATGCCGATTTGAGCATGCGCAGCACGCCGAGTTTCGTCGCGTCCCTGGCACGCATCGCCTCTTTCAAATCCAAGTCCAACCGCTCCTGCAATGTCATGCAGGCAAATTACGGCGGCGAAATACAATTGTCGATCTGTGGCCGTCGCCTTATGGGCGACGCAGAGTACGAAAATTATATGAAGCGGCGTCGCGCTTCGCCGAGCGAAGCGGCTACAGGGCCGCTAGCCGCTCGGCGCAACTCCGCACCGAATCCGCGTCGCTTACCGATACCACATCCACGTCCTTGCAGGTACGTCGCAATAAACCAGCAAGCACGCCACCCGGCCCCAGTTCGATAAAAAACTCGCAGCCGAGACCGCTAAGCCGCTCCATGCAATCGAGCCAACGCACCGTGCCGGTGACTTGATCTTGCAACGTGCGCTTAATTTCAACCGGCGTTGTTACTTCAGCGCCCGTCACATTAGCAATCACACGAAAACGCGGCGGTTGCACCGGCACATGGAGCAGCACCGCGCCAAGCTTTTGGTAGGCGCTTTCCATCAAACGCGAATGATACGCGCCCGCCACGTTGAGTAGGGTCGCCCGCCGAATCCCGTGCTCTTTCGCCATGCCGATCGCAGCCTCAACCTTGGCGCGCTCGCCGGAAATTACGATTTGCCCGGGAGCGTTGATGTTTGCAATATCGACATCGGCGTCTGCGGCCAGCGCGCGCACCGCGCTCTCGTCCGCCCCGATCATCGCTGCCATCGCGCCGTTGGTTGCGGCGCAGGCTTCATCCATCAATTCGCCCCGCCTTTGCACAAGTTTGAGTCCGTTAGCGAAGTCAAACGTACCCGCCGCGGCATGCGCAGTCATTTCGCCTAACGACAGACCGGCGGCGCCTCCAATCGGAAAACCGCCAGCCAGCTCGCGCAAGATCGACCAGCAGGCGAGTCCATGAACGAACAGCGCGGGCTGACAATTCGAAGTCTTTGTCAACTCTTCAATTGGACCGCTCCACGCGATTTCGCTCAACTTGCGCCCAAGAACGTCATCCGCTTTCTGAAACAAGTCGGCGGCCGTAGGAAACTGTTCTGCCAAGTCGCGTCCCATCCCGACGGTTTGCGCACCTTGTCCGGCAAACAACAGCGCAATCTTCGGATTCATGACTCTCGCTAGGTAATCGCAGTTCCCGTTGCGCGCGAGCGTGATTTTCCGGGTAGCGCACGCGTCTCGCGTGTCTGGTTTCGGCGTCGCGCCGAAACGGACTTTTCTGTGACCTCATAGCACAAGGAAAGTTCGCGACGGCGAGACACCGTCGCCAGCACGCGAGACGCGCGCGCTACCCCATCGAAATTACGCTTGCGCGTTCCGGTTCACTCGCCAGCGTAAATGTGATCCTGGACTGTTAACATTGTAACTTTTGTAACGTTCTTAACTTTCTTCGATGCCTTTCACGACACGCGAGATTGAATCACCCGATCCGGCGACGCGGGTGGTCGCGGCGGACGCCAAGTTGCGCCACCCCGATGACGATATCGGCGAGAAGATGGTGCTTAACATGGGGCCGTCGCATCCGGCCACGCATGGCGTGTTGCGACTCGTGCTCGAACTCGACGGCGAAATCATTACCAAAGCGACCCCGGACATCGGCTTTTTGCACCGCGGTGACGAAAAAATCGCCGAGAACATGCAATACAACCAATTCGTGCCTTATACCGATCGGCTCGATTATCTTGCGCCGCTTTCGAACAACGTCGCTTACGCGCTCGCCGTCGAAAAACTGATGGGCTGGGAAATCCCGCCGCGCGGAAAGGCGATTCGGACGATTTGCTGCGAAACGTCGCGTATCTCGTCACATTTGATGGGCCTCGGCGCAATGGCGCTCGACCTGGGCGCAATGACGGTCTTTCTCTACACGTTCACCGAGCGCGAAAAACTTTATGATCTTTTCGAATTGTTGACTGGCGCGCGTTTCACCACTTCCTACACCCGCGTGGGCGGACAGATTCGCGATCTTCCCGAGGCTTTCATTCCGCAGCTTGGGAAGTTCCTCGACGAATTTATCCCGAGCCTCGATGAATGCGATAAATTGCTCACTCGCAATCGCATCTTTGTCGATCGCACGAAGGACATCGGCGTCATCACAAAAGATCGCGCGATTGCCTATGCTCTCTCCGGGCCAAACTTGCGGGGCAGCGGGATCGAACACGACTTGCGTCGCAAACATCCGTATCTCGATTACGACCAGTACGATTTCGATGTCGTCATCGGCAGCGCGGGAGATTGCTACGATCGCTATCTGGTGCGGATCGAGGAGATGCGGCAGAGCGTCCGCATCCTGCGCCAGGTGATTGATAAATTGCCGAGCGGACCGATCAACGTCGCGGATTGGAAGAACATGACGCCTCCGAAATCGCGGGTCATGACGAAGATGGAAGAATTGATCCATCATTTCATCGTGGTGACAGAAGGACTCGATGCGCCGCCGGGCGAAATTTATTTCGCAGCGGAGAATCCCAAGGGTGAGCTCGGCTTTTATATCAACAGCAAGGGTGGCGGCGTGCCGTATCGGCTGAAAATTCGCGCGCCGTCGTTTGTCAATCTCAGCATCCTGCCCGAGCTTCTTCCCGGTTGCATGGTAAGCGACGTGCCCGCTGTGCTGGGCAGTCTGGACTTCGTCATGGGCGAGTGCGACAGATGAATATGCCGATCCTGAGATCAATCTCTCGGTACTTGCTTTTACTCTTGGTCGCTCTGGCCATTTCCTGCGGCGGCAAGCGAATCACCAAAGCGAATGTCGATGAAGTGTCGGAGGGAATGTCCAAGAAACAGGTCGAATCGATCCTTGGCCCTCCCACTTCCATCGACAACCAGGATTTCGTTATCATGAAAAAAACGACTTACGTTTACCGGCAAGGCAAAGACATGGTCACGATCGTCTTTAAAGACGACAAGGTGCAGTCAAAGGACAGCACGTTGTCCGATTAATCGACCGCTTCCGTGGATTCGACGAACGCATACGTTCCCGCCGAGTTAGAACGGAAAATGGTTGAGGCGATCGGCCATTATCCGGCCGATCATCGAAGAAGTGCGGCAATGCCGCTGCTGCATTTGTGGCAGGAACACTTCGGATTCATCAGCGACGAAGGAGTGCGTTGGATTGCGTCGAAACTCGGTTTGGAGCCGATCAACATCCTCGAGCTGATCACGTTTTATCCGATGTTTCGCCAGAAGCCTGCGGGTAAAACGCATATCCGCGTCTGCCGCACACTTAGCTGCGCGATGGCCGGCAGTTATCGGTTAATGGAAAATCTGTGTGTGGCGACTGGAATTGAGCGCCGGAGCCACGGCGATGGAATGCACAATCCCATTTCGGTCAGTGCCGATGGAAATTACAGCCTTGAGTTTGTGGAATGCCTGGCAAGTTGCGGCACCGCGCCGGTTTGCATGATCGGCGAAGAGTTGTACCAAAATGTTTTGCCGGAATTCGCGGCAAACATCCTTTCAAATCCGCAATCCGCAATCCGCAATCCGCAATTGCGACCGCCTCATCCGCTCGAACATCGCCTGATTTTTAAAAACATCGGACGCGAAGATTG
>VBQC01000203.1 GCA_005887825.1 Verrucomicrobiota bacterium | reverse complement strand
TAAGCTGTATCATGCCGTTTCTCCTCAAGCGGCACTCCGCTTCGTTGGCACGGGTTCACTCGGCAGAATATTCGATCGGGTCCTGGTGAAAATAGCTTCGGAGTTCGGCGTACAGTTTCGGATGACGAGTGCGCAGCGCGCGAGGTCGCTCAAAGAAGGCCTCTGTTGATACGGCGAAGAACTCGGCGGGATTGGTCGCTCCGTAGGTGTCGAGTAGAGTCGGAATTCCGGTTTCGTCAGCAGCGCGCAACGACGCGAATTCGCCTCGCATCACTTCCTGCCACGACAATCGCTGATCACGCGTCGCCAGTGCAGGCGCACCATCCTCCGCATAATTCTCGTAGTCGAGTTGATGGGCAAACTCATGCAGGACGACGTTCTTGCCATCGGAAGGATCAGCCGCTCCGGACTTGACCGCGTCCCATGCCAGCACGATGGCGTCCAGCCAACGACCGGTCTCGCCCAGGCGCGCCATTTTTCCCTCTTGCCACACATGGCCGTGAACGTGCCGTCTGTCCTCCGCAAGGTATGTCGAAGGATAGACCAGGATGGTGAGCAGACGCGGGAAGTAGTCGGTCTTGCGATGCAGAAGGAGAAGGCAAGCCTGCGCTGCAATAGTGACACGGACCTCATCTGTGATTTCCAAACCATCGCAACCTTCGAAACGCTTTTCGGCAAGAAACACCTGGGTGTGACCGAGTAATTCCACCTGGTCACTGGCAGAGAGTCGATGAAAGAACAAAACATTACGCTCGATCGTTACGAGCCACTCCTTTGGAAAAGGCTGAGCCTGCAGCCAACGCCGTCGCCGCTGCTTCAAGAATCCAAAGATCACCGCACAATCTAAACCCCGCGTGGAGACGCGCGAACAAGTCTCATCTGGATAGCGCATGCGTCTCGCATGTCTGGCGAGCGCGTCCTCGCGATCGCGGACTTTTTTTCAAGTTTGTTCCTCGTCACTGACGACGGCAATCGAAGGAAAGATTGTTTCGGCGCGACGCCAAAACCAGACACGCGAGACGCGTGCGCTACCCGGCGATCGTAGCGGTCATCATAATTCGATCTCGCATAAGACTGCGGATCGTCCTATGAATTGCTGGTATGAACACAATCTCAATTTCTCGGCGCAACTTTGCGCAATTATTGAGCGCCGCAGCGGCGGCGACTCTCGTTAGGCCGGCCATTTCGTTCGCAAAATCAACTGAGCACGTCGCTGCAAACGCCGGCATTGTTCGCCTGAGCGCGAACGAGAATGCTTATGGTCCTTCGCCAAAAGCGTTGCAGGCCATGACAGATTCCTTTGGTCTGGCCTGCCGCTATCCGGATGAACACAACAACGTGCTTATTGAGAAGCTGGCCACGCTGAACGCCGTCAATCACGATCAGATCCTACTCGGTGATGGTTCCGGCGAGATTCTCAAACTTTGCGCGGAAACATTTACCGGACCTCAGAACGGAAAGCTTGTCGCGGCGGACCCGACTTTCGAAGCAATACTCAATAATGCCACCGCCAATGGTGCAGAAGTAGTAAAGGTGCCGCTGACCAGTACCTTCGCGCATGATCTGCCGAAAATGCTTGCTGCTGCGAAGGGAGGTTTGATTTACGTCTGCAACCCAAACAACCCTACTGCCAGCACCACGCCCAAGAATGAACTGCGTGAGTTTATCGCAAACACTCCACGCGAGACGATGATTCTCGTGGACGAAGCGTATTTCCATTACGCGGATAGCCTCGAATACGAAAGCGTGATCCCACTGGTGAAGGATCACCCGAACCTGATTGTCTCCCGCACGTTTTCAAAAATTTATGGAATGGCAGGGTTGCGTTGCGGTTATGGTGTTGCGCAGAAGGAGACTGTTGAACGCATGCGCGTACAACAAATGTGGGACAGCGTCAACTGCATGGCGCTGGCGGCAGCGACCGCGAGTCTCGACGATCCCGATCACGTCCCAAACGGACAGCGTTTGAACAGTGAAGCGAAAGCGTTCACAACATCCGAGCTCGATAAGATGGGTTATAAACAAATTCCGTCACAGGCCAACTTTATCATGTTCGACTGCAAACGCCCCGTCGTGCCCATTATCAAAGCGATGAAGGAGCGTAATGTCTCAGTTGGCCGCTTGTTCCCTGCGCTGCCAAATCACATGCGCGTCACCATCGGCAAGAAATCCGAGATGGAAACTTTTCTGTCCGCGTTTCGGCAAACAACGGCTTGATGGTGACGCGTTGGTCAACTTCTAGTTAAGTTGTTCCTAGGAAAAACTCGATTTTCAATCGATTAAACAAGGATCTTACCCAGTCCATGCTTTCCTCGGAATACGGACTTCCGGAAGTGAATTTTTCGAAGACGGCCTCCGTTGTCACTATGAAGCCGAGCGTTTCGACTCGCGAATTACCGAACTTATCGACGAGATGCAGAGGTGAACCCTGGCCGGCTCCAACCGGATCGATTTTGAGAGTTACTTTGTAGTATCCAGGTCGTTCCAAGATCAGCGATCGCGAATCAGGAATGGAAAGGGTGGTCTTGTACGGAAGGGGCAACCAGGCTTCCTGAAACTCCCAAAATCTCTTCTCGGACGGTTGTAAGAATCGGTTGTGCGATAGAGCCTTAATTAAATCTTGTCCCTCAATTTTCGTAAAACGTTTTGGGCGCTTCAAGTCGAACACCTCGACTGAAACAATCGTAGGTTTAGTCGCCGAGGTTTGTTGGGAAATACCTTCCACGTACCTAAGAATCCCATACATCTGAACGACCAATTCGTATTGGATAAGCTGCGCATAAAATTCAAACTTCTCATCGGGTGATTTGAAGATCACTTCCCGTTGTTTGAACTTGCCGGGATCGAACTCTTCCAAATTTGCGCGGCGAGACATCGAATCAAAAGCAGAGTGGGGGCGCTCCCCAGGTACAATAGTCGGCAAACTCGTCTGCTGATCTAACACCACGTAGACAGGAAACCGCTCAGAGATCGTTGTTTGCCTTAGTATGAAACTGAGGGCGATAAATGCCGTTACCACGCCTCCGAAAACCACAGACAGCAGAGGCTGAAATACCTTCGGACTCCAATTTACGACAGCAAGATAAACAGTCGGAACAAACAAAAGAGCCCCGATAACTATGGAAGCATAAAAAGCAATTTTCGGCATTTTAAAAAGCATCACCTCCTAGTCGTTTTGTCACGGTCGAGTTTGCCGTCGATTCGGAACTATTTTTCGCGAAATTCGAGTGCATCGACGTGGACGGCCTGGCCTTCGCGGATGTCGATGCTGAGCGGGTCGAGAATTTCTTTTCTCAACGGGAGCGCTTCTTCATCTGATCGTGCGTAAGACGTGGTTTGCCGGCGTCCTTTGCACGCGCTTCCAAAACGTCCAAATAATCCAGAAGATCTTCAACTTCCGCACGAATTTCGGAAAGTTGCTGTCTTTTTTGTCGCACCGTTTGATCGATTTCGCGTTCGAGAATCTTAGTCATACACGTTTTTGCGATCTCCGATTCTGCGAATGATGATAACGTCATCTTCTACGTCAAACAAGATGCGATAATTACCCATCCGCAATCTGTATGCCACATCGGGCGTCCCGAAGATGTTTGATGTCGCCGTGTAATCCTAGTTCGAGCCGCTCGATCTTCCGCAGGACCTGCTTTCTGGTTTTTTCAGCGAGAGAGTCGAGATCATTTGATGCGGTCGCGCCGTATTCGATCCGATACCGACGGCCATTCATTGTGCTCTAATTCCCGCAGCAATGCTATTTCTGGTCAATGGAAGCGCGCCATTCTTTGCGTCCACATGCACGGTTTAGCCTTCGCGGACTTTGCCTTCGAGCACGGCCAGCGGGGGCGTTAAAAAAACCGCCGCGCAAAGAAACACGAAAACCGCTGCCGCGCCCGTCCATTCCCAAAAACCTAAGTGCCAGAACACAGAATGCCGCAGTGCATTTCGAATAGGAAAGGCCCACGACGGTTTCAGTCGCATAAGGAGCAATAGGCATTCACTAAATAAAATTCCAACAAGCGGCAGCAGCGTCACGCAGGACCAAGTCCAAAACAATCGCGCCGCTAACACACTTTGTCCGCAGCCTTTCCACGCGCACCAACAGCCACACAACATTCCCAGTGCGAGAAAAGCTGCGGACGAGCGGGCAAGAAATTCGTGCAGCCGCCAAACTCCGAACACACCGTGAGTGTGCTGCGGCACAACGAGACATGTACAAACCAGAGCGACAATTCCCGCGACGAAAGTCCCGTAACTTACGCGCGCGACTCGTGGCGAGGATATTTCCAAATGGCGTTGCAAATATCTGGCGAA
>VBQC01000202.1 GCA_005887825.1 Verrucomicrobiota bacterium | reverse complement strand
CTAACTGGCTGCCCGCGCCGAAGGGTCCCTTTGTCATGGCGATGCGCCTCTACTGGCCCAAAGAAAAAGCAACCGAAGGCAAGTGGAGTGCACCGCTTGCGCAGCAGGTGAAGTAAAAACTCAACCAATCAACCATCCGGAATTCCTAACTATGAAAACGACACACAGTCTTAACCTCCTAGCCGCAGCACTCGCCGCCGGCCTGACGCTAACAAGCGCCCGCGCTGCGGACCTCACTCCCGCCGAGACCAAAGCCATCGCCGAAGAAGGGTTCATCTACGGTCTCCCGATCGTGATGAACTATGCGGTCATGTACGAATACTCGGTGGACAAGAACTCCGGTCAGTACAAGGCGCCGTTCAATCAGATAAACAATGAAGCCCGCGTTTTCACCTACAAAGATACATCGGTTATCACACCGAACAGCGACACGCCGTATTCCATCTTATGGACGGACCTGCGCGCCGAACCGATCGTGCTATCGGTTCCGGCGGTGGAGAAGCCGCGTTACTTCTCGGTCATGCTCTGCGATGGCAATACCTATAACTACGGTTACATCGGCAGTCGCGCCACCGGCAACGAGGCCGGCGATTACATGATGGCCGGACCTGACTGGAAAGGTGAGACCCCGCCGGGCATCAAGAAGGTATTCCGTTCCAGCACCCAGTTCTCCGCTGTGGCCTACCGCACCCAGCTCTTTAATCCGGAGGACATGCCGAACGTGGTCAAGATTCAGGCTGGCTACAAAGTCCAGCCGCTCTCCCAGTATTTGAAACAGCCCGCGCCTCCGGCACCACCTGCCGTTGACTTCCCGAAGATAAATAAGGAAATGGTGAAGACTGGCTTCTTTGACTACCTCGCCTTCGCGCTCCAATTCGCTCCCGCCGGTCCGGAAGAGAAGGAAATCCGAGAAAAACTGGCCCGCCTCGGCGTCGAAGCGGGAAAGAAATTCGCCTTTAAACACCTCTCGCCAGGACAACAAGCGCAAGTGGTCGCGGGTGTAAAGGAAGGCGAAGCCAAGATCAAGCAGTATCTCGAGTCCGGCCAGAAGAACATCAACGGCTGGAAAGTCGGTTCGCTCTTTGGCGACAGCGCTTTTTACAACGGCGACTGGCTCAAGCGAGCCGCCGCCGCCCAGGCAGGCATCTATGGCAACGACGCGGTCGAGGCCATGTATCCCATGACTAAGACACTCGCCGATGGCGAAGTGCTTGACGGCAGCAAGCACAACTACACGCTCACCTTTGCGGCGGGGCAGTTCCCGCCGGTGAATGCCTTTTGGTCGGTGACGATGTATGACGGCAAGAGCCAGCTCCTGATCAAGAACCCGATCAACCGCTACCTGATCAACTCGCCGATGCTGCCAAACATGAAGAAGAACGCCGACGGCTCGCTCACGCTCTACATCCAGAAGAACAGCCCTGGCGCGGATAAACAAGCTAACTGGCTGCCCGCGCCGAATGACTTGATCTATCTCGTCATGCGCCTCTACTGGCCGAAGACAGAGTCCCCTTCCATTCTGCCGCCCGGCGAAGGCACATGGAAGCCACCCGGTATCGTGAAGGCGAAGTAAACACAATGATGAAACTTGTGCGTTGTTCATCGACGACTAAATCCCCAAAGCGGCATGATGGAGACTACGCCCCAGGACGTGAGACCATCTCGGTACAGGCCACTTCATGCTCGTGACAGGGCTTAAGAAGGCCGCTGCCGCCATCGTCTCGTTTCTGCGCTAAGCCGCGCACGTCTTTATTGCGTAATCGTGCCATTGTAAAGTTTAGAGAACATGGCGTCTGAATCTGAGAGTAATCTTCGGCTCGAGATTGGGCATGTGCTGTTCATTGACCTTGTCGGTTATTCCAAACTATTGATCGACGAGCAGAAGGAGCGGTTGCGCCAGCTCACCGACATCGTGATGGCTACCCCCCAGGTGAGTGAGGCGACGAACGAGGAACTGGTTCGACTACCTACGGGCGACGGGATGGCGCTGGTGTTTCGGAACAGTTCGGAAGAACCGGCGCGCTGCGCGCTGGAGGTCGCACGAGCACTAAAGGGACACCCTGAGATTCAGGTGCGAATGGGAATTCATAGCGGCCCAGTGAGCAAAGTGACAGATCTGAACGGGCGCACGAATATCGCCGGCGCGGGCATCAACCTGGCGCAGCGCGTGATGGATTGTGGCGATGCGGGTCACATCCTTCTTTCGCAACGTGTGACGGACGATCTCGCGCAATACCGGCAATGGTCGCCGCACCTTCACGATCTGGGTGAATGCGAAGTGAAGCATGGCATCAAGTTGTCTGTGACGAATTTGTTCGGAGATGATTTTGGAAACGCGGCCGTGCCGGCAAAGTTTGCCGACGCGATCGCACGACGCAAGGCGACTGGAAAATTTCAGATCGGGCTGGCCATTGCAGCCGTTCTTCTTCTCGCAGCCGGAATCATTTTCTTTCGCTTCAAATCAGGCCCGAAGTCCCCGCAGATCAGGTCGGCTGAGGCAGCGCCAAAATCGATAGCGGTGCTGCCTTTCGACAACCTGAGTCGCGATCCGGAGAACGCTTACTTCAGCGAAGGGATTCAGGACGAAATCCTGACCCGGCTGGCCAAGATCGCGGAGCTGAAGGTAATCTCACGCACCTCGACGCAGCGCTTCAAAAGTTCACCCGATAATCTGCCTCAGATCGCGCAGCAGCTTGGCGTAGCAAACATTCTGGAGGGCAGCGTGCAAAAACCCAGCGACCAAGTGAGGGTCAATGTGCAGTTAATTCATGCCGCGACCGACACGCATCTGTGGGCCGAAACCTACGATCGCAAATTGACCGATGTTTTTGCGATCGAAAGCGAGATTGCAAAGGCCATCGCCGAAAGGCTGCAGGCCAAGCTGACCGGTACGGCGGAACATGTGCTGGCATCACGGCCGACGGAAAACCCGGAAGCACACCAGCTCTACTTGAAGGGGCGCTACTTTTGGAACAAACGCACTACTGAAAACCTGAAGAAAGCGATCGATTACTTTGAGCGAGCGATTGGGAAGGATCCAGCCTACGCCGTCGCTTATTCCGGGCTCGCGGACGCTCATGCGGTTTTGCCGTACTATTCCGCCAGTCCTCCAAAGAATGATGCTCAAAAAGCGCTGACCGCCGCTCGCAAAGCGGTGGAACTCGATGCCAGCCTGGCCGAAGCACACACATCCCTGGCCAACGCGCTCGTGTTGAATCTACAGTTCTCTGCATCAGTGCCGGAGTTTCAGCGGGCGATTGAACTAAACCCTAACTATGCCACGGCACATCACTGGTACGGAGAGCTTCTTCAAAATGACGGGCGATTCGGAGAGGCCGTGGCTGAACTCAGGCGTGCGCAGGAACTTGATCCGTTATCTCTCATCATCAATTCCGTCCTCGGCTCGACTTTAACAGTGGCGGATCGGGACGATGAAGCGATCGAGCAATTGCGTAAAACAATCGAGATGGACCCAACGTTCGATCTCACGTACTGGTTTCTCGGGCAGGCCTACGAGGATAAGGGCCGGCTCGCGGAAGCGATCGCTCAGTATGAGAAAGCCACGCAACTCAATCCTGACCCGGCTGTTCTGGCCTCGCTCGCCCGGGCCTACGCCCTGGTGGGGAGCAAAGAAAACGCGCGCAAGATACTCGACAACCTAACGACTGAATCCCGGCAGCGTTATATCCCGGCGTATTCGCTCGCTGTCATCCACCTGTCTCTGGGCGATAAAGAGGAAGCGCTGCGGTTGCTGGAAAAAAGCTACGAAGATCGTGCGCCCTTCGACACCGGCGTCTTTGGCAGCATCAAGATCGACCGGAGGCTCGACCCGCTGCGCGGGGACCCGCGTTTCCAAGCACTCGTCCGGAAGGTGATGAGTGGCGCCGTGTCCGAAACACCATGAATCCCGGCGCGGGCTCCGGATTCAAGGCTCGGTACGACTTAAGTCGCATTTTCAACTGCGGTGGCGGGTCTCAGAATTTCGCTGGTTATTCTTCACCAAGACATGGCGGCCGAGCGAGATCGAGCCGGTGAAGTGAACTTGTTGTTTTGGCTGGTCAATCGCGCGTT
>VBQC01000201.1 GCA_005887825.1 Verrucomicrobiota bacterium | reverse complement strand
TCTTTTTGAAAAAGCAGGGTCATGCGCCGGCTTTGATCGCGTGCGATTTGCAAAGACCGGCGGCGATTGAGCAGTTGGCGACACTTGGAAACCAAATCGACGTGCCGGTTTATACTCCCGACCCGGGCGAGAAAAATGTTCGACGCGCCGCGGCCGCTGCAGTTGGTAGAGCGCGACCTGAGCCTGCCCTGAGCAAAGTCGAAGCGGGCGGGCCGGGCATCGACATTTTCGACACGGCGGGGCGGCAGGAAATCGATGAAGCGCTGATTCAGGAACTGAAAGAGCTCAAAGAATTTTTGCAGCCACAGGAAACCCTGCTTGTGGTCGACGCTGCCACCGGCCAGCAGGCGGTCAGCGTGGCAACTCACTTCAACGATGCTTTGGAAATCACCGGAATCATTTTGACCAAGCTCGACGGTGACGCGCGAGGCGGTGCGGCATTGTCAATGCGCGAAGTGACACGGCGGCCTATCAAATTCGCCGGAACTGGCGAAAAGCTCGATCAATTCGAGGTTTTCGTTCCGGAGCGGCTCGCCGGCCGGATTCTCGGAATGGGCGACGTGGTTGGTCTGGTAGAAAAAGCGGCCGAAGCAGTCGATGAAGAGGAAGCGGCTCGATTGGAGCGGAAGCTGCGCACCGCTTCGTTCGATTTTAACGATTTCCTGGCGCAGTTCAAAATGATGCGAAGAATGGGCCCGCTGGAGAATATCCTTGGCATGTTGCCCGGCATGAGTAACGTGCAGGGCCTCTCTGTTGACGAGAAGCAGCTTAAGCGCACGGAAGCCATCGTGCTTTCGATGACGAGCGAAGAGCGGACGCGTCCCGACATTTTGAATGCGCGGCGTCGTCAGCGAATCGCGCGTGGCAGCGGCAGCACGGTCACGGAGGTAAACGATTTGCTGCGGCGGTTTGCTCAGATGCGCAAGATGATGAAAAGCACGGGCAAAATGAAAAAGATGATGGCACAAATGGCGCGAATGAGAACTTAACATGGCAGTTTCAATCAGATTACGCAGGGAAGGAGCGAAGAATCGCCCCTATTACAAAGTGGTGGTGGCCGACAGCCGCAGCCCACGTGATGGAAAATTTATCGAGATCATCGGCACGTACGATCCGAAAAAACCCGATCACAACAGCACGTTGAAACTGGATCGGGCCGAATACTGGATCAGCAAAGGCGCGCAACCGTCCGACACCGTTCGCAGTTTGATTAAGAAAAATAAAAAACAGGTGGCCAGCGCTCCCGCGAAAGCTACGCCCGAGCCGCCTGCACCAGCGGCGCCCGCGGAAGCGCCACCCGCGCGACCCATCGCAGAAACGGCAACCGGGGAACCGACGGGGAGTTAAATCGATGACCGAAATGAGTCGTAGCGGCGGTCTGCGACCGCCGAGGGTGTAGAGAGTCTGTGTCAAACGCCGCGTTTTTGATTCCAGGCAGAAATTCGTGTCGATTCGTGTTCATTCGTGGTTACCTTCTTCGTCATGAGGGAATTTCTCGAGTTCGTAATTCGCCAGTTAGTTGAATTTCCCGACGACACGGTGCTCACGGAAATTCCGAGCGGCAGAATGACTACCTTCAGGCTGCGGCTTCGGCAAAGCGATGTTGGCCGCGTCATTGGTCGCAACGGCCAAACGATTCACGCTATTCGCGCGTTACTTGCCAGTTCCGCGGCGCGCCATGGCCAACGCGCCATGCTCGAAATTGTAGAATAATTTCCTGTGGTGGCGCTCTGCTTGCCACGCCGAAGCTCCGCGAAGGCGGGTGAGCGCTGCTTCTTTCGTTTCGGCGGTCATGGATCGCCGCTACAACATTGGAAGCTGGACGTTCCATGTTAGAAGTTCGATGTTTTCTTGACCATTGAAGATCGACATTCTCACCTTATTTCCGGAAATCTGTCGGGCGCCGCTAAGCGAAAGCATCATGAAGCGCGCGCAGGAAAACAAGATTGTCGATCTTCGCATTCATAATTTGCGCGATTGGACAAAGGACAAACATCGCATTGTTGACGATGCGCCTTTCGGAGGAGGACAGGGGATGGTGATGAAACCAGAGCCAATTTTTGCAGCCGTAGAGGAACTGAGGGCGCAAGTTGACGAAAAATCGAAAATTATTCTGATGTCGCCGGCTGGACGCCGTTTCGATCAACCCATGGCAGAGCGATTCTCTCGCGAACCGCATCTCATCGTTATCTGTGGTCACTACGAGGGAGTCGATCACCGCGTTATCGAGCATCTTGTGGATCTTGAGATTTCCATCGGCGATTACGTGCTCACAAATGGCGCAATTGCCGCTGTTGTTTTGGTCGATGCAATCGTGCGCTTGCTGCCTGGCGCGCTCGGTCATGAGCAATCCGCAGCGGACGATAGCTTCAGCGCCGGACTGCTCGAAGCGCCGCAGTACACGCGACCGGCCGAATTTCGCGATTGGCAGGTTCCGAATGTCTTAGTGTCTGGAAATCACGCCGAGATCGCGGCGTGGCGGAAGAAAGAAGCGCTTCGGCGCACGCGCGAAAATCGGCCGGATTTGCTAGGCAGGATTGGAAATTGGTGACGAACCGGCATGAGCTTGCAGACAGTAAAGAATCATCTCCACGCTGTTTTTCGAAAGCTGGAGGTCCCGAGCCGCAGCCGATTGATGGCATTGATGTGATGACTATTGCATTACCTTTTCACTCGTGGACGCCGGCCGGCGTCGTCGAATGGGCGCGGTAACTTTAAAGAGCCAATATGTTTCCCATTAAAGATTCGGTACACAGTCGCTCAGTGCCGGTCATGACCCGCGCGCTGATTTTTGTTAATGCGTTGGTGTTTTTCTTTGAGTTGATGCTTCCGCATGGGATCGACCAGCTCTTTTATCTTTTCGGCGTTGTTCCCGCGCGCTTCACCCACCCGGATTGGGCCGCGTACGTCGGTTTTCCGGCGCACAGCTATTGGACACTTTTGACTCATCAATTCCTGCACGGCGGTTGGCTGCATATTATTCTCAACATGTGGACACTCTGGATTTTCGGCGACAACGTTGAGGACCGCATGGGACCGGTGAGGTTTGCAATTTTCTATCTTACGTGCGGCACAGTCGCTGCCCTCACGCAGGTGCTGGCAAATCCGGATTCCACTGTGCCATCCGTCGGAGCCTCGGGGGCGATTGCCGGCGTACTTGGCGCTTACTTGCTGTTTTTTCCGACGGCGCGGCTGATCGTGCTGTTTCCGATTTTCTTTTTTCCGCTCTTCTTCGAGGTTCCGGCGATATTTTACCTTGTACTTTGGTTTTTTAGTCAGTTATTTAGCGGCACGCTCGCCCTGGCAGGGCCGCAGCATGTCGGTGGCATCGCGTTTTGGGCGCATATCGGCGGATTTGTGAGTGGGATGCTGCTATGTGGATTGTTTGTGCGTCGGCGCCGGCAAGCACAACCAGACGAGTACGGTCTTGAATGGGGCTGGGATCCGCGGCGTCGTTGAACGGACAGGAGAATAAAAATGGATATTTTCTGGTTGTTCTTCATGCTCTCGGCTCTCCAGCCTGTCATCAAACAAAGGTTGCTGGAATCGTCTCGGAAGCGGCTGATGGCTCTCATCGAGCGTGAGCGGAAATCGCGCGTCGTTCTACTCGTGCACCGACAGGAAACCATGAGCCTATTGGGTTTTCCGTTGTTTCGCTACATCGACATCAACGACAGCGAAGACGTTATCCGCGCGGTTCATCTGACCGATCCCGAAATTCCGCTGGATTTGGTGTTACACACGCCGGGAGGTTTGGTTCTGGCCGCGACCCAAATTGCGCGCGCGGTGTTCAAACACAAAGGTAAGGTCACGGTGTTCGTGCCGCACTACGCCATGTCGGGCGGCACCTTGATTGCACTCGCGGCCGACGAGATAGTTATGTGTGAGTATGCTGTGTTGGGACCGGTCGACCCGCAGCTCGGCGAGTATCCGGCCGCTTCGATTTTGAAAGCGGCGCGTCAGAAACCGATTGCCGAGGTGGACGACAAAACATTGATTCTGGCGGATCAAGGACACGAGGTGAGTGAGTTGCTGGCGGCGAAGTATCCTGCCGAAAAGGCGGTGGATATGGCCAAACTTATGACGAGCGGTACCTGGACGCATGATTATCCCATCACTTACGAGCGGGCGCACGAGCTTGGTCTACCGGTACGAAGCGACATGCCGGAAAATATGCTGCGTTTGATGCAACTCTATCCACAGCCCATGCGGCGGCAGCCATCGGTCGAGTACGTGCCGCTTCCCTATCGTTCGAGCCGGCGCGCTTCGCGGGCGGAGGCGATGTTGGAGTAATTGAGCGATCCTGTCGCGAGTAGCGCGCGCCTCTCGTCCCGCACCTGTCGGAGTAAGCGCGTCGCGATCGCGAACTTTTGTTGTTCGACTGCAACTGGCAAATAAATTACGCGAGACGCGTGCGCTACCCGGCTCTTCCCAGCACCACGCACGCGTTAATTCCGCCGAAGCCAAATGAATTGCTCATGATGTAATTCAACTTCGCTTCGCGACCGTGATTTGGAACGATATCAAGGTCGCAGGCCGGATCGGGATTTTGAAAGTTAATCGTGGGTGGAATCCATTGCCGATCCAATGCGAGCGCACACAGCGCCGCTTCAATCGCACCGGTCGCGCCCAGCGGATGCGCGTAATAACCTTTGGTCCCACTGACTGGAATGCGCTTTGCATGCTTGTCGAACACTTCTTTGATCGACGTTGTTTCGGCGCTGTCATTCAACTGCGTCGAGCTGGCGTGTGCATTGATATAATCGATTTGCTCGGGCGCCAGTTGTGCGTCCGCCAGTGCGTCGCGCATCGCGCGGATGCATGAATCGCCGCCCGGCAGGGGCGAAGTCATGTGGAAA
>VBQC01000140.1 GCA_005887825.1 Verrucomicrobiota bacterium | reverse complement strand
CTCGAGCTAAGCGCGAAGGAGGAATTTGATGTGCTCATTAGCGATCTTGGTTTGCCCGATGGCAGCGGAATTGATCTGATGGAAAGGCTGAACTCCAAGCGGCCGCTTCTCGGAATCGCTCTTACTGGTTACGGAAAGGAAGATGATATCCGCAAAAGTCATGCGGCGGGATTCAGGCATCACCTCGTCAAACCGATTGATCTAAACAGGCTGGATTCGTTCATTCAGGAAGGCGCGGCGTCGTTGTCGCCAAAATAAAATCCGTTCGTGATCGAGCGCGCGGTGGATCCGTTTCACGAGGTTTCCGCTGGTGTAGGGATAGATATCGATTTGTGCGCTTAATATTGAACCTTGTCACCGGGCAAATCAGTTTGTTGCTCAGTCTTGCACGAATTCTTGCACACCGCGGTGTTGGCTGGCGGCCTGCTGCAAAAGATTTGTCTTGCAAAGGTCACTTCGCGTCAGGAAATCGCGCCGCGTTACGAAGATAGAGAACAAGATCGTAGCCGCGCCCGCTCGGGTAGGGTTTCCCGTTGACTTCGAATCCATGGTCAGACGCAAAACGCATGGCTCGCTTATCGGCCCGGGTCGTCGCGAAAACATTCTCATTCTTCGCGAAAGCGATTAATTCACCGACAATGCGAGTCCATAGTCGTAGCCCTTGGTGCGATTTAGCCACGACTACCCAACCCAACTCAACACAGTATTCGTCTGATGCGATGGTTGCTCGCGCATCGGCGAACACCCTCTTACGGTAGCCTGGTCCAGGGTGTTTTAACGCGCCTACTCCGACGAGTCGACCATCTGACGCCCGAAGAAACAATAGGCAAGAGGCGTTTCGGATCCGTTGCGTTAGGCCTTGTGGATCGACTGCGCCGCCTTCGATGACAAGCTTCTCGAATTCGGCTAACGCCTGCGCTGTGCAATCCGAGGGCGAGAATATTGACGAAGTTAGCATCGCGGTGTTGTCGGACTATTTCGCTTCCGAATGGAGGCGGGCGCGGCACTGTTCAGAGACGGGAACAAGCTCAAAGAGAAACGCATCTCCCGCATGGTCGTAGTAAAGGTACTGACACACGACCGAGGTTTCTTCCTTTCCGTCGCAAAGATCATATAGAATCTAGATATTTAACCTAAGACATCCGAAATTGTATCACGTACTTCGACCTTACGCCCGCCCGCCCGCCCATCGACCTATGCGTCCAACATCCGCAGATGTGAAAGGCTTATGACTGCACGCCTTCGAGAAGCTGAGCGCACAAGTTCAATCGAACAGAGGCGCACCGCGGGTGATGGTCAACTAATCAGCACGGCTCCGTTCGGAGCTGATACCGCCGCTTTAGTTGCTCGTAGAGTGAAGAAATCGGATAGATGCCATTCTTGTCCCGGCCGGCGCGTCTCCATAGCTCGTTCCAGAGGTGAACCGCGTATGCATCGCCGGGGGGAGCGTCCGTATTGGCTTCCAACACGGACCGCCATCGCGGATGAATCACCGGACAAAAACTCGTGTACGGCTTTCGAAAGTGCTCCAAGTGAAACTTGGCCACTGCCTCCTGCATCAGCCGCGGTCCTGTTTCGCCCCACTGGATCTCCTGCGGATCCTTTGAAAGGCATGTCTCCCAGGCAAACTTCATCAAGGGGCTTCCTGGTGGAGATTTGATCACTCCGCTCGTGATCACTTCCGCCCCCCAATCGGTGATCTCCGATGCAAAGACATAGGCGTCGTCCACAAACTCCAAAGGCCGAAGGCACACCATGTCAGTATCGACCCACCATCCACCGCGCTCGAGAAGCAGCTTGTAACGAAAGTAATTCGAAAATCCCGCGTACGAGTCGACATCTTTGTACTTGAAGATCATCGAAGCGGGAAGAACCGCGTTTGCGTCTTCGATGATGGTTCCGGCAGGAACGTGCTTTACGTTTTCATAGACGAAGAGGTGATAGGGATGGCCGTTCGCCAGGAAGGAGACAAGGGAAAGACGCTCCATCATCGACAATTCCGACCCAATCCAGAGACCTTGGATTCGTTCCACCAGAAGAAAGAAATTTTCAGAGATCTATAGTGCGCGCCTGGGTCATCGCAAAGTCCCCGATACGAGTCAGACGGTCAACCCGCCTGAGGCGGGTTGCCAAAGATCGGCGAGATAGTGCGTCGTGCGAGGATCCGATGCGTCGAGGCCGTCGTCGGAGATGGTGCGGCGAAGCTGGGACGCGATGGGAAGCAAGATTTTCTCCCGCCGCAGAGTGGCCCGCCATCCGTGCCATCCGTTTCTTACCTCACGCTCGTCATAGCGACGTTGAACGTACTTTTCAACGAGCTGATCGACGCTGACAAACATGTAGTGTTTAATCCGGAAGAATCGTTGATCAACATTGAGCCCGGGAAAGCGCACTTGGTGCCCTCCCGACCAGGCAAACTTTACGTTCACAGGCTGCCGCTTCCACGCTCGCATCAGATGCATTTCGGCTGATTTGAACGGGTAATACCAGCGCATCGTATCGAGATAATTGCCATGATCGTGGTTCGGCGATTCCGCGACGGGGATGAATGTGAACTCCGCGAAATTCGCCGCGTTGTGGCCGGCTTCCTCCGCTTCCTGAAAGGCATGAGCAAGCGTCGGCGAGCCGAGAGGGGGGAGATGAATCTCGTCGGCATCGACGTGCATGAGCCAGTCGGCATCGATTCGATTCGCGATTTGCTCCTTTCGCTCCAAAATTGGCTGCCACGAATAGATACCGTGCCTGGGAAAGGACTCCACCCCGACGAGCGCATTTCCCGCCGTTTCTCGGACGTGCCGAATCGTTTCGTCTGTCGACTCGTTGTCGATCAGATAGATCAAAGCCCCCTGTCCGACGAGATTTCGAACGCAGTTCGCAACGAAGCGTTCTTCGTTGTAGGTGGCGAGAATCGCGACGAGCTTCATGGAGTTCATCCCATAGAGAGCCATTGCTTATAGATCGGACGCCGAAAATCGCCAACTTGTTTTTGGCATCGAGCAAGCCTCTTCACTCGGCTACAGCGCGCCAAGGCAACTGCTCGATCCACCAGCGCACCGCAGCGTAAATGCTTTCGGGGTTGGTCACGAGCGGTTTGCTGTGTTTACTTCCACGATCATGCGGGCCTGTAGCTCAGCGGTTAGAGCAGGGGACTCATAATTAGAAACAGCAATTTTGCAGTCTTTTGCGTGTGTTTGTGAAAAGCGCATTTTCATAGGTGATTTTCGTCAATTCAACGCTGCGTCGATTACATTTGTTTGCGCGCGTTTGTGTCAAAATCGGGCGAGACCGTAGAAAAAGACCGTAGAAAAACAGTTCGCTTCAAATCAAAGTGGAAATGTGTCGATCCGCTTCCGATTGCCGCCCTTGCTCAGGATCGCGCTAGAATCGTTTTTGATTGCCGGACGGCAAATGATCCGGCCATGATGTCATCGACGATTCTGCATGCGTAGATGAATGCGGCTGATTTTGATAAACTAAAGCGACGCAGAAAACGAACACTTCTTTCACTGCCCAAAATGCGGTCAGTTTGTGGACAGGCGCGAACTCCGCAACGGTCCACTCTTTCGGAATCCAACGGGAACCGTCTCGCCCCGTAGGAACCGCTGCAGAAGTTGTCGAGCGCGTCGTTCGTTTCGTCGCTCGTTCCACCACCGATTGGTGCCAGAAGGATGCGGAAAGATCAAGAAGCGGCGTCCATAAATGCGTATCTCCGCCAGAAAAGGCAAGTCGCGGAAGCCGAAGCAACGAGCGACGTTCTTACCGAGCAGGACGATGCGCTCGACGCGCCAGTCCAATAGGACGTCGGCGGCGTTGACGTTGCCTTTCGCGTGGTCGAACGCGTCGCCTTTACCGCGCTTCCCGCTGTGGTGCGTGTTCAGGTGTTTCCGGCGACACGCGATCAGCTCGTCGTAACTCATTCCGGCGAGCCGCGCGATCTTCTGGCCGTTCGGGCCGGCGAGTGGTTTGCGCGGGTCGCCGCGTCGCGACGGCGCTTGGCCGACCAGCCCGATCTTGTGCGTCTCGATTTTCTTCTTTTTCATGATGTCGCCAAGTCACGATAGAGCGCTGCCGGACTATTGCGAGCCAATGTGATTTTCCATGAGACTGACCATAAGCTAAAGCCTCATATTCCAAGAATCATAGGGAACGCATTCCTCGCCGCCAGAATCGTGCTAGATCGTTTTTGATTGCCGGACAGCCTTGCGACTTAGAACCATGTCATCGACGATTTCTGCACGCTTGAGGATTGACTAACGACAACACGCGAGAATAAAAGAGACGAATGATTGCAGCAGCCGGGAATGAATTTGCAGGCGGTGTCATTTTCCTATTTATCGGGCTGTTGATTGTTGCGCTAGCGATCTTGTGGATCGTTTTCCCGGTGCTGGTGTTGTCGAAGTTCAACGAGCTATTGAAAGTTGAGCGGGAAGCGATGAAAGCGCGTGCGGAATTAGCCAAGGCGCTGCAATGGATGGTGGACAACTGGAAGGATGAAGGTAGCAAGCCGCCACCGGTCTAGCCGTGCGATGCAGCCAACGCACGTTTACGAAGTGCGGCCTCGTAAAGATCATCGTGGCGCGTCGATCTAATTTCCGATGCGCTGCCATTCGGTGCGCTGTGGTACGGCGAGCCGGATGCAATCGCGAACGCAATCAGCTACGCGAAGTTTTTCTCTCGCTCACATCCCGCTGTGATTCGGGTTTATGATGAATCGGACGATGTGATTAAAACACACGACCATACTGGCGATTTCAAAGAGTGGTAAGCGTTACGCGCTTAAAACAAAAAGCCGCCACGCGGTGAAACATGGCGGCTTTTCGACGGGTTAATTAGTTCGAATTTCCGGTGCGCCGGGTTTTCGCAGGCTTTAGCTACGGACAATTCGGGAAGAAGTTCGCCGCGAAGGTTCCAGGAGAGGTGTTACAATCGGCCGCCCCCGGTGCTGACACCGAAACGTTCGTGTAACTGACCGAAACCAATACCAGCGTTTGGCCCCCAGGGCACGTCAAAGTAGTGGCCGGCGGATCTACTGTGAGAGAACCTCTAATCGAGCCGTTCTTGCCGGACGTAAATGTGCCTTGCGCGGTGACCCTGTCCGACACGGACACTTTATTGGCTGCATTAGGGCATTGTTGCCCATGGTTCAGGCAGCCGTAGGTAGCGTTAGCATCGGCCGAAGCCGTTACCGTAAGCGACTGATTTGAACCGAGTCCCGCTATCCTGAAAGACACGTCCAGGCTGCCGTCAGAGTTAACGCCGCTTGCGCTGCAACCGAGGAAGTGGGGGCTCTGTGCCCGTACGGTGGTAGCCATGAAGCCCGAGAGGGCTAACATGGTAAGGATGAGAATGCTTAATTTTTTCATTGGTTACTTGTGATGATTTTTTGTTGGTTTTTTTGGTTGAGTTTGGTTCCACCCATTAAAAAGATGGGCGAGATTACATTTTGGTGGCGTAACTTTCCGGGTCACACTGTGACTTTCGGGTCACAACTCGGAAAGCGGCAGAAAAATCAGAACTTCCAGGCAGAACTTCCAGGCAACTGGACGATCCGGGTGCGGATTATAGGAGCAGAAGTATCCAGTTTTGATCCTAGCGGCCAAGTGGTAACCCAGCGATGGGATTGCCTCCCCGATTTTTTTGACGGCTTTCTTAATGCATTTGGTCACGGCAGAACGCGCTCGTTCGGCGCCCGAGGAAGTCTTGCGGTCCCTGCCCCCGAGTCCGACCGCGGAGGCGAGATGGTCGGCAATCGCCTGCAACTCGTTCTGAACCTCGGTCTTCTGCTGAGCGTCGTTGAACCGTTCTGCTTGGTTCAAATCTTGCCGCAGATCGCTGACCCTGCATTTGTATTCTGCTTTAGCCTGGGCGTCCAACACTGAGACGCCGGCATAGAGTCCGCCCGTGACACCGCCATAGAGTCCGCCCGTGACGTGTCCATGCGCGGCGACTGCTGCAGCCGGAGTTGATACGTCTATCGGGCGGGCGAGCAATTCCCTGACATGGAACTCACGTCCCGGATCGCGAAGCAAGACGGCGAGATAGTGGAGGCCGCGCGTGGATTTAAGCAATGCGGTGTGACCGTGATACCGAATGGTCCAGTAATCGTTCTGCCGTAAGAACGAGGACTCTTCGCGTGTCGTAAGACTCGGCCAATCCACTATTTTTTGTTTTCGCCGTCTTCGGGCGCGCGGATGGGCAGCGCGCCATTCGCGCTGTTTCTGCGCGTAATACGCGCGACAGTATTCGGCCGAGCGTATTCGGTGGCGCCCACGCTTTTTCATGCTGCCCTCTAAGGAATTCTACGGAAACTGGAGGGCGAAGGTCCCAAATAATTCATTTAACCAAGCGATGCCCCCAGCGGTGGCTACGAGCGGATGTTGAAAACTCCTGATCGTTCTCAACAGCGCCCTCAAATCCGACCCAATCTATGCTTGAACTCAAGACAGTTACCAACCCGCTGGCCGGTGCGTTGATTAAGGTCGAAGGATGAATTATGAAGGATGAAATGAAAGCGGCACTTTCACCTCTTCTTCTGGCATTTCGCCTTTTTTATAGGTAAACGGGCCTGTAGCTCAGCGGTTAGAGCAGGGGACTCATAATCCCTTGGTCCCAGGTTCGAATCCTGGCGGGCCCAGCCCCGAAAGCTTTCGGGGCTGCCACACTGTAACAAAGTGAAGGCGGGCTGTGTGTTTTGACTTTCCTCGATGCGCTCCAAGACTGCGGCTTGGCAGGTCATTTAATTTTCGATTTTCGATTTTAGATTTGCGATTATCGATGTCGTGCAACGAGTCACATACATCGGTTTAGCTATTATCGAGATTACGGCGCTCAGTGCACTGATTTTGGCAACGCGGTGCGCAAATTATCAGGACGTTTTTGTCGCCGGTAACGTTTATTTCACTGACGCGGATTGCTATGCGCGGATGACGCGCGCGCGAATGTGCTCCGAGTATCCGGGGTTGATCGTACGTCACCACGATTTCGAAAACTTCCCAACAGGAACGACTCCGCACGCGACGGCGCCGCTCGATTATCTCATTCTCGCGTTGTCGATCTTGCTGCAACCCTTCACTTCGCATGCGCTCGATTTGGGCGGTGCATTTATTTCACCATTGCTCGCGCTACTTGGCGGTTGGTTTCTCTGGTGGTGGTCGCGGCGAATGCGATTCCAATATCGCTGGATGATGCTGATTCTATACGCGATCAGTCCGATTCTTGTTCATGGGACCGAGCTTGGCCGGCCCGATCATCAATCATTGCTCATCTTACTGCTCGGGATCGCGGTTTGCGCGGAATGGCGTTTGCGAAGGGAACCGTCAACACCATGGAGCGCCATTAGCGGAATCGCGTGGGGACTCGCGATCTGGGTTTCTGCTTACGAACCGGTCATCTTGCTTTTACTCATTCTGTTGCTCGGCGCGGTACAAGATCGACATCTTGTTTTCGGAAAACAGCGTTGCACCGGGTGGATCTTGCTTGCTGGAATTGTGGCGCTCACGTTGCTGATCGAGCGGCGCATTCCATCATTCTCGACCTTTTATTCCGGCGGGCTTTTCAAAAACTGGTCGGGCACGATCGGCGAACTTGCGCACGTCTCGCCGGCGAATCCGATCTGGTTGCGGTGGGCTGGTTATTTAATTCTGGTCGCGCCGTTTCTTATCTGGTTTGGGCTATGGAAGAGGAAGAGTAAGAACACGAGCGAAACGACGCCGCTTTTCTTCGTCGTTTTGCTCGTCGCGACTTATTTGCTGACGATTTGGCAGGCGCGCTGGGCGTATTTTTTTCTTCTGATCTTTGCAATTGCACTTCCGGCCTTGCTCGAGCCGATTAAATCGCGCGCGGCGGTTTCGATCGCTTTTGTATTGTCGATCTTTCCGATCTTGCGTGATTGGGACGCGCGCCTGTGGCCTAACGAGGCTGAGTTCGCTCGCCGCATCGAACAGCGAAATGAATCGATGCAGTTTCGCGAGCTGGCAATCAATATGCGATCGTTCCAGACACGCCCGTTTCTTGCACCGTGGTGGGTTTCGCCAGCGATTGCTTATTGGTCGGGGCAACCTGGCGTCGCCGGAAGCTCGCACGAGAGCCTGCCAGGAATTGAGCAGAGTGCGCGTTTTTTTCTCAGTCAGGATTGGCGAACGGCGCGCAAAATTCTGGAGGACCGCCGGGTGGCATGGGTCGTTGCTTACGATTTCGAACGCGTCGCGCGAAATTCCTCTGCGATTCTAGGTTTTACGCTGCCTCAGTACCCGCTCTGTTTCGTACTGGAAAGGACGCCCGCCCAAGTGCCGCGGTTCCTGGTTTTTTCGGCCCAAAACGGGGCCGGCAAGCTTTACCGGGCCGTTAAATAATAAAAAATGCCTCTCTCTCTGTGAGAATCCGTTGACAGGGCGGCGGAGCGTCCCAATAATAGCCAATGCTGAAAAAGTTTATTCCGCAAAAACCGACGCCATCGATCCCGGAACGATCGTTTAACTCGGACGCGGATGAAAATAATCGTGTTGCTTACCGCGACGAACCAAGAACATTACCACCATCAACTAACCATCAAAAAACTATGACTGAACATTCTGGCAAGGACGTGCTCTCGAGCGATGTCGAGATCAAGGGCTCAATAAAATTTCAAAAGGAACTTCTCATCGACGGCAAGGTCGAAGGGGAAATCAATTCAGACGGCGTCTTAACGATCGGCGAGAACGCTGACATTCGGGGCGAAGTAAAAACGAAATCGATCACGGTGTACGGCAAAGTGCACGGCAATATCACGGTGGCCGAGCGCTGCGAACTAAAATCGAAGTGCACGTTGCAAGGAGATTTGAAAGCAGCGCGCCTCGTCATTGAAGAGGGAGCGACTTTTGTTGGCAAATCCGAAGTCACAAGCGGAACGATCCCTGCAAAGTCGACGTCGAGCCGTCCGGAAGTTGTGCGGCATGACGAACCGATCAAGGCGGCCTTTGGAGGGCGCTAATAAGGAAAGGGTTTTGGCTTAGCACCCAGTGGCCAATACGTCGCCTGCCAAGGTCGGTGTGGAATGCCCGCACTGTGGCTTCAAGCAGGTGGAGTATGCCGCGGCCAAAAGCTCGATCTGTCGGCAATGCGGCCGTTACTTTTCTCCATTTGCGCCGAAACCCGGCCTGAAACTGCGTGTAAAAGAAGAAGCGCCGACGTCGGAGAATTCGTCCATCTTTCGCCGGTTTGAGGATTTTTGGAAACGGCAACGCAGCTCGGTTATCGAGTGTTTCGAATGTAAGCGGAAACAGCAGGTCTGCGGCACGGCGACGTCGACAATCTGCCCGGCATGCAGCGCCCATATTGATCTCCGCGATTACAAGATCACCAGCGGATTCAGCCGAACGATTCGAACGCGTGGCGACGTGCATCTCGCAGCCAAAGGCGATCTGGGCAGCAGTAGCGTGATTTGCCGGTCCGCCTTGATAGAAGGCAAACTGCGCGGCAATCTGCATTGTGACGATACCGCGACGATTAATTTCTCAGGGAAAATTCCCGGCCTGCTTAGCGCTCGACACGTAATTGTCGAACGTAAAGCCGATATTCACTGCTCTCGCCGAATCCGGGCGGGAAGCATCGAAATCAAGGGAACGATGTCGGGTGAGATTATTGCTCAAACAATGGTTACCATTCATAAAAGGGGCTCACTCGAAGGCAACGTTACCGCCAGGGCAATTTCAGTTGAAAAAGGCGGAATGTTTTCCGGTCAGTTGGTCATCGGCCAGGCCGGTCTTACACAGGGAGAATTATTGCCGGAACAGAAACTAGCGGCCGGGAGCGTGCCGGAGGCCGATATTTCGGGAAGCGCACCCCGGCCTTTGCCGGCGACGTAATCCATTCGTCTTAATGCAAAGACTGCATCCACGCAGTCCGTACGAAAAGCTTGGCGGTTACGTGCATCTGCCGCGTTTGATCGACAAGGCCAGACTGCATCGCAAAGGGCTGCTCGATGGTTACAATTATAAAACTGTCGGTTTCGACAAGCATTTGCTGGCATTCCTAAAAATCGACGGCGATGCATTTGAAGAGATCGCCCATAAACTGGACGACGATGGCGCAATTCTAGACTGGGTACAGAAGAACGGAGCGAGACATTCCCCGCAAGCGGTCGAACAGTGGAACCAGGCGATGGTCTCCCGTCATCCCGACACGGCCGCAAAAAAAGCGCGTTTTCTCCATTTTCTCAAAAAAGCGGGAGGTGAAGGGCGTAAAGACATTGGGACTTATTTCGATCTGATCGAATTTGATGAGGGGCGATTGAAATGACGAATGGCGGAAATGGCGAAATCTGAATGACGAAGCTCGAAGGATTGATGAAATCCGAAAATCAGGTGATCCTTCCCAGAACCTGGTCTGCTTTCTCCAACGTCTCTTTGCTTCCGATATCGAGCCACTTGCCCTTGATCTGGAACGTTTTCACGGGTTTTCGCGTGTAGAGCCATTGCACAAAGCGGCCCGGCTGATCTGGATTGTTGCCTGCAGCGAGATACGTCGTCAAAAGGGAAAGCACTTCGGGTGAGTAATAGTAAAGTGCGATCGCGGCCAGGGTCCCCCGAGGTTTCTGCGGCTTTTCCTCGAAGTGGGTGATAATTCCGTCAGCGTCGATCGCGATGTTGCCGTACTTTTTGATCGCCTCAATATCGCCGACGTCGTAAACGGCAACTGTTGCTTCGCTTTCTTTCGCGCAGGCGACAAAGTCAGTTAGCGATTCAGTAAACAGGTTGTCGCCCGCAATAATTAGCAAGCCGCCTCTGGTCAGATTTTCCCGGGAAACGACGAAATTGATATCTCCAATCGCACCCAGCTTATCTTCGTCGCTTTTGGAGCCGTCGTTGATGATTTTGAATTTGAATTTTGGCTGCCGGCTCTGATAACGCTCGCTCCACGCTTGGAAGTCAGAGGCGAACTTGTCGTTCGTTACGACATAAATCGTTTCAAGATTTGGAACATCTACGAGGCTATCGACGACCCATTCGATAATCGGTTTGCCGCCCACTAACAGCAGGGGCTTTGGCTTGTCGAGCGTCAGCGGATAAAGGCGTGTTGCGTATCCCGCAGCGAGAATTAGCGCGTTCATGAAATCAGGAACAATGAGCAGCGAAGACCGTTGGGCGCGTTCTTTTCTTAGTTATGTTGTTTTGCCGGCGCCTCCACCCAGGATTGCGCTCGTAAGGTGTTCGTGGATTGCCCTGATCCGATGCGAATCGGTAATCTTTGCGTGCGTGGAACGATCCACAACATACAGGGTATCAATGGCTGCGCCATCCTGCGTGTTAATACGAGAAAGCGCGATCGAAACGCTGTCGCGATCGAGGCAGGTCAAAATGTCATAAAGCAAACCGAGCCGGTCGGGAGCCTGGATCTCAATCAGCGTATAAGCCGGATGCGTTTTGTTGTCCATGGCAATGCGGGTGGGAAATTCGATCCCTGGCGTGGGACGGTGGCGACTCTGACGCTTCGCTTTTTCAATCAACGGAAGAAAATCAAAGTTCTCATCATCGAGCGCGCTTTGTAAAGTTTGCTCGACCAGTTCGAAGGTGCGCGGGTCGGTGACAGCGCGTGCTTTCGTATCGCACACGCGAAAAATGCTCAGCACGACGCTGTCTCCTCGTGCAAAAACATCCGCGCTCAAAATATTAATTGGCACGACCGAAAATGATCCGGCAATCTTGGCCAGCAACCGCTCACGATCCCACGTACAGAAAGTGACAACGCTGTGGCCTTGCTCCAGGAAAGCCTTCCATTTGACCGCCGAAGCCAAGGGATGCTCGCCACAGCCGGAGACATTTTCAACAAACGAACGGAATAGTTTCAGATGTTCGACAATGTCGGGGACATCGCTGCCGCGAAAATAATTGTCGGGCATAAACTCAAAATGCGCGTCGATTTCATCGACATAATCGCGCGAAAGATTTTTCGCCACGGCAACCTGCAGGCTTTCGCGCTCGATTCTCGTTTGTTCGTAATAAGACTTTTGGTCCGCCAGATAGCGGGAGGTCTCGTGAAACAATTCCCAGACAAGCGATTCTTTCCAATCCGACCATGCCTCTGCGCTTGTCCCCTGGCCGTCAGCCAGAGTCAGCAGCATCAATGCATTCAGGTTTTTCTGATTCTTCACGATACCGGCCAATTCTGTCACTGTCGCGGGGTCATCAAGATTTCTCTGTTGCGCGATCATGGAGAGCGTGAGGTGGTGGTCGACCACCAGAATGAGCGATTTGCGCTGCTCGGATGATAACTGCAGGCGGGTAGCGACGCGCTGGGCGAACAGCGCGCTTGCTTCAGAGTGCCGCCGTGCGCCAACGGCTTTGCCGCTGTCATGCAAAAGCAGCCCGAGATAAAGAACGAATGGGTCATCGAGTTCCTCAAATATCCTGCGATAGGCGATCAACTTCGGATCTTCCGTCGTCGCCAGTGCATCGAGTTTGTCGATGCACACTAGCGTATGCTCGTCCGCGGTGTAACGATGCAGAAACTCGTGTTGCACCAGACAGGTGAGCTGACCGAATTCGGGAATGTATCGACCCAGGAAATCAACCCGATGCATCATTCGAAGGACCCGGCCAACTTCCCCTTTCCGGGATAAAATTGCCTTAAAGATGTCGCGCGGTCCGCGCGCATACTGATAGGTGCGGGTGACCTGGCCGAGGCTGCGGCTCAATAGATCCGCCAGTTCGGGACTAAGATCCAGGGCCCGCTGTTGCGTAAGCTCAAATGCTCGCATCATTTGCTCGGGATCTTTGCGAAAGAGATCGCGTCGCGCCGGATGCAATTGATTATTGCGAACAAAAAAAAAGTCGCCGATCGGAGTTTTGTGCGGACGTATCAACGGAAGAAAATCGAACAGAGAACGGGTCCTGCTCGTGTCGTGGCCGCTTACAAATTGCTCCGTAATGCGCTCCGTCACACGGAAGATATTGCGCGTGTGCTCGAAATAGTCCCGCATGAGCGTCTCACTGCGAAGCTGGCCATTCTGAGGAGAATAATTGAGCCGTTTGGCGATTTGTTCCTGTAAGTTCATGTGCAGGGTGTCGGTGGCGCGCCCTGTCATGTAGTGCAAATCAGTGCGGAGGCGCAGGAGAAAATCGTAGGCCCTCTCGATTTGCCGCTGGTCGCTTTCGCTCAGCCAATCTTTCCCCACGAGTTGGTTCGTGCTTAGTGAACCCTCTCTGAAATACGTCATCCAAAGGAGATTTTGATAATCGCGGAGTCCACCGCATCCGCTCTTCACATGAGGCTCCTGCAAATACACGCTGTCGCCGAATTTCTTGTGCCGCGCGACCTGATCTTGCATGCGCATTTCGACGTATCCCCGCTCGTGCCCCTCGACACACTTTGAACGAAATTGTTGCCGAAATTCTCGCGCCAGTTCTGCGTCGCCAGCGAGGAAGCGCGACTCGAGCATGGCCGTTTTTGTGCGCATATCGCGATTGGCCTGCGCAATCGCTTCTTTGATCGAACGCGTGGAATGACCAACTTTGAAGCCGCTATCCCAAAGGAGGTAGAGCACCTGCTGACCCATTTCTTCGAGATGCGGCGAGATTTTCTTCGTTCCGTGATGGTGTAAAAACATGACGTCGATGTCGCTAAACGGATTGAGCTCGCCGCGCCCATATCCACCAAGAGCGATCAACGCGAGGGGAGTCCCGGACGCGCCGTTTCGGCGAGTGGCGGCGGCGGCAGCTGCGAAAACGTATCGCAACAAAACATCAATAAGCTCGGCCCGCCGCGCGCAAATTTCGCGGCCGCCTCCGCCCGCCTGGTGCTTCAAGCGCAAGCGATGTTCTTCCACGTTGAGGAATTTTTTGTAAAGCGGGAGGACCTCTGTCGGGCGTCTCGCCCCAGTGGCGGCGAGTTGATTCGCCGCGTGTGCCAGAACTTGTTCGAGATGCCGGGATGTCGCCATGTCGGATTTTGGATTGCGGATTGCTTAACCGCTTAACTTAAAATCTAAAATCGAAAATCCAAAATCCGCGCTAAGCGAATGTGTCCGCGAATCCCACCCCACTTTCGCACGCTGCGGCGCGGCAGGCGCGAACAAACGCAAATGAATTCGAGACCGAAGCTCTTCTTTCGCGTCAATTCGTGTGATTCGCGGGCTCCTTCTCAGATCTCGATCGCGTAACGTTTCATTTTATTATAGAGTGTGGGACGCTGGATGCCGAGAAGTTGAGCCGCCTTCTTCTTGTTGCCGTGGCATTCTGCGAGCGCCTGAAGAATCGTGTTCCGCTCGACGTCGTCGAGACTCTGCACGCCCGTTCGTCCGGCAGCCGCCGGACCACGCTCTGTTTGTTGGAGTACTGTCGGCAATTGAACCTCGGCCGGCAGCTCTTTTACGCCGATCAAGCCCTTTCGTGCCAGCACCACCGCGTATTCAATTGCGTTCTGCAACTCCCGCACGTTTCCCGGCCAGCCGTAATCGAGTAACTTTTGAAACGCATCTGGCGCGACGTCTGGTTCGGGTTTGCCGAGTTGTTGAGCAAACTGTCTGAGGAACAGAGCGATCAGGGGCGGGATGTCCTGCTTCCGCTCCCGGAGCGGCGGTACCTCAATTTGAAAAGTGTTTAGCCGATAGTACAAATCGGAGCGCAGGCGGTTCTCAGCCAGTGCTTGCGCGATTGGCCGATTGGTCGAACCGATCACTCGAAAATCGGCCTTCATGGTGCGCGTGCTCCCAAGCGGCCGATACTCGCGCTCCTGCAGCACGCGCAAAAACCGCGTCTGTAAATCCGATGGCATGTCGGAGATTTCGTCTAGAAAAAGCGTGCCCCCCTCCGCTGCGGCGATCATTCCCGAAAAATCGTGAACCGCACCGGTGAATGCGCCTTTCACATAACCAAAAAGCTCTCCCTCGATCATGGTTTGCGGAAATGCGGCGCAATTCAGCTTTACTATTGGTTTTCCCGCGCGCCGGCTACGCGCGTGAATCGCGTTCGCGATGACTTCCTTGCCTACGCCGCTTTCACCGAGGATGAGGACATTCGCGTCTGACGGCCCCATCGCATTGATCAATTCATCGACCTGTTGCATCGGCTTGCTCTTGAAAATTGGCGTAGCCCGCGTCTCGGCCATTTCCAGGCGTTTTTCGAGTTGCTCTGTCTTTTCCCGAAGTTTCTCGGCTTCTCGCACCAGAAACTGTTTTTCCAGCGCGTTCTCAACCAAACTGAGCAATTCTTCAGACGCGTACGGTTTGCTGATGAAATGGTAAGCCCCGCGCTTGATCGACTCGATTGCATTGTGCAGTGAGTCGTGCGCGGTCAAAATAATAACCTGCATGTCTGGCAGCTCGGTCTTGATCCGGTCGAGCATTTCCAGTCCTTCGGCGTCAGGCAATTGGAGATCGAGCAAAACAAGCGCCGGAGATTTTGATTTCAGCAGTTTCAGTCCCTGGGCCGCGGTGGGAGCAGTATCGACTTGATAACCATGCCGCTCGAGAAGCGCCTCGAGCGTCATGAGAATCGGCCGCTCATCGTCGATGATTAGAATGCGACGGTTTTCTGTTTTCATCTCAGGGATCTGCGCTGCTGATGCAATTGTAACCACAGCTCCGTGAGCCGTCGATTGAAAGAGATAACCCACCGCGGAGCGGTGGCTACAGGATTACAATGGCAAGGTGAGCGTCGTAGCAAGTGTCGCAGATTTTGCATCATATTGAGCATGCATGTCGCCGCCGTGAGCCTCAATGATGATGCGGACGCGGTTCAGCCCAAGCCCATAATGCCCATGACTGATGTTCCGAAGGGGTTCGCGCCCCCAATTAACGGTGGACGACTCGAACCGCTCTTTTGGCTCATAAAGTGTAAAGATGAATTGGTTTTTGTCGACCGTTACCTTGGCCACAAGTGCACCTTCGTCACGATCGTGTCGGAAGGCATTGGCAAAAAGTTCGATGAAGGCCTCCTGCAAAAGTTCAGGAGCGATATTCAAAACTGCGTCGCTCACTTCGATCTTCCAAGTAATCTCGCCGCTATTGTTCGGGAACTCCTGCGCGATTTTCTTCCGCAAATCCTCAACAAAATCAGAGGCGGGGTAGGAGATTAGATCGGATTTAACGTCACCGAGTTTCCTCGAAAGTTTTTGTAAAGCGAACGTCAGTCCCGAAATCATCTCGCGCAGCCGATTGATCTCAGCTTTGAGGTTTTCAGTTCTCTCCAACTCACTGATGTACGCGGACTGCAGCTCAATCGCGTTTAAATGGTTACGCAGATCATGAATGAGCTGCCGGATAAAGCGAACGGCGTCGCTCCAACGAATACTCAATAAATCGCTTCGATCGTCGGGAGCCGCGCCTGCCATATTCGCGAACAATTGACCGGCTATTTTTCCAGCGAAAACTCGTCGTCCACCATCTCGTCCCCGGACGTGATCCGAATATGGGGATCATTGCTGGCCAGGTGCCGCAGCGCATGAAACACCTCCTCGGGGTCGGCATTAATGAAACGCGCAATCTCTTCGGCGGTTTTTCCGGCGTCGGCGGTCAGTTTTTCGCGCGCTTGCTTTTGAAGCTGCAACAATCTGGTCGCAGCTTTCTTCCCAGCCTCAACGCCAGGCTGATTATAGGCATTGATATTGACCAGTGACCCATAGAAGCCGACCGCGCGTTCATAAAGCGCGATCAACGCGCCAATATGAAACGCATTTACTTCGGAAATGCTCACGGTGATTGATTCCCGCCCGCTTTCATAGAGCGCGCTCCGAGTCCCGCGCAAAAACCCGTGGAGGTAATCGCCGCTTGTGATTCCCTCATCGACTTCGAACCGTGCATCCTGTCGATCTTTGACAACTTCGATGAACGTCACGAAGAAATTTAAGACGCCGTCACGTAACTGCTGCACGTAAGCGTGCTGATCGGTCGAGCCCTTGTTGCCGTAAACAGCAATGCCCTGGTGCACAATATTTCCGTCGAGGTCTTTCTCTTTTCCCAACGATTCCATTACGAGTTGCTGCAGATATCTGCTGAACAATGCCAGCCGATCTTTGTAGGGAAGGATAACCATATCTTTCTCACCTTTCCCATTGCCAGCGTGATACCACATGAGCGCCAGAAGCATCGCGGCGTTTTGCGCTGCATCGGCAATGCGCGTCCGTTCGTCCATGGCAGCCGCGCCGGCGAGAAAATTGTCGATGTCGAAGCCTTTCAGGGCCATCGGAAGAAGTCCGACCGCGCTCATCGCCGAAGTGCGCCCGCCAATCCAATCGAACATCGGGAATCGGGCGAGCCATTCGTTCTTTTCCGCGTGCTTGTCCAGTTCGCTCCCCACACCAGTTACAGCGACAGCGTGTTTGCCAAGGTGAAGCCCCTTCGCTTTGAATTTTGCTTCCGCTTCGAGCATTCCATTTCGGGTTTCCTTTGTCCCACCAGATTTGGAAACCACAACGACGAGCGTCTGCGAAAGGTGCTTGTCGATTCTGTCGAAGACGCGATCGAAGCCGTCTGGGTCGGTGTTATCGAAAAAGTAGATATCCATTGGATCTCCGGATGACCCGAGCGCGTCTGCGACGAATTGTGGCCCGAGCGCCGAGCCGCCGATCCCAATCAGCAGCACATGTTTAAAATGTTCCCCTTTTTCGTTCGCGATTTTCCCGGCGTGAATATCCGCGGCGAATGTCTTGATACGTTTGTTCGTTCCTTCGATGTCTGTGCGAAGCTCCGTGGTGGGCGCCAGCGCGGAATTCCGCAGCCAATAATGGCCAACCATCCGTTTCTCATCGGGATTGGCGATTGCTCCCGATTCAAGCTCCCGCATTGCCGCAAACGCCTTGTCGATCTTCGGCTGCATTTTCTCGAAGAAATCGTCGGGAAATCTCATCCGACTAATGTCGAGAGAGAAACCGAGATCGTCGTAGTGCACGAAATACTGTTGAAAACGCTGCCAAAGCGAAGAGGAAGGCATGATTTACAACATAATAGAGGGAAGACCTCTATGTCGTCCCAATAATTTCATTGGACGGGCCGGAGCCTGTCCCTCCATTACCTCGGCGGCGTAGGCTGTTTGCGGGGCACGTTGCTTTTCTTGCCCGGCACTTCCTCTTCGGGGGCGACCTCATATTCCGGCTTGGGCACGCCCACTAGCCAGTGGTCGAACCAACCGACAATGTTTTCCAGCCGTTCGACGCGATGCCACGGCTGACCAGAACGCGAAAGCTCATGAGATTCGTTAGGAAAACGCACCATCACCGTCGGGATCTTGCGGAATTTGAGCGCGCGAAACATTTCCTCGCCGCCGGCACCGGGCGGCGTGCGATAATCCGCTTCACCGAGAATGAACATCATCGGCGTTTTCACATTCTTGATGTAAGTAAGAGGGGAGCGGGCTTTGAACTCCTGCTCGTCATCAAATGGCGGCGCCTTGAACCATGTCGGTTGAAATAACGTCAAGTCAGAGGAGTACCACCAGGCTGCCCAACTCGCGATGTCGCGCTGAGAGACGGCAGCGGCAAACCGGTTTGTTTGTCCTACAACCCAATTCGTAAGCAATCCGCCGCCACTTCCGCCGGTCACGCCGAGTTTCTTGTCGTTTATGTATCCGCGGCGAATAACATCATCCACGCCGGCCATCAAATCCTTATAGTCGTCGCCAGGATAGTGATACTGAATGACATTGCCAAAATCCTGGCCATACGTGGTGCTGCCGCGCGGATTAGGATAGAGCACCACGTAACCCTTGGCGGCCATCCATTGAAACTCGTGCTCGAAAATGTAGCCGTAGGCCGCGTGCGGCCCGCCATGGATGTCCAGAATCAGCGGATATTTTTTCGCGGGATCGAAGTCCGGCGGCTTCTGCACCCATGCTTCGATATTTTTGCCATCAAAAGTTTTGTAATGAATTTCTTCTGGCTCGGTGAGATTGAGCTTTGAGAAAAGCGGGTCGTTGATGTGCGTTAGCTGACGTGGCTCGCCGCCGTTGCCATCCAACACGAAAAGATCGTTTATCCGTGTCGGCGTCGAGACCGTGTAACCGATTTTCGATCGATCTGCCGTCGCGCGAAAACGGAGCACCGCTTGGTTTCCATGAGTGAGATCGTTTTCTGCACCGCTCTCGACATCAAACGATGCTAGAACTGTTTTGCCTTCTTTTCCGTAGACCTCGAGCAAGCTGCGCCCATCGGGCATCCATAATGGAATATTTGCGCCACCAGCGCGCGGGGGCGC
>VBQC01000200.1 GCA_005887825.1 Verrucomicrobiota bacterium | reverse complement strand
ACGCGTTGTCCTCAACGCGTTGGAAAACAAATGCGGCATGGTCGCCTGGTATCTTGCGCCTCCGGCGATAAGCCAGCCATCGTCTTCGGAGAAGCCGATCCACCTCATCGCGTGCGCCCGAATGGATCGATGAACAAAGGAGACGTCGTCCTGACGCCCCTGCCGCAGGCTGACGGAATCATAAAGAACCGGCCGGCTGTTGTTCTGTGCCGAATGCCGCCATTTGGAGATTGGCTTGTATGCGGCATCACTACGCAGCTGCACCAGCAGGCCGCCCAGTTTGATGAGCTGATCGGCATTCGGCATTTCTCAAACATCCGTGCAATCCGTGTTATCCGGTCCTCAGACTCTTCCACCTGCGTGTTCATTTGCCTGCCACGCCGTAGCCTCGCGCGGAGGCGGGTCGGTTAAATCCAAAAAATCGTAAGAATTTTCCTTGAAACCCGTAGAAGAGATCAAGTACAAGCTCGTGGATGTGCAGCCGGCCAAGGCCGTAATCGTGAATACGCAAAAACCAAATGAACCAATCGAGATCGGTTTTGCCGCGCCATGAATTGCTTATGAAAAAAAACATGCACGCAGCTAAACCACACGCCTGCAAACGCGTTGAAGGTGGATCGAGCAGTCCCTTGCTCGATGCTAAAACTTGGCGGCGAAGCCGCATTAATTTGGCATCGCCCGCGCCGCCTTCGCCGAGCTACGGCGTGCCAGGGGACCGGTCGATCCACCTGCTCACACTCATCGCCGCGTGGCTGTCCCTCTTGTGCGCAACGAGTTTTGCACAGACTGCAGAAACTGTCGCTGAGCGCGAGGTGCAGCGGCGTCAGAGCGCCATCCCACAAGGCGAAGCGGCCCTCATCCGCGCCAAGGCCGCGATGAAAGCGAAAAATTTCACGGTCGCGCACGAAGAATTCCGAACCGCACTTGTCTATTTGCCGGACGCGGTGGTCTCGGGGAAGGCGCACGACGAAGCCGTCGAAGGCTTTTGCAAAAGTGGAGTCATATTAGCGGAAGCGCGCATCGCGCAGGCCGATTATGCCGGGGCGGAAGCCATCCTTAACGAGATTTTGAGCGATCGTTACGATTCGAACTGTCGCCCGGCGCGGGAGCTGCTGACGCACTTGCGCCAGCCCGGCTATTTCAACAAAACGATGGGCCCGAAGTTCATCGCCAAAGTGGAAGAGGTAAAAGCGCTGCTCACCGAAGCCGACGGCTACTACCAATCCGGCCGGTACGATCTTGCGTTTAAGCGATATGACCAGGTCCTCAATCTCGATCCCTACAACACTGCGGCGCGGCGCGGCCAGGAAAAAATCAACAATATGAAGAATCGTTATGGCGAAGAAGCGTACAACGAGACGCGATCGCGCCAGCTTTGGCAGGTGGAAAAAGGCTGGGAAGAACCGGTCCGCAAATACGGCCAAACGGCCGGCGCGGTGGTAAATGCTTTTGCGAGAGACGCCAGCGGCACTGCGCGAATTACCAACAAACTGAACACCATCATTATTCCGCGTGTTGAATTTCGCGACGCGAGCATTCGCGAGGCGATCGATTTTCTCCGGGAACAGGCAGCCGAGAACGATCCTTCCCCCGAAGGAAAAAAAGGCGTCGATATTGTGTTGCGCATGACGCCGCTTGGACAAGTTGCTCCTCCACCGGTTCCGGTTCAACCCGCGGTCGCGCCGCCTGCCGCCGCCGCTTCTCCGGCTGCCGCTGCCGCGCCTGCTGGCGCCCCCGCAGGAGGAACCACGCCCGTTACCGCGGCTCCGATTGTCGCTCGTCCAGTGGTTGCCGCGGGAGCGACTTCTCCAGCCGAAGCGCGCATCACCATTACGCTCAATCAAATCCCGCTCGGTGAAGCGTTGCGTTACATCGCCGCGCAAGCCGGATTGAAAGTGAAAGTGGAACCGTATGCCGTTTCCGTCATTCCGATCAGCGAACAGAGCAACGACCTGATCACAAAAGAATATCGGGTCCCGCCCGATTTCATCAGCACCACGCTCACTGGCGCCTCGTTGCTGCAAAAGGGTGCTTACGCAAAAGCGGAGGGAACAGCTCCAGCCGCCGCCCCGGCCGGCACGGGAAAGGACACTCAGGAATCAACTGGTGGGAGGCAGCTCGTAAATCGCGAAGGGGCGAAGGATTTTCTGGAAAGTCAGGGAGTAGCGTTCCCGCCCGGCGCCGGCGCAAACTTCCTTCCCCAGAGCAGCCGCCTGATCGTTCGCAATACGCAGGATAATCTGGATCTCGTCGATGCCATTGTTGAGCAGTTGAACCTGGCAATCCCTAAACAGGTCGAGATCGAGTCGAAGTTTGTTGAGATTACGCAGAACAACCTGAAGGAACTTGGGTTCGACTGGTTGCTTGGTCCGTTCAAGGTTGGCAACCAGGGCGCTTTCGGATCGGGAGGTACCGCGGGAACTGGGACTCCGGTGGATCCGGTGAATTTTCCTTTTGTTAACCCTGTCACGAACCAGCCCATCGGTCAGAACCCGGTTACGTCCGGAAATCGCAGCGGCACTTTTGGAATCAGCGCGAATGCGCTCGACGCGCTCCTATTTCCTGGCGCCAGCGGTGTGGCTCCAGGAATTTTCGGCCTGGCCGGTGTTTTTACCAATCCGCAATTTCAGGTTGTTATCCGCGCGCTGAATCAGAAAAAAGGTGTCGATCTTCTCTCCGCGCCGATGGTGACAACGAAGAGTGGACAGCGCGCCGTAATCGAAATTGTCAGAGAATTTCGTTACCCAACTACGTTTACGCCACCGCAGGTTCCGAGTATTAGTGGAGGATCTGGTGCAAACAACACCGTCGCAATTTCTGTTGTGACCCCGACTACGCCTCAAACGTTCGAAACTCGAAATACGGGCGTGACTCTGGAAGTTGAACCCGTGGTGGGCCCGGACGGCGTGACCATCGATCTCAACCTAGTGCCCCAGGTCGTCGAGTTCGAAGGCTTCATCAATTACGGTAGTCCAATCTTCGGCATAAATCCCAGTGCCACCGCAGTGCTAGGTAGCCGTGTTCTTCTGACGGACAATGTCATTAATCAACCTGTGTTCAGCACACGCAAGGTCACTACGAACGTCAGCGTGTGGGAGGGGCAAACCGTCGTTCTCGGCGGTTTGATGCGCGAGGACGTACAGAAGACAGAGGATAAGACCCCTATCATCGGCGACCTTCCTCTGGTCGGCCGCCTGTTCCGAACCAATATCGATCAGCACATCAAGCGTAATTTGGTTATCTTCGTGACCGCGCGACTTGTGACCCCCGGCGGATTGCCGGTGAACCCGAGCGAGGAAGAAGAGGAAGGGCTGTTGCAGCCGCCGGTGTTGCCGGAAGTGCCAGCGTACAAGAAGTAAATGTGGGAGAACCACGGATTACCCGCCTTCGTCCGGCAGCCGCCGGACTACGGCGCGGCAGGCAGCGGATTGCACGGATAGACCTGTAGCCGCATCGGTGATGCCGGTTCATCGACAGGAAGGAAAACAGATCCGCCCACGGAACACACGAAAGACACTAAAGGATTTTCTTGTTCCAGAATTTTTTCGCGTCTGTTCGCGTATTTAGTGGGCAACATCATTCCTTCGCCATTCAGTTTCGTCATTTTATGCCGATGCCCAACCGAGCCGCTCGACATTTTTAACCCTGTCAAAATGCATATCCCGGCTGACGATTGGCATTCGATGCTGTCGAGCCAGCGCGGCAATCCATGCGTCGTTCGCGGGAATCGGAGAGCCGCTCGCCTTCAATTCCGATCGAATCGCAGCGTAATACACCGATGTCTGCTCGATGACGGGGAGAACTCGAAACAAAGAGAGATCTCGTGCAAGCCAGGCTTCATACTGATCGCGCCGCTTCGAAATAGCGATTCCAAAGCGGAATTCGCCGAGCACGATCACCGGCAGAGCCAGCTCGCGCGATTCTCGAATCACTTCCAGGAGAGCCGAATCTTTATCCAGCAAAGCGGAAAGCGCGTTCGTATCGAGAATCACAATCGATCCTCAGGCTCGATCTTTTCGAATTCAGACTCGATCGCTCGCTCGATCGCTTTGCGCTCGTGTCGCAAATGCTGCAGTGCGCCATAAGCGCGCATCCACCTCGGAGCGGCGGCTTTCCCGTTGCGCGCACCCCTTCTCGTGTCGAGCCGCGACTCCAGCGCTTCGGTCAACAGTTGTTTGAGCGTTACTCCTTCCTGCACCGCCATGCTC
>VBQC01000247.1 GCA_005887825.1 Verrucomicrobiota bacterium | reverse complement strand
ATCCACTGCGGCTGAATCTTCACAGGACCGACCATCAGGTCGACGTTGTTGACCGCGAACAGCATCAGGCCGCTAGGCGCCATCTGGTAGAGGGACCAGAACATCAGCGAGCCGATGGTCAGAATCAGGTAGGCCGTCATGTTGCGCTGCTCGCGCCGATCCGAGTGGCGAAGCGTGAGATAAATGAGGGCGAGCGCGACCGCGGCGCAGATCGCCTTGATTATCGTTTCGGTGCTGCCCGGCCGCTGGAGCATGAGCCACACGACGGGTACGGTTCCGATGAGAATGCCGATGCCGGCGATCTGGCGTAGCCGGAACTGCTTCGGTGTCGCATCGAGCAGCGTGGTGTTGCGATCGGCGAGAGTTCTCCACGTAAGCATGGCGAGGATGATGGCGACGAAGTTGCCGACCGTCGCGAAGATGAAGAGGCTCGCGTAACTCTCGGTGGCCTGGAAGTAGCCGGCGACGCTGAACCCGACGAAGAAGCCGACATTCATACCGGCGTAGTTCCAGAGGAAGGCTCCTTCCCGGCGCGGGTCCTCCGGGGTGAAGCGCTGCGTGAGCATCATGTTGATGCAAGTGACGTTGAGGCCGCTGCCGGTAAGGAAGAGGGCGAGGCCGACGTAGAAGAGCGCGAGCGCGCCGGTCGCGATGCAGGCGCAGCCGAACACCTGCAGGGCCATGCCCCCGACAAACAGGTTGCGATTAGAAAGTAAGCGGCCGCCGAGGTAGCCGCCGAAGAGGTGCAGGCCGTAGTTGAATGCGCCGAACACGCCCATCAACGTGGTGGCCGCTTTCACGCTGAGCTGCAGATGCTTCGTCGCGTAGAGGACCAGGGTCGAGTAGAGGACGGCGAAGCCGAGCGTCGAGAAAATCTGAATGAAGAACAGCGCGGCCGTTCCCTCCGGAGCCGCGGAGAAAAGGCGCTTGAAAGATTTCATCCGGCGCTCCTTTGTCGCTCGGCGCGCCGGGTTTTGTCAAGCCGCGCCCGCGATGTTAGCGTAGTTGCTACAAAGGGATGCGCGCGGGTCGCGTCCGCAAACGCGTATCCCTTTTCGTGCATGAAAAGCGCGTTGCGGTAATGTTCCCGCCGTTGTCATGGATCCGGCTACTTTTTTTACCGAGCTGAAGCGGCGCAAGGTTTACAGCGTCGCAGTCGCTTACGCGATCGTGGCGTGGCTGCTGGTCCAGGCGGGTTCCATCCCTTTCCCGACGTTCGAAGCGCCTCCCTGGGTAATGAAAGTGTTTGTCACCGCAATGATTCTTGGCTTTCCAGTCGCGTGCTATACGTGATTCACGTATAGCAACATCCACCAACAAGCTCGTGTGGGCGCGCTAGTCACGAATGGCTTTTTCGATTGCGGTTCGCGCAAAGCCCCGTGGCGCAGCTCGATCTTGCTCCCACTCTTGCAGTGTTCGCTTCGAGATCTGTAATTTCAACGCCGCCTCGCTTTGCGAGAGATTATTCCGCTCACGCCACGCTCGCAGTCTTCGTGAAAACGCACCGGCTGCGAACCTCTGATGCCGAACGTGTTCAGGGAGTGTCCCGAAAGCCATCCTGAGATGCTATACGGGAATCACGTATAGCATCAAGTCCGCGGGACAAAATGATTCGTTCGCTCCAGTTCATTCAGGCATTCGGCCTGCTCACTGCGCTGCCTTGGGCGCCGGCTCGGAACTGGTCGTCTTTGTTTTTGAACAGGATGTTGAACGTGGTGAGCGATCCGTAACAGCGCGTGATGTACTGTTGCAGGTCAAACTTGTCCGCATCGCTCAGTTTGTCGCTCGCGTTCACCTTCTGCTCGAGAACCCGCAGACTATTCCGAATCATGACGATTTTGTGGAAGAATGTCTCGAGCGGGACCTCTTTCGGCTGAAGCGAACTGTCGGCCGATCGCATGACCAGCGTCCCGCGCTGCCATCGAGTCGCCAGACCTTCCACGAGCACATCTTTTTGTTCCAGCCCGAGCGCTTCGACCACAACGTGAGCAGTATCGCGGATCAGATTCGCAAGCGGCATCTCTAGCTCGCTCAAAGTAGCGGTCGCTTCCGCCGGTTGGAGATCGCTCGAGGCCGGCGCAATTGTCCGCGGCGCGTCGTCAAACGCGATTTCCGCGGTTTGCTCGGTCAGCGATCTCACCACCCCGACGCCATATTGCGGATGGCGCACCTTCATACCGATATGGAGCGTCTCGATATTCATGTTGCTCTCGAAGTCTGCGAGATCGTCATCGAAAGCGCAACGCTGGTGCCCATCGTCTTCGCCCTCTCGGGCTTGCCCATCTATGTCGCTCAATTCCCATTGGCTCCATTGACTCGAATGCATCCCGCATTCTCGCCCTGTAGGGCTGCCCGTCCATCTCATCGCGTCCCCGCATTTCGATTCATCGCCTTTTATTGGGGTCAATTGAAAAACTCACGCACTTTCCTCAACACCTCGTCGAGTTTCGCTGTATTCACCTTTCCAACCGAGTTAAGAATGAGGTGGTGTTCAAGGGTGAAAAGTCGTTGCGGACGAATAAATCCCGGCTGCGGGAGTTGTCCGCGTTCAAAGTCGCTGATATCAAGCGGAACGGAGAAGGCGTCGTGATGTGCACGGCTCGTGATCTGGCAGAGAATCAAGTCCGCGCCTGGAAGATCCTCAATCACCAAAGCGGGTCGGCGCTTTCCGCCGGTTCGCGGAAACGGAATGACAACGACTTCACCGGCTACAGGTTTGACCACGCGGCATCCTCTTCTGGAGAGTTCCAATCGCGCGCCAGAACAGATTCGCTCAGCTCAGCGCCGTTGAACGATTCATCGCGCGCGCGTTGCTTAAGGCGCATCGCAAAGTCGTAAACCTTTCGCTGCAAGTCTTCAGGCAAGGTAGCAACCTCTTTCTCGATTAGCTCGCGCGTACTCACGGTAAAATTATCTTACAACCAGGTGTTCGCGTAAACGAGCGATTGAGGAGCGAAAATTATTATCCAGCGCATCCACGGATTTGCTCGCGCACGCGCTCGATAGGAATGCCTTTGCCCGCATCAAGTTCAGCGGCGGCTCGACCCGATATGCGAATTTCGGGATGCGGATTGCGGAAAGTTTTTCACGCAGGAATTTCGCGAACCTTGCCGTCTTTCCAACCGATCATCGGCAATCCTCGCTGGCGAAGTTCGATACGTTTCTTGCGCGTGGCGCGGCGATGGGCTTGGGATGCAACGCGAGCCTTCGGTGACATCTTACTCTCCGGAATCGGTTTCAGGCCGTTATGCAGATTTTCCTTCATAAAACGAGAAGAACGCTCGCAGCTCAATAATACTCTGCGATGTGGATTCTGCCAGCAGCTTTGCCGGCGGCGTGGAGTTGTCCCACAAAAACCATTTGTTCGCTAACGGCGCATAATCTTTCAGCAGATGTTGACTGCTCCTGACGAACCGCCGCCGAATGTCGCGCACGGGAACATCGTGTCCTCCTTCGATGACTCTCTGCTGCACGCGCCGAATCGCTTCGCGTACGTCGGGGATCCAGACGAAGTGCAGTTCGATTTCGTAACCACGCTGCTTCGCCTCTTCGAAAATCTTCAAGTAGATCCGCCCGCTGAGGGTCGATTCAAGCGCGAGTGTTTCGCGCCGCTCGATCAATTCGCGAAGCTCGCTCAGAAGCAGTCTTCCCGCTTTGAATGCGACCGCTTCCGGTTTGAGTGGAGATAATCCGCGCGCGATTTCATCAGCGTTCAGGAAGCGGACGACGCCAATGCTCGGCAAAAATTCTTTCGCGAAGATGGTTTTGCCAGCGCCGTTGCAGCCGGCGATCAGGTAGATTGTTGGTTTGGCAACAGGCATCGATTAGAAAAAGAGAAAGTTCGTTCCGGCGAGCCGCCATCTCCAAGTCGCCGCGGCGACCGCTCCAACGCCTCGACCATCCTTCGCATAAAGCTATGGCTCGGCATGCAGAGCGAGGCGGCTACAGAATTACGTCTTCGCGTAAATCTCTCCGCCCTTCTCTAGGAATTGACTCAAGTGTTTCCCACGCTTTCGCCCTCTCGTGCCTGCGCATCTATGTCGCCTCATCCCGACTCGGCTCCATTCAATTCCTTTTTTCCTGCCTTCCTAATTCGAATATGGAGAATTCTGTAACCATTCTTCGTTTAATCAGGTCATTTCGGTCAAAGGGTTCATCGTTATGGCAATTTCGAATCGTCTCAAATCCATGAAGGCGTGGCTAGGTCTGCTCGGGCTTGGCTGTGCGCTCTTCAGCTCTTCCTGTGCTAACGACCAAGATTCGTCAGCTGATTCTTCACAGCGTCACCGACATCATGGCGGCGGCGGCGGACGTTATGGACATGGACAAGGCGGAATGTTCGATCGGTCGAATCCTTCCGGTTCGTCATCCACGGTGCCGGGAGAATAACAACTATGCCTTCGAATACATCTCGGCGCCAGCTTCCGTGAATTGACTCGGATGTTTCCCGCATCCTCGCCCTTCGGGCTGCCCGTCCATCTCACCGCGTCCCCGCGGTTCGATTCGCTTTCCCCTCAGTATTTCGCGTAGAGTTCATCTCCGCTGCTAACAACGCTTTTTGTTCCATGCCCGCGCGTAGGGCCTCTTCCTCTGACAAT
>VBQC01000139.1:3596-19782 GCA_005887825.1 Verrucomicrobiota bacterium | reverse complement strand
CCGTCTTTCGCCGTGACGGGCCAAAGCGCGAGTTTGAGTTTGATGTTCCATACAAAGCCGCTTACGATGCCGCGATCACACAACCAACCCGGCCAATCTACCTGGAAGACGGCAAGTGGGGTCCCGCCTACATGCATGCTATGTGGTACGCAACCATCGAGGGCAGGCCTAAGTCCGAGTTTGTCCATCTCCCAGATCGTGGGAAAGCACCACGGGGCGCAGTCGTCATCAGCTCAGCCGACAACTGCCAAAATTGTGAAATCATCAAGCGGAGCGGGGTCTATCTCCTTTATAGATCAAAGTAGTGGCGAAGCGTTCCCACGACGATCTCTTCTGAAATTGCCGCTTCTGACAAAATCCGGCACGATAAGCCGGTATGGCAGAGGCAAAGCGGCTACAATGGCGGACCGCCAAATCTCACCGTCACTTCATTGGAGCAGTTCTGCGTGGCCGCTTCGCAGACCTTGTAGGTGTAGCGCGCGTTGCCACCACGCACACCGATGAAGTCCTTATAGGATCCGTTGTTGGGCACCGTAGCAATCACTACTCCATCACGGGAGATGTCGATGTTGGCCGAGGTTACTGGGGACTAGGAGAGATCGACCGTGTGTCTTTCCTGCACCCTGCGCCCATGCGCACTGAGCGTGATCACGCCAGGCGTCGGGGTAGGTGTTGCTGTTGGCGTTGGCGTCGGGGTTGGTGCAGGAGCGGCAAACGCGTAGACTTTGTTATCCCCAGCGATGTAAATGCGTCCCCGAGCCACCATGCCGGTGGTGCTATAATAATGTGTTCCCGCCATTAATTCGTTTGGGCCGCCGCCGCCATAAACAACCGCACCGGTGTCGCCATCATAACCGTGTAATCGCTGGTCGCCCCCGGTGACATGATCCTCCGTGCCTACCACCCAGACAATCATGTTATTATTGCGATCTGTGGAGGTGACAAAGGGCGAGCCGCAACCGCCATTTGCCCGGTTCACACTCCAACCGCTGGCGATGTCGATGGCAGGCGGATTGGTCGCTGTAATGCGGAAAGCTGACAGGATGGTGTTGCCGTCGTTGTTGGCGCGGAACGCGACATAGGTGCCTTGTTTGGTCCGATAGGTGACGGCCGCTTGGAGAATAGTGCCGCTGGCAACCTGAGATGCGGTTATGGGGGCGCTGATCCCGCCGAGGTTGTCTCGATTAACCAAATACGCATTGCAGTCCTTACCCAGTGCAACCACGAGATGCGAAGGCGTTGCACCGGGCACATCCACCAGCAATGGACCTGAGGCGCCAAGGTCCGCGTCGCTTTGATCCAGCGACTGCCAATTGGTAGGTGCCCAGTAATCGCTAGGCGATCCGCTGAAGATCGGGCCGGATTGGAAGCGGATCACAGCTTCGCCGCCACTCCAGTTGCCATTTGTGTCAGAGGTGTTCCCGGTCGCGACGAACGGGTTCATCCCGTCACTGGCGACGCCGCCGATGCCCCATATGGCGCCGCCTATGGCACTGGTGGCCGCGGCCCATGCTGTTACGCTGGCTGGATTATCGATCGGTACTCCCACCAGCCAGCCATGAAAGAGGCTGCAGTCCCCCATACTCCCATATGGAACATAAAGAATGTTATCCACGATGCCGAGCGCCGGTCGCTGCTGTTGGATCGATGCGGTGAAGGTCATGCCGTTGTATGTAGCTGTCGCCTCCACGTCCACGGGCCAGCCGGACTTGATGTCGCCTGTATCTACATTAAGAGAAAAAATGAGATGTTTCTTGGTCTTGCCGCCATCGGGCGTGGTCATTGCGTCGAAAAAGAGCGCGCGAGAGGTAAGATTGACAATGGGCGTGCCGGTGATGCCCATGAGATCAAACTTAGTGCATATGAGATCGTCTCCCGGCACCGGCGCGCCAACGTTGCGTTGCCAAATGATGCTGCCATGGGCAGCGTCGAGCGCATAAACATTGTTGGATTCGGTCACGGCAATGACCATTGCCCTGCCGCCCGGGCCGTCCTCGATGTAAAGCGGCTGGGCGTAAACGTTGCCAGTAATAGTGCCATCGAAACTCAAGTCACGCGTCAGACGGGCGGCAGCGCTTTGCGTGAAAACAGGATCGATATAAAGACCGTCGCGCGAATCATGGTTGTGGTGCTGCGTCACGTTGACAGACCCATTTGCCGGAACAACGCCATTCAAGGCAGCAATGTACAAGCCAGCAACAACGAGCCAGAAAGTGGAATACGAATGTTTCACGAAATTGTCACTCGCCTGAGGCGGTTCGCTTTTTGTGGACGAACGTTCGAACCGCGCGCGGAACTCTTCTTACCACAATGCGGCGCCCTTCTGTCAAGGAGGGGTTCTGGCTAGAGAGAGCGGCGCGCATCATGCGTTAAGATCAATGAACGCCCGCATTAGAGTCTTTCGGCGCGTTACCAAAATCCTTTACAGAGGTGGGCCACCGAAGCGGACAGTCACTTCATTGGAGCAGGTCTGCGTGCCCGCTTCGCATACCTTATAGGTGTAACGCACGTTGCCACCACGCACACCGATGAAGTCCTTATAGGAGCCGTTGTTGGGTACCGTAGCAATCACTACTCCATTACGGTAGATGTCGATGTTGGCCGAGGTCGCCCCGCTCCAAGTGAGACCCACTGTGTGTCGCCCCTGCACCCTGCGCCCTGACGCCGTCAGTGTGATCTGGCCAGGCGTCGGTGTGGGCGTAGGAGTTACCGTGGGAGTGGGAGTTGGTGTAGGCGTCGGAGTTGGCGTCGCCGTGGGCGTAGGTGGCGGTGGCGTCGGCGTACACGGGGGCCCTTGGCACCAGGTAATATTAACCGTGTCAACGCGCCAGCCTTCGTCGGAGCCAGTGTTGTCGCTGGCCATCCTCCAGCGCAGCCTTCCCTTTATGATAAGGAGGGGTAGGTTCACCGTTGTAGTAACGAAGCCACTCGAGTTGCCACTCCATGCTCGACGACCAGCAATCGGACTGCCCCGGTCGGTACTAATTGTGCGGTTATAACCGCCTACAACGAAGCTGCCACCTGCGTCAAGGATGTCCTGATACGTTTGCCCCTGGTCAACGCTGATCTCCAACACGCCGCCATCAAAGCCGAGATTGGGATCCTCGCTCGAGGCTTCAAGGTTGAAGTTATGCCGGAATGTCAACTGTGGGGAGAGCGCCTCGAAGACAGTGAAACTTGCTGAGTCTAACAGTTTGTCGCTTACCGCGACCGGATCATCGATGAATGCAGCATTCGGTGGTGTATCAGCAGGCGGGATCGGTACTCCTGAATTCGATGTGACCCACAGCGGTGGACCTTGTACGTTTGTCGCCACAAAATTTGGGGGCAGCGCAGGCGGCGTAACGTCATCGAAGTTTACACTCAGTTCCACCGGCTTCATACACAGGAAACACTGCGGCGGACCCGGGGCGGGGACGGCGGCCGAGATATCGACCCGGCCCCATCCATAGACATTGTTTGGCGGCCCGGGGTCGCCGCACAGGGTTGATGAGATAAAGTGGGCCGCGTTATTTAAAACCGTCTGGCTGCCAGCAATATCATGGCGGAACTCTGGCCGGGCTGACCACAACAGCGCCATGGCTCCAGCAATATGAGGCGTTGCCATCGAAGTGCCGCTCAGGCTCGCATAAGCGTTATCGGATGTGTAATAGCTTGAGCGAGTGCCTGTGCCTGGAGCAGTGATATCTGGCTTAATGCGGTTGCTTCCATCGATTGTGACCCGCCCGCGGCTGCTAAAGGATGCAATCGTATCGGTGCCGGTGTTCAACGCACCAACCGTGTAGGATGCCTCATAAAACGACGGCGGATCTTGCACCGTGGAACAATTCGGACCGGCATTCCCCGCTGCTACCACCATCATAATGCCAGCGGCCGCTTGAGCTTCAACAGCAGCTTGCAATGTGTTGACCGAACAACCTTCCGAAGGCGGGCAGACCCAGGAATTAGTAGTAATATCAGGAGCTTTGAGCGGGTCGCCATCATTCGGTGTGCCGCCTACAGGGTAGGGCGCAAGGAAAAATTCCATGCACTCGATGTACCTGGTGGGTGTGCCATTGTTCTGGTCCATGTTTCGGCAACCGATCCACTTGGCACCGGGCGCCATTCCGATCTGGTTGGTGCTGTCATCGTCGCCGATCGCTGTGCCAATAGTGTGAGTGCCGTGGCCCAAATCATCACAGGGCTGGGGCGAGTCGTTACCGCAGGGGTTGCCGACGCCGTCGTGGATGGAGTCATGCCAGTTGTAATCGTGATCGGCATTTGTTCCGTCCCAACCACGGTAATGAGGCTTGAGCGCGTTATGAGTCCAGCGAATACCGGTGTCGGCGCCAGCCACCACTATTCCCTGGCCAGTAAAGCCGAGTGCCCATACCTGCGGCGCGTGCGTGTAATTGATCCCCGGCTCGATGGTCTTCGGAGTCCGGCCACCGCCGGATTGCGAAGGCGCCTCAACAGCAGGGAGGGGTTTAGGGAAGTGATTTTGGATGTGCGGATTGCCTTCAACTCGCGCCACGTCCGGCCGCGCTGCCAGCGCCTGAGCGATCTCACGGCTCCCTTTCACTAGAATCGCATTCACGATGTAGAAGGAACGATGCTCTATGCCGCGTTCACGCAGCCATTGCAGGATGGGTCCCTGCGTTGTCTGGCTCTTATTCCAGAGCGCATCGTGCACATAGCGGCTCTTTTGATTCTTTGTCGCCAAAGCCGCTGCCTGGCGCAGATCAGCCTGCTCAGCGAGCACGACCATGAATTCAGCCTGCTGTCCATTGGCGGTGTGTTCGATCACCCACGGCGCGATCTTGCTCGTCATGGCGCCCCGGTCAGGCGGACCACCCTGCGTGTTGATGGCGCGCGAAGAGCCGATCGCTCCTAGCGCAGCTAGTTTTAGAAAATTGTGCCGGGCTGAGTCGAGCAAAAAACAAAATGAAATTTGCCGCCGACTAACGGAACCACGGATGGCGCGACGCAGCGCAGCCGCAACCGAACACTTACTGCGGATTAGGCTGATAACACGGATTGTGCGAGAAAATTACAACGTTGAAGCCCGCGAAACACCAGCCTTCGCCGAGCCACCTTCGCTAAAGCTCCGGCGAGCCAGGGACTACGGTGTGGCGGGCGCGAATCAACGCGAATTGGAAAACCGATTAAGACCTCTATCTCTTGAAGTCGAGCGCGCCTTTCTTGAGCGCGTAAACGTAACCGACCATCAAAATAGAAATGAAGCTGAACATGCTCCAGAAAATGACACTGCTCTGTTTGATCGCGTCTCGGTAAACCACCGCCCACGGGTACATGAACACGATCTCCAGATCGAACAGGATGAAGAGCATCGCCACCAGGTAAAACTTCACGCTGAAGCGTGGCTGCCTTTCTCCTTGCGGGATCATGCCGCACTCGTAAGCGGTATCCTTGGCTCGCGTGCGTTTCCCGCTTGCTCCCACCAGAACGCTAACGAGTAATGCCGATGCAGCGAACAGGATTGCTACAATGATCTGCAGAAGCACCGGCAGATATTCTCGCAGCATCCAGAAACCTCCGCTGAAGGTAAGTCTGCTTTCGCCTGGAATGACCTTATTTTACGCCGGTCAAATGGCCATTGTGCTGCGCAATCGCGATGGCCAAAGCCGAAGGCAAGCCCTTGTATTTCTTGCCGTTCTTCTTGACCGCACCGCGCGCCACAAGGTTTTGCAACTTCTCGTAAGCTCGCAGCCGCAACATTTCCTCGCCACCACTGGCTGCATTCCGGGCGCGAAGATTCTCGTGCACAATATCGAAGAGCTGTTTAAACTCAAAGGACGAGCGCCGGGAGAGGACCGCAACCAGCTCCTCCGTTACCAAGTCAGGAACTCGACGGGAAAACGCATTTTTCTTTAGAATAGCCATAGGGCCATAAGCTTAGCACGTTTTTCGCAGAGTGCAGCAGTTTTCTTTAAACCCGAAGGAGTGCCGAAATGGCGCACCGTGGAGCAATGACGCGACAGTGCTACCCTATGGCGTCCCACCCGGGCTGGGCGTAGGCGACGGACTACTTAATACAGGTTGCGGGCTTACCGCCAGCGAAGAACCCCATCCGGTTAAGGCGCTGCCGGCGTTCTGACGTGCTGTGGCACCAAGGCCGCTAAGAATGGCAAGCCCGATCACCGATTGGTCGAGCGTTATTGGCCCGACTGATTCAGCCACGTAGCCGTCGCGATCGTATCTCTGTGAAGAAACGATCGGGCTCAGGTGCTTCGTGATGACCTCCGGCGACGGAAGCTTGCTAAGATCGACGGAACTCGTCAGCGCCGGCATAAAAGCGGCAGCCATCAACAACATCGGACGGAGCGAGGCATCGAGCCGGGAATACAGAAGCGCCGAATCGACGTAGGCAAAAAAATTGGTTGGCGCAGGCAGCAACCGCTCGGCCGCCTTATAAGCCTGCGAATCCGCAAGTTCCGACGACGTGCCTTCGCTGCGCTTGACCGCTTCCTCCACCGAGACTGGGTTGAAACCGGCGATGAGAATTCGACTCGACAAGGCAATCGTGGGCGTAACTGCAATGAAATTCGCAGGTGACTGCATTGAGAAATAACGTACGCCATTCTTCTCCGTTCGGGTCCAGATCGCATTGTCATTGGCACGCGTGGCAGCCTCGACGATCTCGCCGGCTTTAGTCATGTCCTTCACTGGCAGGGTCAGAAGTAAAGACGGCCAATGGGCGCTAGACGGCCAATCGGCTAACGATCCCAATTCCACGCCAAATGCAGCTTTCCAATCATCGGTTGTGATCCCGCTATCAGAGAAAGCCTGAAACAGTTTCTGCACTGCGCCGCCGATGCCTGCCGCCTGATTTAGAGTGTCGATTTTTTCCCCGAGATTGAGCAGCATCGACAGATAGAAGAACGTCTCTTTGGTTCCAAGCGTTAGCGAAGACCGGGTGAGTGTTACGTCCTGCTCCAACTTCGGCATCCCCAGAAAAAGCAGATCGTGTATTTTGCCGTTCTCGAAGCGCGTCACCCCAGAAATAGTTCGCACTTTTTCCAGCATAGTTCGCTGGTTTGCCGCTGCCGACGACTGGACCGCAGCCCGCAGGGCAGCAAGGCGTTCGGCAAATGTCTTCGGTTGCAGGTAGAAGAACACCGCGTAATTCGATGGCCGGCGAGAGACTGCCGCGCGATATCTTTCGTCGTTGTCGAGTGTCTCCTTTGGATTCCTGGAACGACCGTTAGCGCGGTCGAGCAGGGTCTTTAATTCCGTGAGATCGGTCGCGGCGAAAAACCAGGGGCGATCGTACGTCGTCGCGAGTGTAAACGTAGCCGCTGTGACGAGCTCGATTTCGTGGCGCTCGTATTGAAGCTTCTCACGCTTCGCGCCTGGATTTTTTTCCAAAAACGTCGATCGCCATTTGCCGATTACTCGCTGTATGTCTGCGATGCTGCCTCGGAAGCGGAAGCCGCCCACAAGTTTTGGGCTATTATTGTCGATGGATGTCAGGGCGAAGAAAGCATTCTTGGGATCGAGTTGCTCGATCTCCCGCACAGTTTGAGAGGCCGCATCTCTTTTTGGAAGGTTCGCCAGCGGTTTACGAAGAAAATCCTGCACAGCAGGTTCGCTATAGAGCTGATAAAGATCCGATTGATGCCATTGATCCCGCGTCCGATTGAAATCCTGCATATGCGCCAGAAAAATTGTTTCCCGCGGCAGAAGCACGCTTACGGACGCGCTCGAAGCTTGCTGGGAAAGGTTCCAGACGTACCAGCCGGCGAATGCGGCGACCGCTCCTACGGTCACGAGAAAGATAATGCGTTTCATGGAAGACAGACTTTAGTGGCAGCCGTGCCGCCTGCGAAGTCTAAATCGTGGCAGCCAGCACGGCTGCCTCTACAGAAACGGAGATCACGCTCTCGGATGAAATTGTCGATGGACGGCTTTAAGGCGCTGTTGATCGACATGCGTGTAAACCTGTGTGGTCGAAATATCCGCATGACCGAGCATTTCTTGAATAATGCGCAGGTCGGCGCCATTCCCCAGGAGATGCGTCGCAAAACTGTGGCGGAGAAGATGGGGATAAATGTTCTTCTCCAGCCCGGCGTGCCGCGCATGTTTTTTCACGATCTGCCAGATACGCGCCGTTGTTAATTTCGTGCCGCGTTCCGAAAGAAAAATCTCACTGCTGCTGCGGCGCTTGACCAGTTTCGGCCGTTCTGTAGAGAGATACGCTGCCAGCGCTTCGCAAGCTTTGCGGCCCACCGGCACAATTCGCGTCTTGTTTCCTTTGCCAGTCACGCGCACCATGCGCTCTTCGAAATTGAAATTTTCGAGCCGCGCATTCGCCAGTTCGGAAATGCGCAACCCACTCGCGTAAAGCAGCTCAATCATCGCCCGATCCCGTAAGCCATGGGACACTTTTGTGTCGATCTTTTCCAGGAACTGCTCGACTTGCAGTTCATTGAGCGTCTCGGGCAGATAACGCTCGATCCGGGGGAGCGCAAGCGCTTCGGCAGGATCGCTCTCAACCGCGCTTCTACTGGCCAAAAACCGGAAGAAGATCTTCAGTGCGACCACAATCAGTTTGATTGAAGAGGCGGAAAGCCCGGTGCGCTTACGGTCTGCGAGATATTCGCTTAGGAGCGGCAGAGCCACGGCGCGTGGATTGTCGATCTTTTTCTTCACGGCGCACCAGTGCGCGAATTCGCTTAGCGATCTTTGGGTGGAGAGCTGATAATTTTCCGACAGACCGCGCTCGACCGCGAGGAAGCGGATGAACGAGTCGATCGCGTTTTCCATTTCTGAACTGTAGCGGCAGGCGTGTCGCCTGCAAAATCCCGATGGGTTGCAGTCGGCCGGCAATGGAAAGCTTTCGCGAGCAGGCCTCTTGCCACTACAGAAAGCGCAGGTTGGGTCCGCGACTTTATTGACAAGCGAAGGTTAAATGTCCGATGTTCCTTCTGCGATGAGTTTGGATTTGAATAGCATCCTGAAAGATTGGTCGCACGAGAACGGCAACATCAAAGTGCGCAAAATCGCCGGCCTCGATGGGCGCGAGAAATTGCAGTTGCGCGTCGATCTTGGTGTGCTCCAGATGGAAATGATCGGACGTCCCGATGGTCAACGCCCGCACAACTGCGAGTCGCTTCTGGATTATCATCAAAAGCGGGCGGCTCGCGCGGAGCAGAAGGGCGAAGCTTACGAGCTCACGCCCGAACAATGCGCTGAGCTCCAGCAGGAAGGGATTCAATATTATCATCGTTATTTGAGTCTGTTTCAGATCAACGACTTCACAGGTGTGGTGCGCGACACGCAACGCAATCTCGATCTTTTCACTTTTGTGACCGAGCACACGGATCGCGACGAGCTTTCCTGGAGCTTGCAACAGTTCCGGCCTTACGTGCTCATGATGAACACGCGCGCCAAAGCCTCCATTCTTCTTGGCGAAGGCAAATTTGCTGAAGCCGTGGCTGAAATCGAGCGTGGGCGAGACGCTATTGCAGATTTTTTTCAACACTCAAATTTTCCCGAGCTTATATCGAAAAGCTCGGAGATTGCCTTCCTTGACGAATGGCTCGAGGAAGTGAAAGCGAAACGTCCGCGCTCAAAGTTGGAAATCATGGAGCGCGAGATGGAAGCCGCGATTGCCAAGGAACTCTACGAGCGGGCTGCGGAGTTGCGCGACGCGATTAAGCTGCTGAAGACGCAGGATCGTTAAAAGTTGTTGAGACGTCTGCTGCCGAAAATTTACACAGTTAAGGCTGCGCGGATGGCGGGCATCTTGCCTGGCGACTTAGACTGTCACGCAGGGATGCTTCTTGCCCACACGTCACAGGCTCGCCGCAGCGAGTCGGTCCGGTGGCGGACAGGAAGCCTCTGCTACCTCTAGCCAATTACCGGCGCTGTGGCTTGCATTTTTACGGCGCACATCTAGCTGTCTTACGCGTGAAAATTGCACTCTATTCGCTCGCGGTGAGCGCTTCTTTCATCCTTCCCGTCCGCGCCGATCTCACGATTGTTTACGCCTCAACGCTGCGGCCGACATCGCAAGCGCAAAAAGATCAGGCAGCCGAGGTAACTGGAGGAGGCACAAATATGACAATCAAAATCAAAGGTGACAAAGCACGCATTGATGCTTCGCAACAAGTCACTACGATTTTCGATGGAAAAACCGGCGAGGTAATCACTCTGTTGAACGACCAAAAGAGTATCATCCGTATTTCGCCGGACAAAATGAAAGCGGTCACGGATATGTTAGACAAGTTTAACAGCAAGAAAGGAGCCTCTGAAAAACCGAAGCTGATGCCGAGCGGCCAGAAGGAAACGGTAAACGGTTATGAAACCGAGCGATACACCTACGATGCGCCCGATTTCAAGGCCATTTACTGGATCGCGCCCAATTATCCCAACGGCGCTGCCATTCTGGCGCAACTGCAATCGATTAAGTCCGAATTCTGGGATGCGGCCAACACAAAGACGCCCGACTTTCGCGATTTCCCGGGGCTGCCGATCCGCACACGCATGATCATCGGTAGGGAAGATCAGGCAACCGACCACGGCACGCGCCTTTCGGCTCACGCTACGGAAATCACCAGCACGATCGCCTCCGTAAAGCAGGATCCGATTAACGATAGCGAGTTTACTATCCCTAATGATTTTAAAGAAACGAAGCTGCCGGACATTTTTAATAAAAAGAATCCGGCTCCGTCCGTCTCGCCGAATCCATAATCAGACCTCTGACTGTTGTGCGCGCGAGCGCTTTACTAGTGCTGGCATCCTGCTCGCCCAGGCGAGCCGCATTGCTCTCCGAAGCCGGCTTTGAATTTGAAACCGTCTCTCCGCGCGTCGCGGAAAAGTTCCATCTCGATCTTACATTGCGCGAACTGACGACGTGGAATGCAATCCGAAAAGGGGTATCGGTGGCGCGAGCGTATCCAGATAAGATCGTGCTCGCAGCCGATACACTGGTCGCGCTGGAGGGGGGGGTCATCGGTAAACCGGCGGATTTAAACGAGGCTGCGCAGATTCTACGGCGCTTGAGCGGCCGAACTCATGACGTTTGTTCCGCCGTTTTCATTTATCGTTTCGCGACCGGACGATCGGCAACGTTTCATGACCTTTCCCGTGTTCGTTTTCGCCGTTTGAGCGCCGCAACAATCGAGAATTACCTCACGAAAGTGGATCCGCTCGATAAGGCCGGCGCTTACGCCGCGCAGGGATGCGGCGCAGAGATCATTGCAAAAATCGACGGCTCCTACACAAACGTCGTCGGCCTGCCGATGGAGAAAGTGGTCTCGACGCTGGCCCAATTCGGCATTCGCCCGAAAGATTCACAATTAACAGAATGAGGCAAAGGTCGGCCGCAAGCCTGCGGTGCCTTAGCGATCAATATCGATCACCATGGGCCGAATCCGGGTCGCTGCGACGATCGGATTTGCTGTCGAAGTAAAGCACCACAAATGCGATTCCGAGCAACGGCTGGAGAATCCTTTGCAAAAGATTCAGCGCGAAGTGGAATATATCAAAGCCGTGTGCTTGCTGGCTTGCGGTAAGTTGTTGCAGGAGCGCCTGTGGATCTTGCGTCTTTGTCAGCTCATTAAAATAATGCCGCAGCGTTGACCACTCCGGGCCGAGCGTTATCGCCAGCACAAAGGCGGTCCAAATTGAAACGAGAAACGCTCCGCGCCACAATGGCCGTTCAAACCACGGCAGACTGTGCCCGCTCCGCGCGAGATTTCTGCTTTCGCGCAATGAATCGACGACACCAGCGTTTTCGAGAACCGCGAACTGCTGCCAGAAAAGAACATTGATGAAGAAACGCCCAAACATCCAGATTTGAATTACGAGCAAGACCAGCGCGAAAAAGATCACCGCTAACGAAGACGCACCAGCAACAATCATCACCGCGACTGCCAGCGCGAAAATTGTCAGTAGAAAAAAAACGCCATAGACGAAGACGCACAGGGTGGCGATGCGCGGCCAAAATTTCACGGCTTCATTCAGCGCAGCGACAAGACCAATGCGGCGCCCGCCGCCGATTTCGGCACTAAGAATTTGAATGCTCGCGATATAAATGGGCCACAGCACCATCGTGAGCACAGTCATGCAAAGACCGAACGCCGCCGCGATCAGTGTACGAAAATCCGGCTCTACATTCGGCGATGCGCCTGATGTGGCACTGGTTAATTGGGCGGCGATGGAAGGCACTGCCACGACGAGCGCAAGACCAAGGAATTGCAGAGAGCCTTTGCGATAAATCCTAAACGCCTCCGCCAGGATCTGCGCAAAACCGCGCCGAGGTTGTAGTGGCGGCGGGGCTGGCCGCCTGGTGCTCGCCGCGACGGGCGCTGCTACATCAAACAAACCGGGGATTTCCGCCGCGGTGATCCAAAGATCGACGTCTGCGCGCCGCGCTTCATTTCCCGGAAGCAGCCGGCCTTCCGCTTTCCATTCGCGGAGCGTCTCGATATCCGCAGGGCCGTATTCTTTACCCTGCACGCGCATGATCCATTCTTCGGGCATTTCTTGATCATCCAGCATCATGCATCCAGAATCCAGCATCAGCCTTTCCAATGAAACTGCTCCTTATCGATGGTCACTATTACGTTTACAGATCGTTTTTCGCGATCCCGAATCTGTCCAATTCCCAGGGCGAACCAACCAACGCCATTTTCGGTTTCACAAAAACCTTGCGACTGATGGTGAAACATTTGCAGCCGGAGCTGGGCGCCGTGGCGTGGGACGAAGGCGTGCCGCAGCGGCGAGTGGAACTGCAACCTGCCTACAAGGAGACGCGCAAAGAGATGCCAATGCCGATGATCCCGCAGCTCGATTTCATTCAAAAAACATTAACACCTCTCCTTGGCTTCAAAAATATCTTAGTGCCGAATACCGAGGCCGACGATTTGATGGGCTGTTATGCAATGGCCGCATGCAAGCGTCGGGGGATGGAAGTCGTGCTCGCGACCAATGACAAGGACCTCTATCAGCTGGTCGGTTCCTGCGTGAAAGTTTACACGACGGCGAAGGCAGATTTGGCTTCGCCAAAGGACGCGTTCGCCTTGCTGGGCGAAGATCAGGTCGCTGCCAAATGGGAAGTTCCACCGAAGCTTATCGGCGATGTCCTGGCGTTGACCGGCGATTCGGTGGACAACATTCCCGGAATCGGACTGGGCCGCAAAACAGCGGCGGTATTGATTCGCGAATTTGGCGGGCTGGAGTCGCTGCTCGCCAATGTCGATAAAGTTAAGAGCACGCGCACCCGCGAAAAGCTCGCCAGCGCACGCGATCAAATTTTGCAAAACCGGAAAATGATTGATTTGGATTGTCATCTTGAATTGCCCGTGCCCATCGATGATCTCCGAATCGAGCCCGATTATCCTGCGCTTATTGCGGCACTGGAAAAGTGCGAGTTTAAGTCGCTTCTACAGGAAGTGCGCGACGAGGCTACTCGAACGGGTACTGGCGTGCAGGGGAATCTTCTGTAGCGGCGTGTCTGCCTGGCACGTCGTAGATTTGCTAAGGGGGGTCACCGTCGCACTTCCGCTTGGAGATCCCGCTAAATAGAATCCTTGCGACGGTCGCAGACCGCCCTCCACAGGAATTTGGCGTAAGCGAACGCCAGGAATTAACACCAGACACGGATTTTTCGTAAAAAATTCGAACGAAGACCGCGACGGAGTGTCCAACTTAACAGGTTAAGGCGATTCGGGCGGTTAGCACGTTTTCTTGATTCATTGTTTCTCCTTAGCGTGCGCTGCCCGAATCATTTTTTTTGCCCCTACCATTCCGCCGCAAAGCAATGAAGCCGGCTTGATTGTTGCCGGCTCCGGCGCGGTCGCTTCTTATGAAAAACATCGACAAGCGATTGGCGAGCTCCCCAAAAAGAGGGGCTTTCGCACTTCGCATTTATGCTGCCGGGCCAGCCGCAAAATTTGAAAATCTGCATAGGTGGGCGATGCGTTTATCAAGCTCAGCGACCAATCCAATCCCATGAACCCTGACCGTTACGATCCGATCGCCGCGGCACTCAAAGAAGACATCGGCCAAGGCGATATCACTACTGACTTCTTTGTGCCGGAGACGTTGCGCACGGCGGGGCGCATCATCGCACGTGAAAAAGCTATTGTTGCTGGCACCGGAGCCACGGCAGAAGTTTTCCGGCAAGTCGACCCATCAATGGACGCCCAGATCACTCGGCGCGAGGGCGACGAAGTTGTTGCCGGGGACGTGATTATTGAGGTTCGTGGCCTGGCACGTTCGATTCTCAAGGCGGAACGGGTCGCATTGAATTTTCTACAGCGCCTCTGCGGTATCGCGACGCTGACGCGCCAATTTGTGGATGCCGTCGGGCAGCATCCTGTCAAAATTTTGGATACACGAAAAACCACTCCCGGGCTGCGAACGTTGGAAAAAGCGGCCGTGCTTGCCGGTGGTGCCGGCAATCACCGTTTTGGGTTATACGACATGGTACTCGTGAAAGACAATCATCTGACTACTTTTGAGGGACTCTCCAGTTTTGCAGACCGGATTAAACAGCTTCGGCAGGAACGACCAAATATCCGAATCGAAGTGGAGGCCGACGATCTCGAACAAGTTCGCGCCTTCGTCGAAATTGACGGGATTGACGTAATCATGCTCGACAACATGACGCCTGCTCAAATTCGGGAGGCCATCGCGCTGAAAAAAGACAGTGTTGAATTTGAAGCAAGCGGCGGCATCACTCTCAAGAATGTGAACCGCTTTGCGGCTACCGGAGTGGATTATATTTCTATCGGCAGTCTTACACATGCGGCACGCGCGATCGACATCGGCTTGGAAATGACACATGTCCCGGGTTGAGGTGTTGGATCGTTTGATCGCTAAAGAGCTGCGGGCCGATCTCGGCGGTGCCGTCATCATTGGTCGGGAGATTATCGTGCTCGGGCAAACTGGCTCGACCAATGATGCAATTTTGCGAATCGCGAGGCCAAATTCAGAGGAGGGCTTGGTGCTTTTCGCCGAAGATCAAACCGCCGGGCGAGGGCAGCGCGGCAATCGCTGGGAGTCGACGGCTGGGAAAGGACTTTGGTTCTCCATCCTTTTGCAACCTAAGATCGACCTAAACAATTCCCCGCAACTCACCGCTTGGGCTGCCGAAGGTATTTCGGACGCGATCCAAAACGAATTTTCTCTCAAAACAACGATCAAACTGCCAAACGACGTCGAGATTGATGGGCGCAAAGTCGCTGGCGTGCTCGTCGAAATGCGCGCGCAGGAAAAAGCGCCATATCTCGCTATCGCCGGTATCGGAATTAATGTGAATCAGTCGCTTGAAGATTTTCCGAAGGAGCTGCAAAGCCGGGCAATTTCGCTAGCCATGGCGCTGGGTCGACAAGTTGATCGTCAAAAGTTCGCCGTGGCGGTCTTGCGCAACTTGGACCGGACTTACGCGAAGCGTTTTGCTTCTTGAAGGTGGACCAAGGAGTCTCTGCTCGATGCCAAATCCAGGCGGCAAAGCTGCATTTGTTTTAACATCGCCCGACGGAGCGGTCGATCCACCTCGACGCGGCTGCCAGGTTTTCGGTAGAGCAATTTGCGGAGCGTATTACGTTCCCACCTCGCGCAACCATTCGCGATAAACGTGCGGCGAGATCTCCGATGGCTTGATCTCGCTGCGTCCGCCCCAGAAAACATTCGTGTATGCCACTGGAATGCTGCTCGCGCGAAGATGTCGATCTATCGCCGCTTTGTGGTCGAGAAGCAGTTGTTTATCCGTGCCGTGCGCAACGGCCATGACGTTGACGTTCTTAAATTCGGGGCCTGCTTCGCGCCAATAGCAATGGGTGAGGATGTGATGCCGGCCGACTTCACCGCCCGCTTCAATCTCGCGGCCCGGCGGCACCGCCCAGTGAAACAGCGCATTGAAACGCGTGACACGAACTCCACCAGCCGACGGTTTGACGTGTTCCAGAAAAGTTGAAAAACGCCCAATGACCTTTCGCGCATTCAGCTGCTCGGCAACGCGACAAAATTCATCCAGCGAAACACGCGCTTCTTCCGCGCGGGCTGCCCAAGGCGTTGGCTGAATTTCTTCGGGAGCCAATTCGCGCTTGAGCGCGAGCAAAACCTTCCATTCGTGCTCGCTAAGATCGACAACTTGCACCGGAATCATTTTTGCCGGCTGATCTGCCTTGCTGCCCGGCTCGATCGTTTTTCGGCGCACGTGTCCAACGCCGAG
>VBQC01000139.1:0-3328 GCA_005887825.1 Verrucomicrobiota bacterium | reverse complement strand
GTCGCCAGCAGCGTTTGTCGGACGCGGCGGATTGTTCCCGCGCGCAGCATCGCTGTGATGCGTGCCATCACCCTATCGACATCTACGCCTGAGCGTCGCGCAATTTCCTCGAACGGCTCGCGCACGAAGCCTTCGATCTTATCCTCTGAAATTGCGAGAATCTTTGCATTAATTGGATCGTCGTGCTCCACCGGCAGCATGTGGATTAATCCGCCCGTCGACTCCTCTTGTCCAATCATCGGCTTCGACGCTTGAAAGGCCGAATCGATTCAACCGGCACTCCTTTTAAGTTCCGCAGCAGGAGAGAACCGCGAGAAAATGGCAGCTCGAACCGGCCAGCACGAACAAATGCCAAATGAAATGACTGTAGCGCAGGCGTTGGTTGACGAAAAAGAGCACACCAGTGGTATAGGCGACGCCACCAGCCACTAGCCAGAACAGTGCCGCAAACGGAATCGCCAACATCATCGGCCGAACCGCAATCAGCGCCAGCCATCCTGTGCCAAGATAAAGCGTCATCCCCAGTTTCGGATGGCGCGACGCTCCGCGCGTCGCTTTTAAAATCACGCCGAAAATGGCGAGCGCCCAAACAACGGTGAGTATGGAGGAACCCCACAATCCGCGAAGCGGGCCGAGCGTAAACGGCGTGTATGTCCCGGCGATCAGCAAAAAGATCGCTGAGTGGTCCAACGTCCGCAAAACGGATTTCCCGCGCGTTTGCGGCCATGCATGGTACAGCGTTGAACCGAGATACAGCATCGACAGCGTGACTGCAAAAATCACCGCGCCGAGAAAAAAGCCGGGACTACTACGACGCGCTTCCAGCAGAAGAATCGGCGTGCCGATTAACGCGGCGCACAAGCCGATACCGTGACTGATGCTGTTCGCCAGTTCTTCGCCAGCGGATTGCATCCGTTTCAGTGAAACACGCAGCTCATCGCTCATATTCACGGCAGGTGTGGCTCGGGCACGTTGAACCATTGCTCCAGATGTTGTTTTCGTTCTTCCACCATTTGTCGCAATCGTTGCTGCTGATCCGGCCGAAGGATCGGATTCATTCGATCTTGCGCACGACCGAGAATTCCATCTATCTCGCGCAAATTCAACGCATACAGGTTGCGCAACTCATTGTCCGCTTGCTGCGCAATCGGTCTCAGCTTCAGGTCCTGCTCTGGCGTGAGATGCAAGCGTGCGCGCCAGCGATCCACCGCAAAGGGCGCCCCCGGTGGCAGCTCGCTCCGTCGCGGCATCTCGTATTTTGCCGCGCGGATCGTGAGCAACCCGCCGGTCACCGCGCCTGCAACAAAGATTGCAATCAGCGTCAAAACAATTTTCCATCGATCAAGCGCGTTCATGATTATAAAAAACAAAGAGAAACCATTAAAAGCGATCTTTTTTGATGCGGTTGGAACGCTCTTTTATCTGACCAAGACGGTGGGGGATCATTATGCGCTGGTCGGACGTGAGATTGGTTTAACACTTGACGCACAGCAGCTCGATCGCGCGTTTTTCGCGGCCTGGGAACGAATGCCGCCCCGCGCCGCCATCGACGGGCCGCGCGAGAATGACGACAAAGGCTGGTGGCGCGAACTTGTCGATCTTGTGCTCGATCAGGTCGCGTCTTCGCTAGGCGAATTTGATCGCGACAATTTTTTCGAAATCGCCTATGAACATTTCGCCGAGGCCGGTGCGTGGGAATTGTATCCCGAGGTTACCGATGTCCTGGAGAAATTGCGTCCCCGATTTCAGCTGGCCGTGGTTTCAAATTTTGATGGGCGCTTGCGGTTCATCCTCGAGCACCTTGGCATCTCGAAATATTTTGCGCACGTTTTCGTTTCTAGCGAATTGGGCGCGGACAAACCCGACCCGGAACTGTTCCGCCGCGCGCTTAAGTTTATCGATCTAAAACCGAACGAGGTCCTCCATGTCGGCGATGATTCGGAACGCGATTGGAAAGCAGCAAGCGAGGCAGGCTTGTTGATCTTTCGTTTAGATCGACAAAAGAATTCGCTGCGCGATTTGCCCACGGTCATCTAACCACGATCGGAGACGAATTGCTACGCGCTCGCTGTTGCGAGGTCAATCGATCTGGATTAGAAAACGTTTCCCGCGAGGGTCGGTAGCTCAATCGGTAGAGCAGCGCCCTTTTAAGGCGTTGGTTCCGGGTTCGAGTCCCGGCCGACCCATTTTTGCATCGCATGTGGACGTGCCAATCGTAGTTAGCAGGATAAACTAGCGAGCGACTGGATTATGATCTCTCATCAACACGAGTGCATCTTCGTTGAGGTGCCCAAGACTGGCTCGACCAGCGTCCGAGCCATTCTCGGCAAGGCCTGGAAGCCGCATCTCAATTTGTGGCAAATCAAAAATCAGATGGAGACGTATTGGACGCGCTATGGAGGAAGAAAGAACCGGATTTTGGCGTCTCTGTATCTGTTGCTTCCGGAGGAGCGCCGGAGAGAAATCGGGCGCAAACAATTCGAGACGTACTTTAAATTCGGATTCGTGCGCAACCCGTGGGACCGTGTCGTCTCGCTTTATGAGCGCGCGGAAGCGCTACAGCTCAGAAACAAAATGACCTTCGAAGAATTTGTCGATTGGATCGAGTACAGCAGCAGCACTTGCGTCCACTCGTCTCCGCATCGCTACCAATTGGATTGGTTTGTCGATCCCAATGGAAATGTGCTCGCCGATTTCGTTGGGAAGTTCGAACGGCTCGACGAGGACTGGGCTTTTGTGGCGCAAAAGCTCGGTTTGAGCGAAAAGTTGCCGCATCGCCGCGCCAACCCTCGCGAGCGCCACTACACTGAGTATTACGATTCACGAACACGCGACGTGATTGCAAACAAGTTCAGAGTGGATATTGAGCGGTTCGGCTATGAGTTTTCCCAATAAAATAAAAGCGATCGTGCTTACGTGTGATCGGTATCGAGCGATCACGCGGCACGTCATCTTTCAGTACGACCGGCTGTGGCCGGATCATCCCTTTGTTTTCCACGTTCCTTACCAGGAGGTTGGCGGAACTGACACCAAGCGAGTCAAGTATATTCCCTCCCCTTCGGATATTAAGGGGACGATCCTGCACTTGTTGGCAGAGATTGACGACGAGGAGTGGATTTACTGGTGTGTGGACGACAAATACCCGATTGAACTTCCCACCGACAAGGTCGCCAGTCTCATTTCTCATGCCATGCGCTCGCCGGAGGTAGATGGCTTCTTATTCTGCAGATGCAGGGCGACATTGAGCAGCCCCAAGCTCACGCTTTACCCTCACAAAATTAAAAACCTATTTGGCGATATTTACCTGGAGCGAAAGGGCTGGTCCCAA
>VBQC01000246.1 GCA_005887825.1 Verrucomicrobiota bacterium | reverse complement strand
CACGACCGGAGGCCCGCCCGCGATGCCGCCAGCTGGCGCGGAAGCGCCAAATCATCTCACGCTTTTCATCGCGAACGATGGCGCGATTACTTACGAACTTGTGTCGCGAAAGAGTGGAAAATCATCTGGCAACATCGACATGAACAAACCGCTCCCGACCGGTTGGGCCGATTGGCAGTTGAAGGTCGACAAGCTGATGCCGCACGCAAAGCAATGGGTCGATTTCACTCCGATTAAGGCGGAAAAGACTTCGATGGCCGCAGATTTGCCGGATGGCATTCGGGTTCGTCTCGAACAAAACAGCGAAAAGTTTGAGCAATGGGTACCGACCGGCTGGCAAATCACATTACCGACTTCGCCTAACGCGACGATGATCGCTTATGGCTGGAAAGTTATTGGGTTACCGGTTGGACTCGAGTTGCTCGATTTCGACGTGAAACGCAATGAAGGGAGCGACAGTCCTGCCAGCTTTAAAAGTACGCTGCGCGTCGTCGCTGCCGACGGAGAGACTGCCACTGGTTCGTGCTGGATGAATAATCCGTTTAGTTTTCCCGGGGCTTGGTGGCGGACCTGGACAGGACTCACTTACAAAATTTCGCAAGCATCGTGGAATCCAGAAAATCTCGGACAAAGCACGGTGCAGATTTTGCGCGACCCTGGCTGGCTGTTGAAATGGATCGGCTCGCTGCTTGTGGTGACCGGCGTGTTCATGATGTTTTATCTCCAGCCGTATCGAAGACAGACCGAAGGCGAGCCGATCACGCCTAACGGATCAAAAACGCGAAAACAGAAACGCGAAACAGTGCCTGCTTCAGTGGCAATTGCCGATTGAAGATCGAAGCAGGAGGTTGAACGTTGGGACCGATGGGAGATTGGAAAGGCATTCAGTCTTTGGCGCTCGTTAGCATCGTGGCAGTTTTGAGCGCGTGCGCGTCGGGTAAAAAGCCAGCTCGACTCTCCGGCGCGGAGCAATCCGCCTCAGACGGGCCCAAATGGGGTTACTACACCGGTCACCCAGTGACGCGGTGGAATTCGGATGGACTGACAATGACGTTGCTAAGCGAGTTGCGCTACACCGATCCGCACGGAATCGCCTGGGTCGCGCCTGCCGGATCGACAGTGAACGGCGCCTCAATCCCGCGGTCGCTTTGGTCGCTAATGGGCGGACCATTTGAAGGAAAATATCGGGACGCTTCCGTGTTGCACGACGTTTCCTATGAGCAACACAAGCGCCCATGGCAAGACTGCGACCGGATGTTTTACAACGCGATGCGCTGCAGTGGCGTAAGTGCTGTGGAAGCCAAGACGATGTTTTATGCACTTTACCGTTTCGGGCATCATTGGAAGTTCCCGATCAAACGCGCTAAACCTGTGAAGTTCGAGGGGGCGATGGTCGCGCGAGGGGAGGAAATTCCGCGAGCGATCCCGGTGAACGAGAATGACGTCAATGAGGCGCGCGATTGGATTCGTCGCGCTCAGCCAAGCTTGCAGGAGATCGAGCAACGAGCTGAGACCGAAGCGTGGTAATTCCGCGCAGCGAGTCGCTTCTCCTCCAGTTTGAATCAATGAGGTCGTAGCGCCAATCGCTTTCGAGAGCAACGTTCAAGACTTCATCGACGCTTTAGTCGAACCTAGGCCGCTTTCGATTCTGACGCAGGCGCTGCACTGTTTTTGTCCAGCGCGGCTTCCAGGACTTCATCGACATTTTCGACCGGAATGAATTTGAGCTTTTGTTTCGCCTCTTCGGGAACATCGACAAGGTCTTTTTCGTTGAGCTTGGGAATGATGACAGTGGAAATACCAGCGCGCATCGCGGCGAGGCTTTTTTCCTTGAGGCCGCCGATTGGCAGGACGAGCCCGCGCAAAGTGATTTCGCCGGTCATAGCAACATCGGAACGAACCGGCCTGTTGCTGAAAAGCGAGGCGAGCGCGGTAAACATGGCGATTCCTGCCGATGGTCCGTCCTTCGGCACAGCGCCGGCCGGAACGTGCACGTGAATGTCGATCTTTCGAAAATCCTCTGCATTCGCGCCTAGTTCGCCGTCGCGACTGCGCACTAGACTGAGTGCGGCCTGGACTGATTCCTTCATTACTTCGCCGATGTGACCGGTGAGCGTGATGTTGCCTTTGCCCGGATAACGCATCGCCTCGATATGCAGCACTTCGCCGCCGGCAGGCGTATAAGCCAGGCCGGTGACGACGCCTGGCTGACTTGTTTTGAGTTTCGTCTCGCGAACGTACTTGGCCGGCCCCAGTAGTTCGGCCATACGTTCCGGCGTAATCGTGACGCTTTCAGCTTTTCCGCGTGCCACCTGCGCTGCCACGGCTCGGCAGACCGCGCCGATTTGCCGTTCCAATTCGCGAACGCCGGCCTCGTGCGTGTAATCGTTAATAATCCGACAGAAGGCTTCGTCCTGCCACGCGCATTGCTCTGGTTTGAGACCGTTTTCCTCGAGCTGCCGCCGAACCAAATATCTTTTTGCAATCTCCAGCTTCTCTCGCTCGGTATACCCGGGCAGCGAAATCACTTCCATCCGGTCGCGCAACGGTTCCGGGACAGCATCCATATAATTCGCCGTCGCAATGAAGAGCACCTGCGACAAATCGAACGGCACATCGAGGTAGCGGTCGGAAAATGCATGATTCTGGCGGGGATCGAGAACCTCGAGCAGCGCACTCGCGGGATCGCCGCGGAAATCGGCGCCGATTTTGTCGATCTCGTCGAGCATCATCACGGGATTGCGGGTGCCGGCGCGGCGCAGCTCTTGAATAATGCGGCCAGGCATTGAAGCGATATAGGTGCGGCGATGTCCGCGAATCTCCGCTTCATCCCGAATACCGCCCAAACTCATTCGCACAAACTTCCGACCGAGCGCATCAGCGATCGACTGACCGAGGCTTGTCTTGCCGACACCGGGCGGCCCGAGAAAACAAAGAATCGGTCCGTGTCCCTGCGGATTCAATTTGCGGACGGCGAGATATTCGATCAGTCGCCGTTTTACTTTTTCAAGATCGTAATGATCGCGATCGAGAATTTGCTGCGCCTGGTCGAGATCGAGATTGTCCTTGCTCAGTTTCGACCACGGCAACTCTGCGATCGTTTCGACATAGCTCACTATCACGGAATACTCCGGACTGGCCGGCGGAATAACATCGAGACGGCGCAGCTCTCGATCGGCTTGCGCGAGCACCTCTTCCGGAGGTTTTGCCTCCTCGAGTCGCTTCCGCAATCGCTCGATCTGATCGGTCGCGCCGGTCTCTTCGCCAAGCTCGCGCTGGATGGCTTTCATCTGTTCGCGCAGATAAGCGCGTCGCTGCGCTTCGGAAAATTGCGACTGCACGTCCTGCTGCAGCTTCTGCTGAATCTGCGCGATCTCCAGTTGCGCCGAAATACTGGTCTGAACAGTGGCCAGCCGCTTTTCGACGTCGAGTTCCTCGAGAAGCGCCTGTTTTTGCGCCGTTTCGACGTTCAAGTTCGGCGCGAGAAAATCGGCCAGTTGTTCGGGGTCCTCGATACTGAGCACGGCCGCGCGCGCCTGTTCGGGCACATCGGGAGTGAGCTCGAGAAGTTTCGCAGCCGAATCGCGCAAGTTCCGGAAAGTCGCTTCCCATTCCTTGGTGCTGGGTGGCAGTCTGGAATTGAGCAGCTCGACTTCGGCCCGCAGGTATGGAGCTGTGGCGATAATCTTCCGCAGCGCAAAGCGGCGGAGACCTTGCACCACAATGACAACGTGATTGTCCGATTGGCGTAAAAGTTTCAAGACGATCGCCGCCGTGCCGACTGGATAGAGATCTTGTGGCTGCGGATCTTCCTTGGTCTCGTCGCGCTGGGTCAGTAAA
>VBQC01000245.1 GCA_005887825.1 Verrucomicrobiota bacterium | reverse complement strand
TTTCGCGTGCTCTTAAACGCGTCGCGCGTTAGCACAACTGCTTCCCGAGGATCATCGGTTAATCGAGAAGCCATCATACTGGCATCTAGTCTGCGGCTCTCTAGCGTCGGCGCACGCGTTCCGCGTCGGAAATCTTGACAGTTTCTGATAGGAAGGACTTGCGCTAAGTGTGAGGACGGTGACGTAAGGTCAGCTCTGATTCTGGCTTAGAACCTGCTAATCTGAAAACGGTCAACTTGAACTGCTTTATCGCCAATATTTTCGGTGCAACCTCTGTTGGGGGGAACGTCGTATTCATTAATTGCGTTGTGGTACGAGTTAGCGCAGGATTACCGACCGCGGACGGATGAAACCTTTGATTCCCGTTTTCTCGCTAGTCGTTGCCAGCTTGTGGGGCTTGGTTTGTCCAATCGACGCGCAGGTCAACGTTACCCAGGAGCACAACCATCTTTCTCGCGACGGGCTTTACATCGATTCGGCCTTCACGCGCTCCGCCGCTGTTTATGTGAAGCGCAATCTGAACTTCAATGGCACGATTTCAGGCAATGTTTACGCTCAACCGCTTTACGTTGAAGGTGGGCCCGGCGGTCGGGCGAAAGTTATTGTCGCGACCGAATCGAATTACATTTACGCGCTCGACGCCGTTACGGGCACGGTGATTTGGCGGCGCAACGTTGGAGCGCCCGTCACCTCAGGTCTCCCATGCGGCAATATCAGCCCGCTTGGCATCAAGGGCACTCCCGTTGTCCATCTTGCCTCTCGATCACTTTTCTTCGATGCAATGATCAATGGCGCGATCAAAAAGCATTTCATTTTTTCATCGAACGTGGACACGGGCACGACCAGTGCCGGCTGGCCAGTAGATGTGAACGCCACCGCTAGGTACAACGGCACTACCTTTACTTCGTCGATCCAGAACCAACGCGCCGCACTCGGGCTGGTCAATGGCGTGGTTTATGTGCCGTATTCCGGCCACTTCGGCGATTGCGGCACATATCACGGCTGGGTTGTCGGCGTGCCAATCAATAATCCTTCGCGTGTGACCGCCTGGGCACCTAGCGCTATCGGTGGCGGAATTTGGGGGCATGGCGGTGTTGCCAGTGATGGCACAAACATGTTCGTGATCACCGGGAATACGTTCAACACTGGAGGCCATTGGGGCGGTGGCGAAGCGATTATTCGTTTGCGAACTGGGCCAGTCTTTAGTGGCTCGCCGATCGATTACTGGGCGCCTACTAACTGGCTCTCGCTCGACGCGGAGACACCGACTTGGGCGGGTGCGGCGCAGTGCTCATCGATGTCCCCGGCGCGACACCTTCGCAGCTGGCGCTCGCCTTGGGAAAAGACGGCAAAGCCTATTTACGTAACCGTAATAATCTCGGCGGTATCACCGCGCCGGTGGCGTCCGCGAATGTTGCCAATTACGTGACAGGCCAATCGGCTGCCAGTTACCGCACCCCCCAAGGAACATATTTTGTCTTTCGTAACGGGAGCAGCGCTGTTTCGGCTTATAAAATCACTGCCACAAATCCGCCCACCATAGTCCCTGCTTGGAGCGTGAGCCAGACCGGTAAGGGCTCGCCCTGGGTTACAACTACTGATGGGACCAATAACGCGATTGTCTGGGTGGTCGGCGCCGAGGGTGACCAGCGATTACACGGTTACAATGGCGATACCGGCGCAGTCATTTACGCGGGAGGCGGGCCTAACGAGCTAATGGCCAATACGCGCAAGTGGAACACCGGCATCGTCGCTCGCGCTAGGATTTACTTCGCGCCGCCAGGAACAAAGTCTATGCTTTTGCCGTGCCGTTAGCGGACATCCCCGCGTCTAATCCTACCATAAAACCAATGCCATAAAGGCGCGAATCGAGGCTGCGGATGGGTCTTTGCCAACGGCAGCGGCAGCGTCCAACTGCCGTATTGTAAGTGCCGCTGGTGAGGCTGAACAGGGCGTTTTGCCCCTCTGCTGTGTTGCCACCAGGATAGCCTCCATCGGGCGCTGGGCTAACCGCTTGTGCTCCGGGCAAAAGTCCAAAGGAGCCAATCAGGAGTGAAACGAAAAGCAAAGCAGACCGCCCAAGCGAACGGTGAATGCAAATTTGTGAATAGAATTGTCGTTTTCATGAACGAGTCATAAGCAATCCCGCGCGACTTTGCGAGGCAAAAACCGTAACTCTTTCGCCGCAGCGGTCGCTAACGCGCTCTTTGTCCTGGCTTCGAGGCGGGCAGCAAACAAAACGATTCCTACGCAGCGCATCGTACGTCAGCGCGCCTCTTTAGTAGGGCGGCGCGCCCTCTTTGAGCACGAGCAGTCTGGACTTTAGCTGCGTAGGTGAAATAGTGCAGCTGGTGGCAGCGATGGACGAGCAGAGCGACAAAGAAATTGTCGGCAAGAAGCAGCGCGATCAGATGCTGAAACTGGTCGCGAAAGGCTTTTACAACGAACTCACGAACTACGGCGTGCGCAAGCACGAGATCATCCAGGTGGCTTCGCACCTGCTCGACAATCTCCTGGCGCAGGAAAAGAAACCCGCCGAAGAGGTGGAGTATTACAACGGAATTTTTACGCTGGCGTCTGTGAAGGACGAATGGGTGGACCGTAAACAACTCGCCATCCAACACGTGACGCTTCATCCACTGCAATTGCCGGACGTCAGCAAGGTCGCCGCGTGGCTAGAGGTCCCTGCCGTCCGCGAAAGCTTCGTGCCGGCGTTTCCGGAAAACGAAAGCCAGCTGCGAAAGTATTTCACCCATCCGACACGGGAATATTTCGGCGTCTACTACAACGACCAGCCGGTGGGAATCGTCGGCGGCGAGAACATCGACCTGACGGCAGGCAAACTCGAAATGAAAAAGCTGGTGGGCGAGTCCGGATTGCAGGGCAAAGGCATCGGGAAACGGGCGACGTTCGGCTTTCTTTATTATGCTTTCATGATTCGGAACCTAAATAAGGTTTACATCCACTCGCGCGACATCAACATGCGCAATATCAATCTCAACAGCCGGTTTGGCTTCGAGCTGGAAGGGGTTTTCCTCGACGACATCACCGTCGGCGACAAACACCAGGACATCCTGCGCATGGCTTTGTTCAAATCGCTCTGGCTACAAATCTTTTCCCGCGGCGCCCTCGCCGCAAATCATTTATGAATCAAGCAATTCGGTTCGGCCAGATATCCGCCGGCCGCGAACATCATGCCAGCCAAGCTCACCACCATTCCGCCAACCGCGCTCTGTAAGCTCGCCGGGTCCGCCGTCGGACAGACTTGCCGTGGCTAGGCGACCGCACGGCGGACGAACTATTACCGCCGAAGAATATTTAAGAACTGATTAAAGAAAACTCAGCTGGAGATGTGGACCAAAATGTCGCCCGCAGCCCAGCAAGAAACCTTGCGCGACGTGCTGGAAAAGGATATCTCAAGCTGCCGCAACTCTCGATGGGAACGACCAACGATTTCCCGATCGCGGTTGAAGAAGGTGCAACTCTGGTCCCAAATATTTTGCGCGAAGGGGCGGATCATTCTGCTTCCCAAAAGCCGAGTAATTCGGTACAATTCTCCCATGCAGCCTTTTGAGCGCTTCCCCCTCGGAAGGGCAGGAAATAGATTGCAAGATGCAATCTAATTATAGTTAGACCCAAAGTGTCACGTCCCTACGACTACATCACTTTTTTCTGCACGGTCGGCTTCGTCGTTGTTCGGCCTGGCTCTTTGGCTATTTGGTCTGTTTCAAACGCGTCTCTCGTTCTTCTACGTTCTTATCGTCGCGGCTTTGCTTGGGGTGGCTTTGAGTGCCATCAATGTCGTCGTTTATTACGACCCCAAGTTGATGCCCAGCCTGTTGGGGCCGCGCGGCTTTGCACTCTTTTTCTATTGGTATATTTGGCTGCTCCTTTTCCAGTTCGTGTTGAGCCTTGTCGGGCTGAGCATTATGGTTCGACGATTTTCCAGGGCGCTATCGAGCGCAAAATGAACACGAAAAGGTCTAACCAATCGCTGCAGCCCCTACGAGGGTTGTCAATCGCGGGATGGGTGTTGTTTGTTTTTTTGTCTTTTTTCCTTTCTCGCTCTTTCCAAGCTATTTGGTTTGCGCAGGGCGCAGCTTCCCGTCTCGTGTTTCCCGCCGCGGCGGGTCACCAGCTCTTATTCGAGCATCGCTTTTGTGCGAGCCCATGATGTCGTGCTTGACTTTCGGGAAGCCGCCTTGGGCGGAACGCGCCCCATCTAAGCGATGATCCTTTAGAGACCAGCTGCAGCGTCGAGCAGCGTTCCACCCTGCGGCCCAATCGAATTTTGCTTGGAAATTGCGTTTCGTAAAAGTTGAGAGTTAAGGATGTTTTTTAGTCGCGAATCACACCTCAGGAAGCAGGCAAGGTCCAACCTAGCTCGGCCGCGGTGACGCGACCCGTTCTCCAGCGCCACAGATCAATGGCCAATTGCCGAGCCAGCGCCACGGCCAGTTTCTTTTTGAGTGATGCTCCATGTCTGAGCTTGTGCAAACACTTCTGGCGCGGGTGCCAGGCGATGCCGGTCGATCGCGCCGAAGCGTTGCACCCCGCCCGAGCTATGCTCGCTCGGACAACAGCCAGTATAACTGCCCACCGCTTTGCGATGAGAGAAGCGCCGCCAATCGCACACCTCTCCTTCGATCAGCGATACCGTCAGCGCGCCTAAGCCCACCGGGATTTTTCTTGCCCCACCAGCGCCTCGATTTGCTCACTTAAGCGATCCAGTTGCGCTTTGGCGGCCCGGATCTGTTCCACCACCGGGATAAGTTGTTCGCGCACAAACTCACTGCACTGCGGCGCGACTTGTTTCTATTTGCGCGGCCCGGCCCAGCCCGCGCCCAAGCTCTCGTGCTCATGCTCGATGCGCAGTGCCCGACCGTGATTCTCCAGCCGGCGCAATTGTTTTTTTCCAAAACTCCCGCTGTCGTCCCAGCTCCCGGCGCTCTCTCTCGCTGCGGCTGGGAATGCGAATCGGACGCAACTCATCCTGGTGTCCGTCCAGATACCGTGACAGCCGCACACACAACTCCCGCGCATCCATCCGATCGTTCTTGCGCCGCCGCTCCAGATTCAAACGCATCGGCGTAGTGAGGAGCGAGTGTGTTCCTGCCCCAATGAGCTGCTCGTGCAGCGTGTAACCGAAACCGCAGCACTCCGACACCGCATGCGCTCTTCTGCTTCACCCAGGCGATGAGTTGCTCGCGGGTGAACTTCCGGGCCGGCCCAATCGCGCCCCGCTCGCACTGGATCGCCACCGCGATGTTGCGCAGGTCCACATCCAGACCCAGCTTCAACAACTGGCCCATTGCCTCATTGCCATCGCTGCTTGCTTTGATAAGGTTGCTCTTGTCATGAAGGGTTGAGTTGATTTTGTTTTTCATACAACTGCGTGTGCCCGTTTTGCCCACGCTCTACAACCCTTCATGGCATCTAACCGCTGGCCGGTGTACTGAGAAAGTTGAGGGCTTAGAGATGAGAGTTGATAGTACAGCAAAGCTCGCTCCCGCCAGCGGTGGCTGAGCTCCGTCTCGTTAGATCGCATGATTTCACGCCTATCAATGAGTTGTCTGAAGCATCTACAGCGGGGCACTGACTCATGAATTTCCTCGCCGTAGCAGTCATTGGTGCGGTGCTCGGCGCTTTGGACGGCGTGGGCATTTTTTTTGAGCCCAAGGAGCCATACAAATGGCAGATCCTTTTTGCGGCTACGTTGAAAGGCGTACTGGTTGCGCTTCTTACAGGCTTTTCCTTAGCCGCAACTACCCGATGGTGGTCCGCGATGGTCACCGGCGCGCTCTACGGTCTGGCCTTCAGTCTCGTAATTTATCTTGCGAAGGGAGGTCCGAAATCGGGCGACGCCCCATACTTGGTTCCGAGTGGGATCATCACGGGTGGATTGATCGGGCTCTTCATAGTCATTTGGGCGGTCAAAACGATCTAACCTTGCGACGCAGCCAACCGCTGGCCTATTGTCGCATTAGCGGGGACTGAAATCGTGCTCCAAAACTTTTTTACTCACCGCGCCGCCACAGGTATTTCTCCGGCTGATGTTTTTGGAGGTTGATGAAATCGACAACTAATTTCTCGAAGAAGTCTGGACGCGGGCGGGCGACATGCTCGTGGCGACGCGGCGCCTGTTTTTCAGTCTTCGTCTTCGCCGGGGCGACTGAATATTGCTCCAAAGGTTCAGGAACTACCTGAGCCTCCTCCTCTATTTGA
>VBQC01000244.1 GCA_005887825.1 Verrucomicrobiota bacterium | reverse complement strand
TCCGTTCCGGTGACGTAGCTGCTGTCGTCGGATGCGAGAAACACCACGGCCTTTGCGATCTCATCGGGCGTGCCGAGTCGGCCGAGCGGAACATTGTTGGAAAGCATCTTTAAGCGTTCGTCGCCCGCTCCTGAGGAAGCCAGCAGGTTGTTCAGACCGGGTGTCTCGATCGGCCCTGGGCTCACTGCGTTCACGCGAATGCGGCGATCCTTTAAGTCCGTTGTTCATGTCCGCGCGAAGGAGCGCACAGCGGCTTTTGTGGCGCTATAAACACTATTTGACGAAAATCCTTTGCTCGCGACGATGGACGCATTCAGGATGACAGAGGCGCCATCCGGCAGCAGCGGAAGCGCTTTCTGCACCGTGAAAAGCAGACCTTTGACATTGATGTTGAAGATCGAATCGTAGTGCTCCTCAGTGATCGTGCCGAACGGGGCATACGTCGCGACACCGGCATTTGCGAACACAATATCGAGCTTGCCCTTCTCCCGTTTGATTTGCGCGAAGAGACGATCAAGATCGCCAAGGTTTGACACGTCTCCTTGTACCGCGGTTACATTGCTTCCGATCTCCTTGACGGCCGCAGCCAACTCCGGCTCACGGCGGCCCGTGATGAAGACGTACGCGCCTTCGTTCACGAACTGCTTCGCCGTCGCCAGGCCAATGCCGCTGTTGCCGCCAGTAATCAGTGCAGTTTTTCGTTCAAGCTTACCCATGTTTTTCTCCTTAGGTTGTCATTTACTTGTCCTTTCATTTTATTGTTAGTTGACAATTGTTCGCTGTTCTTTGCGAGCGTCCGCGTTTAAGAACACAGTGATCGATCGCATTGAAGGCTGCCTAGTTTCATAAGTGTTAAGTCACAACTCATTGGCACCGGGAAGTCGCTGCTTCGGCGAGATCTTCCCCGCAAACGTCTGGGTCAGGATCTTTCCGTTGCGTACGACGAAGGTGTCGGTGCCGAGCTCGAAGCGGTTGTCCGCCGTCTCGGCCTTCCACACGATGTAGGCGGTGTCGCCGTCGACCTCTTGCCGGAGCATCTCGAAGGACATCCCCGGCTTCGCGAACTCTTCGAATAATCTCACGAAGAATCTCCGAATCGCCTCGGAGCCGTGCAACTGCCCATCCGGTGTGAAGAACCTCGACTCGGCGGTGTAGTCGACCATGGTGCCGGCGAGGTCGCCCTTCCCGAAGCAGTTCAGGTGGTGTGTGAGTACGTCCTGGGTCGTCGGGACGCCGTTTTTCTCTTTCATCTCCGTTCTCATGTATTTCTCATTAGGCGTCATTTGTTTCGCTGTTCTTTGCGAGCGTCCGCGCTCCCGAACTTCCCGCACAACCACGTCAGCTGGTCTCGTCTCAGTTCGTTCAATTGTCGCGGGCGCGGAATTATTAATAATTAAAACGCTGCGTGCACAGGCAGATATCGTTCAATGCCTGCGACCAATTCAGGAATGCCGATCGGCTTAGCCAGAAATGGATGTCCTTGAATCTGCAGGCCCGATTTTGTCTCAGCTTTCGTCACCAGAGCCGTCAAAAAGACAATCGGTATTCTGTGCAATGTGGGATCGGACTCAATCCGCGCGGCGACTTCGCCGCCATCCGCTTCCGGCATCGCGATATCGAGCAGGATAAGATCCGGCTTAAGGCCCTGCGCTGTTTGATGAGCTTTGCTCGCGTCGTTCTCTTCATAAACGAAGTAGCGGCCCGTCCTTTCCAGCGCGAGCTTGGCCGAGTGGGCAAAATCGCGGTTGTTATCGATTATCAAGATACATGCCTTCTCTTTAATCGATTCGACGATCTGCGGGAAAAAGTTTGCTTCGACGTTTCTATTCATAATTTTCCTTAAGCTTCGACCGACTCCGCTGCGCTCAGGAGCTCCTCTCGCTTGCTGAGCGCGCGGCGCAGCTTGGCCAGCGCAATGTTCTGCAGTTGACGAATACGCTCCCGCGTGACGCCGAAATCCTTACTTACATCCTCCAGCGTTTTCGGTTGTCCCCCATCGAGACCGAAACGCTGAGAGATGATTTTCTTCTCCCGGTCGTCGAGCACTGCGATTAGGCCATCCACTTCACCGCGCAGATTTTTGTCGCGTAATAATTCAAACGGCGTTTGCGCATCTTCGTCGCCGACAAGTGCGCCAAACTCGGCGGAATCATCATCGTCCACAAGCGGGGCGTCGAGCGAAGCCGGGCGGATACCGAGAATCTTTAATCGCGCAACTTTTTCGCTGGCAATGCCAAGTTCGTCGCCGAGTTCGTCCTCGGTCGGTTCGCGGCCAAGTTCGTCGCTCATCTGTAGCGAGACGCGGCGCACCTTCGCGATTTTATCGACGAGATGCACCGGCAGCCGGATCGTCTTGCTCTGATTGGCCAGAGCGCGCTTGATCGATTGTTTGATCCACCACGCCGCATACGTGCTCAGCTTCGCCCCTTTTCCCGGGTCGAAGCGCTCGACCGCTTTGGTCAATCCGATGTTTCCTTCGGAGATCAGGTCAAGCAGGGGCAGACCGAGATTGGCGTAATCGTGCGCGATGGTGACAACGAGCCGTAAATTCGCGTTGATCATCTGCTCGCGCGCTTTGGCATCTCCCTTTTTGATTTTCGCTGCGAGCTCGCTCTCTTGCTGCGGCGTCAAAAGAGGAATTCGTCCGATCTCTCGCAGGTATCTGTTCAGTCCGGTATCGCTTTCATTCATGACCAGAGGGTACTCGACGGAGCGAATCCGCCGCTATGACACAAGCGTGGGATTTTGAAATACCACTCGCGAGGTGATCCGTAGTCCCTCTTTCGAGATGTTCCTCGGTAATCTCTTCAAGCGGCGACTGGCGACGAAAGAAGACTCGCGCTCACTCATAACGACACTGGCAAACCTATTTTCGCGACCAGGGCTTTGTAGCGAGCGTCATGGCGCAAACCGCGCATTAAAGGGTTGATCAAAAGACTTAACATCCCGGTGTCATGATTATCCAGGGAGACTTGTAACCACTCGAAAGCCTTGTCCGTTTGGCCTCGCCAGGCATAGACCTCAGCGATCTGATACGCCAAAAAGGTTCTGTCCTTGGCGATCAGCTCGGCTAGAGCTGCGTCTGCCGCAGGGCGGTCCCCGCGCACATAGTGGGCGAGTGCGAGTTCAAAATGTCGATAGCCTTCGTTAGGTTCCAGTCGCGCTTCGCGCAGGGCCGGCTCGCCATCGCCACGCTGGATCGCCACAAGCACCTGCCACCGATGGCTGCCCGCAGCGGTCGGCTGTAGTTCTGCCGCCTTGCGTGCCGAAGCGTCGGCCTCGTCGAGTTTTCCCTCGGTAAAAAGAATACGGGCCAGGCTGGTGCGGGCTTGATAAGCGAGCGGGTCAAGCTCGATCGCTTGCCGGGCCAGCTTCTCGGCCTCTTGGAATTGACCAAGATAAACGACCACTCGCGCCATCAGATCGTTGGCGGTCGGATTCCATGGCGAGAGCTGCTGCGCACGCCTGAGTTCGGCCAGACCCTCGGCAAATTTCCATTCGATAAAAAAGCGAACCCAGCCCAGGGCCGCGTGCGCTTCCGCGAGATTCGGATCGATCGCGACGGCCTTCTCGGCATCGCTTCTTGCGGCTGCCCAAGCCTCTTTCTGTTTCTCGCTGCTTAAATCGCCGATCCAAGCCCAGGCTTCGGAACGTTCCGCATAGGCCAGCGCATAGTCAGGATCGAGGCGGGTCGCTTGATCGAAGAAGCCGACCGATTTGAGATAGTCTTCGAGATTACGGCGCTCAAAATAAAAGTGGCCTTGGAGATAGGCATTGTGCGCCTCCACATTTTTGGTCGCAGCGTTTTTTGCGGACCCTTCTTCCGCGCCGAGCACTGTCAGCTCCAGTGACGTAGCAACGGCCTCCGCAATTTCCGCCTGGACCGCAAAGATGTCTTTAAGTTCACGATCAAAGGTCCGCGACCACAGCTCGCTTCCGTCCGCGGCATTAACCAGTTCAGCAACGATGCGCACTTGGTCGCCCTGTTTGCGCACCGTCCCTTCCAGCAGGGTGCTCACCCCTAGTTTCTGACCGATGGTTTTGCTGTCCTCTTTCTTGTTTTTAAAACGAAACGAAGAGCTGCGGCCGATGACCTTTAGCCCTCTGATTTGAGCCAGGGCGGCGATCAATTCTTCCGACAGCCCATCCGAAAAATACTCTTCGCTCGGATCACCGCTTTCGTTAAGCAGCGGCAGAACCGCGATCGACTTTTGAGAGCGCGTTGAAGCGGCAGTGATCTGGGCCGGGGACGTTGACTTGCTGCGTACATAGCCACAATGAGGGCCGCGAACCTCCGTGCGCTCCAATGGGGGATATACTCGTTAGGCGCGATCTCCTCGGCGCGCTTCATCCCTTCCGGTGTCATTTCGAAGGCCCAGGCAATGATGAGAGCGATTGGAAAACCGAGGACGATGACGAGCACGACGAGTTCAACGACCCAATTCGGAATCTCGAAGAATGGAAAAACCTGCGTGGCGACCTGGATCAAAAGCCAGGCGACAACGCCGTAAGCAATTGCGACCCTGTAGACGTGGCGCCGCTTCAGCTCGTCGAAAAAGTTTTGTAAATTCATCGCAAGAGATTTGCTGTGGGAATTCATTTTCAGTCTGCCGCTAGAAGTTGGAATGGCAAAATCGCGACGGGCGGCTCACTGCTCAAGAACGAACGAGCGAAAGAAGAACGGGGTCGTCTCTATAAATATTTTGACAATTGTTTTACCATGGGAGTCGCTGGCCGAGATGGAAGAAGCCGCCATTCGGTCCGTCGTCGGCAAGTGTGGCGAGTTGCGCGCTCGTCTTTCCGCCCTCGCTAACTTCCATCGGCGCGTTTGGGCCGCCCATCTCGGTCTTCACCCACCCGGGATGCGCGGAGTTCACTTTGATTTTGTTGTCACGCAACTCGTAGGCGAGATGCACCGTGAAGGCGTTTAACGCAGCCTTGGACGCGTCGTAAGCGAAAGTCTTGAACGGGTAAATCGGCGAGTTCGGATCGGAATGCAGCGTGAGAGAACTCAAGATGCTGGAAACATTCACAATTCGGCCTGCCGGCGCTTTGCGTATGAGCGGCAATAGTTTTTGGGTTAGCGCAACGGGCGCAAAGAAATTCGTTTCGAATGTTTCGCGCAGGATTTCCGGCGACACCACGCTGACGGGATTTGGCCCTGAACCAGTTGCCGAAGTTTGGCTCTCCTTCAAAACGCCCGCGTTGTTAACCAGAATATCCAGCCGGCCGTACTTTTTTGCGAAGTAATCGTAAGCCTTCTGATGATCCTGCGATTTGGTAACGTCAAAACCCAGACTTTCGGCGGTAATGCCTTCGTCGCGAATCTTCGCAGCCGCGGCTTCGCCTTTTTTCGAATCGCGTGACCCGAGAACGACAACGATGCCAAGCTTGCCGAGCTCGCGCGCGGTCTCCAAACCGAGCCCGCGATTGGCGCCAGTAATGAACGCAACTTTTCCGTTTGGTTTTACGTTTCTCATTTTATTCCTTTCATTTCTTTATTTTGGGAAATCTCCTAATCATTTCGATCTGCTCGCTCCTTGTACTTCGGCCGGCGGATTCCATCCGCCAATCTGGTGCATCAACGACAGGAGGTTGCCGACTCCCCAGTGG
>VBQC01000243.1:471-7430 GCA_005887825.1 Verrucomicrobiota bacterium | reverse complement strand
ATTTTCTTCCACTTCCGTTCGCTCCCGCGAGATTTCCGCTTCATAAACCTCGCGTTCACTCTTCGCGGCGAGATACGCCCCAGCTCCCATGGAGAGAGTCGAAGCGAGCATCCCCGCCAAACCGGATATGAGCACGTAATGTTGCTGGTTATTCGTCGCGCCCGCAACGCCGGAAACGATTCCGAACACCGCACCCAGTCCGTCATTTGCGCCGTAAATCGCGTCGGCTACCCAGCTGCCACCGCGCCCATGCCAGCGCTCGCGTTTCAAAATTGCATCGAGGGCTGTCCTCGGACCGGTCGGCGGAGCCATCGCGCTCAGCGCACGGGCGTGCGCCTTCTCCTCGAGTGCGCTCTCGCGAAGAAAATCCTGTACATCGTGCTCTCGTGCCAGCGCCCGCTCGGCCTGATCCCGAAATTCTGCTTCGTGCCGTTCTTCCGCTGCTTCCATTCGGCGAATAGCTATCTCTGCGCCGGCGATTTTATTCCACCAACGGTTTAGCCGGCGACCGATTGTATCTTTGAGAATGGGCGCCTCGACGCCGAGGTCTCGCAGCTTTTTCTCCCAGCGTTGCGCGTGCCGTTCTTCTGCTTCCGCCATGCGCAAGAGAATTCCTTTGCGTTTCTCATCGACTTCGCGTCCGGCAAGATCGCGATACACCTGCGCTGTTTCGACTTCAGCGCGCCAATTCCGCTCGACTACTTCGATCGTTTCTTTTCGATCCGTTCGACTGCCGCTCAGGACAGGTCCTTTCGGATCATCAGATGGATTTTCGCTTTTCATCATTCTCAATCAGCTGGGGTCACAGCGGCGCTAATTTGCGGCTCGGCTCTCAATCTCAACTGCTGCGCGGTAATCACCAGCGCCACAGAGCCGATGATAAGGGCAGCGGCGACCAATGTACGCATGGTCAAAGTCTCCCCGGCGAAAGCGGCGCCAAGCAGGACGGCCACGATCGGATTCACGTAGGCGTAGGTAGCGACTTTCGCAGGATCGCAATTTCGCAGCAACCAAATGTAGGCCGTGTATCCAACCACGGCTCCGATAATGACTAAATAGGCAAATGACGCGAGCGACAAGATCGACATGGAACCTGGATGGAAACGCCGTGTTTCGCCGGTCGCGAAGCTAGCGAGTAAAAGGAGCAATCCGCCGCAGAGCATCTGTTGAGCAGCGGTGAGAAACGGAGAGGCCGCGTGTTTAGCCGTGCGCGAATAGAGCGATCCCGCCGACCAGATGAAGGACGAGACAAGCAGGATCGCCATTCCTATTGCAGGATGTCGTCCGCCGTTTGAAGAAAAGCGCAGCGCCGGGCCCAGTAAAACACCAACGCCAACAAAACCTCCTACGAGGCCCAGCCAGACAATTGGAGTTGGCCTGGGCGCGATTCCGGATGCCCAGCCCAGCACCACAATATAGATGGGAACTACCGCCACGATCAGCGCCGCCAACCCCGAATCGATATACTTTTCGGAGACTGTTACCCCGCCATTGCCACCGAGAATCAAACAGGCGCCGATAATCAAGGACGTCCGCCAGTTCGCCCAATTCGATTTACCGATGCCTTGCAACCACGCGATCCCATACATGATCACGCCCGCGATCAGGAACCGAGTGCCCGCCATTAAAAATGGCGGAACAGTCTCAATCGCAAAGCGAATTCCAAGGTAAGTTGAACCCCAGATAAGATACAGAGCGGCGAAGGCGACGATAATCCGGATCTTTGTAGGCGCGGCCATGAAGCAATGACAATCTGTCATCCCCGCGACAGAGCAAACCAGCAGCTTGTTGAAGCGTTAAGATGAATCCGCATCACATGGTTGCCTCTGATTTCCGGCCCACCTGGTGTAACGGCGCGTGTCCTCACCCGCAGAGCGTAGGACCCCAGATTGCGGCTGAGGACAGACCGCCTCTAGACGCACTGCGTGCTTAAGCGCCGCGGCGAAAGAGGAATCGATACAAGAGCAACAGTATCATCGCGCCGACGACCGATCCGATGAAGCCTGCTGGTTGTCCGGGCTGATACCAGCCGAGTGCCTGGCCGAGATAACTGGCAACGAACGCGCCGGCGATGCCGAGCAGAATCGTAATGATGCAACCACCGGGATCTTTTCCCGGCATCAACAGTTTCGCGATAGCGCCGACAACAAGACCGATAACCAATATCCAGAGAATAGAGTGTGAGCTGAAGTCCATATGGAGAGCGATTTTGATTAGGGAAACGAAGCTGGTCAAGACCAACCGCTCTCTGGTCACTCCAATTATAAATTAGAAATGCTACCGAATTTTGGGCCTGCTACTGGAGAGCCGAACCCGGCCATCATGCTGCCGTTCGGAATTCTGTTACTGGCCATCGGCTTCGGTCCGTTGATCGCACGATACCATTGGGAGCGTCACTACCACCAGCTTTGTGTGGCGCTGACAGGCGTGGTGTGCGCCTATGAGTTGTTCGTCATTCATCAGAGTGCGCGAGTCCTCGATGCCTCGATCGACTATGTGACCTTCATGGTTGTGGTTGGTTCTTTCTTTGTCGTCTCTGGGGGCATTCATCTGCGTGTGAGAGCGCCAAGCAGCCCGGCCAGGAATACGCTGTTTCTTTTTGTCGGTGCGGTGCTGGCAAATCTGATCGGAACTATTGGCGCGTCGATGCTCCTCATTCGCCCTTGGATCACGATGAACAAAAGTCGCGTCGCGCCGATGCACATCGCGTTTTTCATTTTTCTGGTCAGCAACATTGGAGGCGCGCTTTTGCCGGTGGGCCCGCCGTTGTTTCTGGGATTCCTCAAGGGCGTGCCGTTCTGGTGGACCGTGCAACATTGCTGGCGCGAGTGGCTGATCACGATCGGGATTGTCCTTCTCATATTTTTTGTTCTCGATTCCATCAATCTTCATGCGAGCAGAAACCACCCCCATGAAAGCGATTTGACGTCATGGAGATGCGACGGCGCGCACAATTTCATTTTCTTGTTCGTCATTTTGGCCGCGCTCGTTGCTATGCCAGCGAGCTGGCGCGAACCAGTGGTGGTTTTGGCCGCGCTCGGATCTTATCTCGCAACGCCAAAACGGATTCGCGACGCGAACAATTTCACTTTTGCTCCCCTCAAAGAAGTCGGTTGGCTCTTCCTCGGTATTTTCGGAACCATGATTCCAGTCTTGGAATTCATGGAAAACTCGGCCGGAAGGCTCGGGTTAAATTCCGATCTGACATTCTACTGGGCGACCGGCATGTTGTCGGCTTTGCTCGATAACGCGCCGACGTATTTGGGCTTCTTCGCGGCCGCTGTCGGACTTTATGGCTTGGACATCAACGATTCGTCGCACGTCGCCAGGTTCATTGGCGAAAATGGCCGCGAACTGATCGCGGTTTCATTAGGCGCCACTTTTTTTGGCGCGCTCACTTACATTGGCAACGCCCCAAATTTGCTCGTGAAAACAATCGCCGAACATGCACGCGTGCCGACACCAGGCTTCGTCGAATATATTTGGAAGTTCGCGCTGCCAATCCTTCTCCCGGCGTTCGCGCTGGTGTCGATCTCGTTTTTTTCCCGGTAGCGGAAGCGTCGCCCAGGCAAGAACGTAGGGCCTACGTTCTTCATCGCTTTCATTCCGACGCTGCAGGTTCTGTTTCCTGGAACAAACGTCTTAACTTGAATATGAGCGAAACGTGTTCCCTTTTGATTGCTGCAGAGGATGTCGACGTTTTGGAGTATTACCAAGAGTGACAACCGCAGAATACCCTCGGCGACAAAGCTCTCCCGCAATAAAGAACTGACTCGCGTTTCCTCTCGAAGACTTGTCGCTCAGATGCGGATCGCGACCCGCTAATCGTTCGGTGAAATCCATTATCAGCTTTCCTCAAAATAATCGCCGTCGATCTTCTTGACGCTGTAAGCGTGTTCCTCGGCGACGCCGATATCATGCTCGATCATGAGCTCGGCCAACCGGCGACCATCGATGAGAATTATTTTTTGATGAATACCAGCCGCATAATCGCGTGCGTTGTCATGGAACTCGCTCGTCGTGATGAAGATTCCTTTACCGGCTTTTTTACCTGCCAAAGCGCCGACGAAATTCTGAATCTCGGGACGTCCGATGCTCGACTTCCATCGCTTTGCTTGAATGTAAATCACGTCTAGCCCGAGACGGTCTTCGTTAATGACGCCATCTATGCCTTCGTCTCCGGTTTTTTGAGTTACCGCAGCTGCTTCCTTGAATGATCCGCCGTATCCCATCGCCACAAGCAGGTCTAGAACTATTCGTTCGAAACGAAATGGATCTACCGTTGAAAGGCGCGTTAAAAGTTCGCCGACTAACGTTTGATTCAGGTCGCTGAATGCAGCCTCGATCCGTTCTTCCGGCGTCTCGTGTGCGCTTTCTATTTTCGTCTCAGGAATTTCGGCTTCGCTCTTCATCCTCTCCACAAAGGCGGCGTAGGCTGGAAATCGTTTTAGATCTGCAGCACGAAGCTGGCTGGGATTACTCGCAAGAAATGTTCGGCCCTCATCCGTGATTTGGAGCGTCCCGGTTCGTGGACTTTCTGCCAAACCGGCGCGTCGCAGACTAAATCCGGCCCAACCAAGTCGATGCCGCAGATAGGTCGCTTTTACTTTTGGCAGCCTTTCCGCGCGTTCTTGCGGCGTAAGCTTAAAGTGATCAGCGATCTGCTCTGCAAGTTCGCGCTGCGAGTGCTCGGCGCCGTCACCGAGGATGCGCAAAACTGGCAGCATCATTTCGTCATATTTTGGAATAGCCATCTTTACGACCTTTCAACTTCCAGCGGCGGCAGCTGCGCGATCAACTTCTGCGTTTCCAAGCTTACCGCGATCACTTTTCCGATCAGCTTTACGATGTAATCCGGTTCATCTTCGCGGTTCGGATCATTCGTGATGCCAGAGCGTTTGTCGGTGCTGACCTGGTATTGATCGATGACCCATTCGAGCGCGGAGCGGTTGCCGAGCCGATAAGCGAATGTCTCCGGCGGAATGCCGTCGAGCGTGAGGAAATCGTTATAGATGATTGCATTCTTGTCTTTGGTCAGGCGCATCTTCTCCACCCGCCAGTTGAGCGACTCATCGCGGTTCTCGATGCGTTTGAGTTTGTACTCGGCGGCACTTTCATAGTTCGCATGCAAATCAGCGAGCTTGCATCCGATCTCAGCAAAGACATGAAACGTCTTTGCGTCTTTGCCGATGAACGGAATCCGCGGCAGCTCGCGGCGAAGATTGGCCGCGTAACGAGTGCGATACTCCGGATGGTGCAGCATCGCGTAGACGTAATGGAAGATGTCCCACTTTGTAATCTTCTCGTCACCGTAGTGCTGTTGGAATCGCGATAAGATCGACAACGGAATGTTCTCGCGCCGCGCGCCGTTCTCCCCGTCGTATGTGTAGAAAGGGAAAGACTGGAATGCATCGGTGCTCGCGCAGAGATGCAGATCGGTAATGTGGCTTGTGGCCATGACGCTGAACGGTGCTCGCATCCCAACATCACTGACGCAGATCATTCGATTCTCGGACTCAGATTTTAAATCGGGAAAAAAGCTCAGCATCTGACCCGGTTCGTCGATAATTCCCGCACCTGTGTAAAGAAGCCGCGTGGTGAATGGGCGATATAAACCGATACGTTTGCTCGTCGAATCGAAAGTTATTTTGTTTCCGCGCTTTAAGTCTCTTTTGAGATTTCTACTCCACTTGAGTTTCTCGTAATCCACAAAGCTGTCGATGTCTTTGGGCGAACCTGTTGCTTGATAGCGCGCAACCTCTGAATTAAAAGCGCGGCTAAAGCTTGCAACGCACTTCTCGAGCTCACTTGCCTTAAATGAGTAAGCTACCGAATCGCGATTCGTGGAAACTCCGAGCGAATACGTCCTGAAGAATCCGGTGCCGGTAAGCTTATCCGCGAGCGGCATTAGCAGACGGAATTCCGCTGCCATTCCTTCTGAAAGCCAGACATGGTCTCGATCCGGTTCGATTGTCTTCCAATCGATGCCAAAGACATCTCTCGATCGCGTGAGAAGAGCAAACTTCTCAGAACGCTTTGCCTTCCAATCGACGCTAGCGTAACGAATCGCACGGTTTTGCGCTCTGCGATTGCGCACTAATAAAGCGATGGAAACTCCGACCATAGCACCCAATCCAAAGATAGTGTGTTCTTCTCCGATGGGAATTCCTTCACGCATCGAGTCCTTCCGAACATTCCCTTTTAAGTCGATCACATAGATAGATGAGAAGTCGCTCGCTAAATGCTTGCGCATTCCGTCAAAGGATCGCTCATCGATGTAACTGCTATTCGAAACGAAAGCGACGATACCCTCTTCTTTCAATCGATCGCTCGCCCATCGAAATGCTTTAACATAGGGGTCGCTTAGGCGGCTGCGTAACTTGGCCTTTGAATCGGCGACATATGTCGAGCGAACGCGTTGATCGATAGTCTCGTACTTACGATTCTTATTGTTGTCGTTCTCGTTAACCTGATGCGCGTTGTAAGGCGGATTGCCAATGACGACGAAAATCGGAGCGGCTTTCTGGCGTTTCACACGCTCGGTGTTCTCGGGATTGAAGAAGGGGAACTCGTGCTGTTCTTTCTCGGCGGTCTCGAACGTATCGACGAGACAGATGCCGGGGAATGGTTCGTATTTTCCGATCTGTTCGAGAAAGGTGTGCTCGATGTTCATCGTCGCGATGTAGTACGGCAGTAGCATCACTTCGTTGCAGTGTAGTTCTTCGCGATATTTGTATTCGAGCTGCGTCTTCGGCAGGCGGCGTATCAGGTTGACCATGAAATTGCCGGTGCCGACGAACGGATCGATGATGTGCACATTCTTGTCGCCGAGCTCTCGTCCGAACTCCTTGCGCAGAATTTCTTCCACGCTCGCGAGCATAAAATCGACGATCTCCTGCGGGGTGTAGACGATGCCGAGCGTGTCCGCGCGACTGACGGCGAAACCTTGGAAGAATTGC
>VBQC01000243.1:0-380 GCA_005887825.1 Verrucomicrobiota bacterium | reverse complement strand
GCGATGTTGTTGCGCTGCATGAAATCGGGCGTGCCGAAAATACGGCGGAAGATACGTTCGGTGAGCAAATGTTGAACGAGCATTTCTTCGACGGCTTCCTTGCGCAGGTTTGGGTTAAGCGATTGCCGGCAAAGCGTAACAAATTGCTCGAAGGCTTCGGCGAACTTCGCGTTCTTCTTTTCTTCGCGACGAATGATGTCGGTCAACGTTCGGCCAATCTCCGGGAGTCGCTGCTTGAATTCCGCCACCGCCTTTTCCCATTCATCGAACTCGGGCGGCTGATACTCGAAGAATTGTTTCAGGATTTCCACGAGGCCGATCGGCTTCGCGAGATTGACATCGAGAACACGCTCCCCGTCCTGCACGAGCACAGCACGCTG
>VBQC01000138.1 GCA_005887825.1 Verrucomicrobiota bacterium | reverse complement strand
GCTCTGACGATTTCTGGATTGCCGCCATCGAGCGCCATTCCCAATACGTCGCGGCCGTCCTTGCAGCGAGCTTCCGCGTGAAAGTTCGCTGAGCGTGCCAGAAGCGCGCGGAACATCTCGAGATTGCCGTGCATTGCTGTTGCCATGAGGGGGGTAAAACCTTTTTTATCGGCAAGATCGACGAGCGCGCCAGCATCGATCAGTCGCCTGGCTGTCTTCCAATCCTGCTGCGAGGTTGCGATCAACAGCGGCGTCCGCCGTTGCGCGTCGCGCCCGTTTGGATCGACCTTTTCGATCAGGCACAAGTCGATGAGTGACCCGCGGCCAATCGTGACAGCGCGAACCAGTTCGCTTGCTGAAATGGAGATCCGCGCAGGGGGCTCGGGTGCAATCGCAGTCGCCCAGAGAAGTATCAAAAATATGACGCCAGCCTGAAAGACGATTCGCCTCTTGAACACACGCATATGCAAGGCTTGGCCGGAAATTATATAAGCTCTGTCCAGCAATGTAGTAGAGGCGCGATGGAACTGCGAGTGCACCTTTGCGTAAGCCGGGATTGGACGTATCCGGTTGAACATTGCATGTTCCATACTGTCCAAATTCCAACCCATGCGTTTGTCCATTTTGACCCTGTGCGTTGCACTCAGTACATCGTTTTCGGCGCAACCTGAGGCCGTCCCGACTTCTACTGTCCCCGCAGCGGCGGCGGAAGCGGGCAAGGATGTCGTTCATCAATTAAACAACGCGTTCGCGAAGGTCTTTGAAATCGTGGCGCCAAGCGTCGTCATTATTGAGATTTCGAAGAAAAACGACGGCGGCGAGAGTTCGCCATTCGACGATCTGTTCTTCCAAGGGCCGCCCGATGAAAAAAATCAGCGGCGCAACCCAAACGGGCTCCGGCCGGTCCAAAGTGAAGGCTCCGGTTTCATTGTTCGACCAGATGGTTACATCCTCACGAACTTTCACGTTGTCGAGGGCGCGGACAAAATCGACGTGAAATTAAAAGATGGCCGCGACTTTCCGGCCAAGGTCGTGGGCACCGATGAAAAGACCGATGTCGCCGTCATTAAAATCGATACGAAAGATCTGCCGGTCGTTCAGCTTGGCGACAGCGATGCCGTCCGGGTAGGCCAATTTGCGTTCGCGATCGGTGCGCCGTTCAAGCTCGATTACACTTTCACTTACGGTGTCGTGAGCGGCAAAGGCCGGAACAAATTGCTCCAAACCGGCGGCTACTCCATTTCCGACTACTTGCAGACCGATGCGTCGATCAATCCTGGCAACAGCGGTGGTCCGCTTTGCGACATCGACGGCAAGGTGATTGGCATGAACACGCTAATCAACGGCATGAATCGCGGGCTCGGGTTCGCCATTCCAATTAATATGGCAAAAGAGATAGGCGCCCAGCTTATTGCCGGTCACAAGATCGTGCGGCCGTGGCTCGGCATTCGCATCGAAACTCTCGGCGACGATTCGTCAATCCTCGATTTGCTCAAAGGTGCCCAGAAAGGCGTGGTGGTGCGCACTGTTGAGGCTGATGCGCCCGCTTACAAAAGCGAGTTGCGGCCCTTCGATGTGATTACGCACGTCGATGAAGCCCCGGTCGAAACCGACTCGCAGCTTCAGCATGAAATCTTGAAAAAGAAGGTCGGCCAAAGTGTCGAGCTGACTGTTTGGCGCAAAGGGCAGACGATAAAAGTGCCGGTTAAGACCGGTGAATTGCCTAACGAAATCGAGCGAGCGTCAAACGAACCGATCCAACCCGCTCCGCCGAAACCGGAGGATGTCGGCAAGTTTGGATTGCAGGTACAGGAATTGACGAAGGAGGTTGCTGAACGCCTTCATCTCGCTGTTCAGCGAGGGGTCATCGTCACAGAGGTGGAGGACAACAGCCTTGCCGCGCAACAGGACATTCAGCGCGAGGATGTCATCACTGAAGTGGACAGCAAACCGGTCACGAACGTGCAATCATTCCGCGAGGCGCTCACTAAAGCCGATCCGAGACGCGGCGTCCTTCTTTATCTCGACCGCAAAGGCAGTAAGACCTTCGCCGTATTAAAGGCGGGCAACGGTTAGACGCGATCAGCTCTTGCGGCTACCGATGACCACCAGGACAACTCCGCCCACGAGACAAATTCCGCTGGCGATCGGCGGAAAAGCGATTCCGTGACTCTCCTTGTGAGTAATTTCAACTGGTCCCAGTTGCGCGTCTTTCTTCTCGGTCGTCCAGCCCAAGCCACCATAAGCGAAGCCGATGATGCCGATGACGATGAGAACGATGCCGACGATCGCAGCCGGTTTCATTGGCGTGAATTTACAATGGTCGGCGGCCTTGGATTAAATTGATAATAAGCACCACAATCGCAATGACGAGCAGAATGTGAATAAATCCGCCCAACGTATAGGAGCTGACCAATCCAAGCAGCCAGAGCACGAGCAAGATCACGAATATTGTCCAGAGCATAAGATTCCTTTCGGTTGAGGTTTACCTTTCTTCGCGCGAGGCGGTTCCGTTGCGCTTATCGGGTTCAAAATTTTAATAGCCTGCGGGGCGAGCAATTCTCTGGAGTCACCCGCCTTTAGGCGGGCGGACCAATACTAAAGCTCGTTAGGGGATGACTCACACAGCCGTGGCTACAACTTGCCCAACACTGCGCGCAAATTCCAGCCGTTTGCTTCAAGCATGTTGCGCGCGGAATCGTAATCGCAACCTGCCAACTGGGCGACCACTCGCACGGCGCGATCGCGCAACTTTCCGCTGGATGTATGAAGATCGATCATTAGATTGCCGCGCACTTTGCCGAGCGCGACCATCGCCCCCGTGCTGATAATATTGAGTGCGACTTTTGTCGCGGTGCCTGCTTTCAACCTTGTCGACCCGGTGAGAACTTCCGGTCCCACCGCAAGGTGGATGACAAGATCGACAATCGCATTCCCTGGCGCATCGGAGGCGGCCTCATACTCTGCGCGCGACGTGTCTGCCACTACAGCGCGCGTAGCCGGATTGCACGTGAGCAGAACCGTCTTTCCGCCTGACGAATTTGCCCGTCTAAGCGCGCCGAGAACAAAAGGCGTCCGGCCGCTGGCTGTGATGCCAATGACCACATCGCTATTCTTAATTCCCCTCTCATCCATGGCCAACGCACCAGCGCTTTCTTCGTCTTCTGCACCCTCGACACTGCGATAAAGGGCAGTCGCACCACCGGCGATCACTCCCTGAACAAGATCAGGCGACGCGCCAAAGGTTGGTGGGATTTCTCTCGCATCGAGAACGCCAATGCGCCCGCTGCTGCCGGCGCCGACATTAAACATGCGGCCGCCATTTCGCAACGATTCGGTCACAATTTCAACTGCGCGGGAGAGATCGGCAATCGCTCCACGCAATGCGCTTTCAACGAATTTCTCTTCCTCGACAAAGAGCTCAACCAAGACGCGTGGACTCAGCTTTTCCAGATTTTCCGAGCGCGGGTTGCGTTGTTCGGTAATTGCCTCAGCGAGATTTTCGATTTCGTTGTGAGAAAGCTTCGAGTGAAAAGTGACGTGATCGCCAAGCTCCGCCGCGAGCCAAGCGGCGCCAAACTCGGGCGGCCGCTCTGCAGTTGCGACGCGAGCATCGGGCAGATTCTTTTTCAGTCTGCGTCGAAATGCATGCGTATAGATCGAATCGCGGTGAAAAAGTCCACCCATCAGCACGACTTTTGGCGCGAGCAGACGCAGGCGGGATGCGACCGCTTCGGTGTATTCTCCGAGAACACGCGCACCTTCTTCGATGATCTCCATCACACGCGCATCGCCGCCCGCGGCGGCTTCAAATACGACCGGCGCCAGGAGCGCAATCTCCATCTTATCTGCCGTCTGCGCCCAGCGGACGAGTTCGTCAAGATTGTTCAAGCAAAGTGCGCGCAGAATTTTTGCGGTGAATTGCACTTCGCCGCGATGCAGATCGTATTCGCTCAAAATAAAACGCAACGCCTGAATAACGAGAAAATAGCCGCCGCCCGCGTCTCCAAGAATGTGTCCCCAGCCGCCCGCCTTTTCTATCTTATCGCCACGTCGCCCAGTGACAGACGAGCCGCTCCCGGCGTTGACGACAATCCCCTCGCCGCGCCCGAGCGCCGCAGCCAGACCAGAATCGCGATCATTTCCCGTGATGATTTTCGCGGATGGCCAAATTTCAGCGCAAATATGGGCGAGCGCCGGTTGATCTTCCACGGCACAGCCGGCGAGAAAGACTCCAGCGCGATCAACTTGTTTTGGTAGCTCCGAAAAAATGGTGCGCAAACGATCAGGCGTCACAAGCCGAAAATTTGACGGCGGCAATTTGCCCTGATTCAGGATGCGCAGGTCGGCGCCATTGCGTTCAACCAACACCCAGGCGGTTTTTGTTCCGCCTCCTTCAACGCCCAGGATTTTCTCGCCGGGGTTCACGATTCGTTATACTTAGCTGGTTCTGCGCGAATTTGAAAGCTCGGCTGAAAACGCGCATGGGTGAATCGGCGCGTTCTGTTTCTGGGAAGCACCGCAGCCCGGCGTCCCTGCTGTTATTGCCGATCGTCCGCGCGCTTATATCGTGCGGCATGCCCTCGGACGAAAAGCAAGCCGCGAAGCGTGCCGCACAACTGCGGGACGAGATTCGCAAGCACGACCGCCTCTATTACGAGAAATCCGCGCCGATAATCAGCGACCGCGAATACGACCGCTTGTACAAGGAGCTGGTCGATCTGGAGGCGCAATTCCCCGATCTCGGTGCCCCCGATTCGCCGACTCAGCGTGTGGGCGGCAAGCCACTGAAAGCTTTCGCTCAAATCGAGCATCGAGTGCCAATGCTTAGTCTCGACAATACTTATTCCGAGGACGAAGTCGCACGTTTCTACGCGCGCATTACGCGGCTGCTACCTGACGAGAAAATCCCGGTCGTAATCGAGCCGAAAGTAGACGGCGTCGCCGTGTCACTGCTTTATGAGAACGGATGGCTACGCCATGCCGCGACACGCGGAGACGGATCACTGGGCGACGACATCACGCAAAACGCCAAGACCATTCGTTCCATCCCAGAACGGCTGCGCAGCGCGGCGCCAGGGATTTTCGAGGTGCGCGGTGAAGTTTACATGGATAAACGCGGCTTCGAAAAATTAAACGAAGAACGGCGTGAGGCGGGCCTGCCGTTGTTTGCGAACCCGAGAAATGCCGCCGCCGGATCGCTAAAGCATTTGGATCCAGGCATCGTCGCGAAGCGTCCCCTAGGCATCGTCTTTTACGGCACCGGCGCGGTGGAAGATGTCGATCTGGAGAAGCATTCCGCGTTGTTTCCGCTGCTCAAGAAACTCGGCCTGCCTCACAGCGAGCGGTGGTGGCTGGCTGATTCGGTTGAGGGAATCTTGAACGCGATCCACGAACTCGACGGCCTGCGGCACGATTTTCCTTACCAGACCGATGGCGCAGTGGTGAAAGTGGACGCGTTCGAACAACGCGAGCGGCTCGGCTTTACGGCCAAATCGCCGCGCTGGGCGATTGCCTACAAATACGAAGCGGAACGCGTGGAGACACGTTTACGCGACATTCTCGTCCAAGTTGGTCGTACTGGGATTTTGACACCAGTTGCTGTGCTCGATCCGGTGGTCGTTAGCGGGAGCACCGTTGGCCGCGCGACATTGCACAACGAGGACGAAATCAAGCGGAAAGACATCCGCATCGGCGATACGGTCGTGATTGAGAAAGCTGGCGAGGTGATTCCGGCAGTTGTCGAGGTTGTGAAATCGAAACGGCCGCGGCACGCCGTGCCATTCGATTTTTTTAAGCACATACACGGCAAGTGTCCTGTGTGCGGTGGCCCAATCCGGCGCGATCCGCAGTTCGTGGCCTGGCGCTGCGAAAATGTACAATGTCCGGCGCAGACAACCCGGCGCGTGGAATTTCTCGCGGCGCGTGGCGCGCTCGACATCGAAAGTGTGGGCGGAATTGTGGCGGACAAACTGGTCGAGCGCGGGCTTGCACGCGAGCCGCTCGATCTGTTCGAGCTAAAAACCGAGCAACTCGCCAAATTGAATCTTGGAACGGCCGAAGCGCCTCGCATGTTAGGCGAGAAAAATGCTGCCAAAGCGGTCCACGCAATCGAGCGCGCCCGAACTCTACCACTTGCACGCTGGCTTTTTGCTCTCGCTATTCCAGAGATTGGAAAAACGACTGCAACGCAGCTTGCTCGTTTTCACGACAGCATCGAGAGCGTGGCTGATTCACAACTGCTCCGCGACGTTTTGGATTACCACGAAAAGCGCGAACACAAATCCGGCAGCTGCCGGACGAAAGAAATCGCGGATCGACTCATTAAAGCCGGTTTCGCGAAGCGATCGAAAAGCAAAGACAAGAATGGAATCGTCACCGAAGTAGGGCCGGTAGTCGCGCAAAGCATTCTCAATTTCTTCGCGTCTGCGTCCGGCCGGAAAATTCTGCAACGGCTAAAGCAATTGGAGATTCAGCCTAAGAGCGAAAAAGTTTCGGGAAAAAAAGTGGCGGCGTTGGCGCTGGCTGGCAAAACCTTTGTCCTTACCGGAACACTGCCTTCGATGACGCGGGAAGAAGCCACTGGGAAAATCGAAGCGCTCGGTGGGCACGTGAGCGGCAGCGTGAGCAAGAAGACCGATTACGTGCTGGCAGGCGCCGAGCCAGGCAGCAAGATCGGTAAGGCGAAACAGCTCGGCATTCGTATTCTCGACGAAATGGAGTTTCGGCAGATGTTGGCGCGCTGAACGCGTTATGACACTACGGCGTTCGCTGCGCCTCGGACTCGAGCTTGAGCGGAAGCCCTTGATTCATCGTCGGCGAGGCAGGTGAGGCAATTAACAGCCCGCGCTGGCTGGCAGGATGAAGAGCGGCCCGCACACTAAAGGTCAGCCTGCGGTTCCCGCGCATCACTGTGATCGGGACAGTGTCGCCGGCGGTGATAAAGAAAGAGGCATCCAGCACATCTTCTGGTTGAGTTACTTTTTTTCGTCCCACTTGCAGGAGAATGTCCCCCGGTTTGATGCCACAATTGGCCGCTGGAGTGCCTTCCATCATCTGCGTCATTTCTGCTCGTGAACCTTCCACCTCCGTCGGCGCCTCGGAAACATTGATTCCGATCCAGCCGTGCCTGGCTTCGCCGAATCGGACGAAATCACCGCGGATTTTCTCTGCCGCTTCGATCGGTACGGCATAACACGCAGAATTGTTTTCGAGACTGCTGACCACGATGCCAACCACCTCCCCTTTCATGTTAAGGAGCGGCGCGCCGGCCTCTCCGCGCTGGGTGGGCAGATTCAGACGCAAGTGCGTGGTTGAAAAATAGCGGCCAAGGTATTTGTGGTCGAGTCCCGCGACCATTCCAAAATTTGGTGTTTCGGGCAAATCCAATGGATAACCGATCGCAACGACGGGCGTTGCCACTTCCAACTCCTCGGATTTGCCGATCGTCAAGGCGGGAGTGACCGTGTCTATTTTCAGCATGGCCGTCCCGCTGCGGATATCCGCCAAAAGCTGGCGCGCCGGATATTTTTTGCCGTTAAACTCAATGGTGAAATTCTCCGCTTCACCGCCTACCGTGTATGAGGTGTAAAGGGTCCCGGTAGGATCGATGAAAAACCCGGTGCCGGAAATTTCGCTGTGCTCGTCGACACCGTGAATCTTGACGACTGCCTTGGCAGAGCGCTCAAAGATTTCTCTAACCTGATGGCTTACTGAGGTGGCGGATTGCTCTTGAGCGCAAACAAGGCTGGCGCCTGAGCAGAGAATCACGGCTGGCATTCCTAGCGAAGCAAGGAACCTCACAAAAGCACCGGCGCCACACAGACTGCGACGAGCGGCGGCGGGAACGAAAATACGCACCACGAAATTGGGAGATCTTTCGCTCCGCTCAGGATGACAGCGTGCGCGACTAAAATCTGAAAGTCGGCTCATAACTCACGGGGACGCTATCGAGCACGTAGCGTGGCGGGGCCGGGGCTCGGTGAGTCTGGGCGCTTTCATCAAAACTGCGAAGCGGCTGCGTCCTAAAAATCCGCGTGGCTACCGGAGATGCAAGCGTCCATTCTCCTTCGTCATTTACCGGCAAGGATAACGTCGGCGGACTCTGGAGAGCGATCTGAGCGGGCTCCGGTTGCTGATAAATCTTCAATGATATGACCGCGGCGCAGACCAAAACCGCCGCGACAGCCGCCGGATAAGAGGCCAGGGAACGAACATCCAGCCGGAACATGAAGTCGTGTGCGCGCTCCAGGCAAATGCGCCAGAGCGGCTGCCGGAGCAATTCATCGCGCTGCCGGCGATGAAATTCATGCAGGAAATTTTCGAAATAGCCAGGCGGCGGTTGCTCGAAGCGCTTCAACCGAAGGAGTCTTGCAATTTCGTTGTCGTTAAATTCGTCCATTGCAGCGAGGGCTAAGAAACAGGATTTTTTCGGAATTCGTCCAGGTAATTTTGCAGTTGCCGATTCGCATAGAAGAGCCTCGAACGTACTGTTCCTTCCGAAACGCGCAAGATTTTACTGATCTCAGCATGGGGCATTCCTTGGATATGGAACATGGTCACCACAGCTCTGTGTTCATCAGACAATTTCATCATGGCCTCGTTCAATCTTCGCTGCAGTTCAGACAGGTCTGCTTCTCGCACTGGGCTGCTCGTGGCCGTCGCCTCCATGAATTCCTTGTCGTTTTGAATGCTCGCATCCACGTCGTCCAAGCTCAACTGAAAACGCCGGCCACGTTTCTTGAGAAAGTTCAGTGACATATTCACCGCGATTGAATGGATCCAAGTGTAAAAGGACGATTTGCCGCGAAACCCGCGGATTGCTTTGTAGGCTTTTGAAAAAATATCCTGCAAAAGATCGTTCGTGTCCTCGTGATTGGAGGTCATGTTGTAAACCAGACCGTAAAGGCGCGGCGTGTATTTGATGACGAGTTGATCGAACGCGCTGGCGTCGCCTGATTGCGTGCGCTTCACTAACTCCTGATCTTCGTCGGTTCTCGGCTGGTCCATTGCCTGATGCTTAGACTTAGCACGAGCACCGAGACCGGACGATAACAAATCGGAAATTCGGCGAGCAGGCAAAGCGACCGATGGATTCATGTTCTTCAACGGCGCGATCGATCAGCGCCGGTCGCGGATCGACAGCAGCCACAGCAAATTGCCCAATGCCGCGATAAATGCCGCCACATAAGTGAGCGCGGCTGCGTTCAGCACTTTGTTTACACCGGCAACCTCGGGCCCCGGCTGCACGATTCCCATTTGTTGCAAAATGATTTTGGCACGGCGCGAGGCATCGAACTCCACTGGGAGTGTGATCAGTTGGAAGACAAGCAGAATCAGATAGCAATAAATGCCGAGCGTGATCAGACCGGTGAGATGAAAAAACAGCCCGCCGATAATCACAAAGGGCAGCATTTGCGACGCAATCATTGTCACCGGCACAATCGCCATGCGCGCTTTGAGCGGCGCATACGCTTTGGCATGTTGAATAGCGTGGCCGGTCTCATGCGCAGCGATGCCCAGCGCCGCGACCGAGGGCGTATGATAAACATTGCTCGAAAGGCAAAGCTTCTTGCTGGTCGGGTCGTAATGATCGCCCAGGAAATCGTTTGTCTCGACAACATCGACGTCGTGAATTTGCGCCGCTTGCAGGATTTCGCGGGCGCACTCCGCGCCGGAAATGTTTGAGCTGGCGCGCACCTCGCCCCATTTTCGAAACGCGCTGCTCACACGAAACTGCGCCCAGAGCCCAATGATCAATGGCACGCCTATGTAAATCAACCAACTGGAACCCCCGAAACCGTAAGGATAAAACATACCTGTCCTAATCTAGCGCTCGGACGCCATTTGTCACTTTTAGACCTTTCGCCGCGTTCTTCGTTCATCTTCCCGTCGTCATTCCGGGCGAAGCGAGGAACCTCCCGCAGGGTGATGAAATCACGCTCCGGCCTGAGCGTGTCGCAGGCTCGGTGGACGAGCTCCTTCGCTCCGCTCAGGATGACCACGCATGTATGCTTGGTTAAATTTCCAATTGCTTTGGAAAACGCGACAGCACCCGGCAACCGCTTTTCGTGACCACTACTACATCCTCCTGTCGTACTCCGCCGAGTCCCGGATAATACAATCCGGGCTCAACCGTCAGCACTTGTCGGGCTTTCAGCGTGACCTTTTGCAAACGCGGATGGTCGTGCACCTCGAGTCCGAGCCCATGGCCTGTCCCATGGAAGAATCCAACTCGCCGCCCTTTGCGCACCTCCGTCGGAAAACCGCGCTTTGCGAAGAATTCCTGAATGGCCTTGTGAATCGTCATCCCGTCGATTCCCGCCTTGATTTTCTTCAAAGCAAGCCCCTGCCCGGCTTTCACCGTTTCCCAAAGTTTTCGCTGCGCCTCTCTCGCTCGCCCACGCAGAACGGTGCGCGTCATGTCGCCGAAATAGCCGGTCTTCGCGTCGCGCGGAAAAACATCGAGAATAATCAGCGAGTTGGCGTAGAGCGGACCAAAGCCGCGCTCGTGCGGATCGCACGCCTGGTCGCCGCCGGCGACAATCGTGCCGGTCGGAACGCCGCCTGCGCGCAAGATTGTAGAGTCAATTTCCGCGCGCAGCATTTCTGAGGTCAGCGTTTTGCCGCTCCAGCGCAGCCGTTTTCCGGTGCCAGGTTTCGACGCTTTCAAGACTTCAACCGCACGTTTGAGTCCCAATGCGGTGATGCGCAAGGCATGGCCGATCATCTCAATTTCCTTGTCAGATTTCGTTTCGCGCTCCGGCCAGAAAAGTCCATTCGTCGCTCGGACACGGATCTTATTTGCAGCGAGTTCCTCTGCGTAACCAAGCGGGAAATTGGCAGGAACAATAGTCGATTTGACGCCAGATTTACGGAGAAAATGTGCTAGAAGTTTTTTGTAAGGCGGGGCCTTCTTCGACTTCCCCTGCACTTCTCGCTCAAGGTCGCTGAACATGACAAATTCATCCGCGTCGGCCTGCTTGCGGCCTCGATCGATTTCCAAATCGCTCAACACGAGCGTGCGCTTGCCATTTCGCTCCAGGAAAATGAATGGATCGGGCGCCCAAAACTTTGTCGCGTACAGCATGTCCGCATCGGTTTCGCTCGCGGCAACGATCAGGCGTGTTTTCATATTTCGGATTTCCGAGTTCGGGTTTTCATCTAGCTCCTGCGTACTTCGAGTTGCTTTCGCAAAATCCAGTGGAGAAGTGCGAGCAATCCAAGTGTCGACGCAATCAATACCGTTGTGTTAAAAACAAACACACTAATGTTAATCCCAAAATAATGCTTCTGTGCGCCAAAGAAGACGTTAGGCCGATTGCCGCGACGATAATCGCTTTGTTCCATTTCGGCGTTTGAAATCAGATCGGAGACCTTCTGGTTTACGTAAATCTGCTCGGCTGTAACCGGGCCGGCCGCGCCCTTGAAAAGGGCGCGCTCGAATGGCCGTTTGCGGTCCAGAATCTGATCAACCAGGCTGAGATAATGATCCAACTCGCCGGGCGATTTCGCTTCCAGCCCCGAAAGCAGAGCGAGCGTTTCTTTCAGATCCTCCAGCCGCCTGCGGTCGGCGGGGTCCTGGTCAGGTTTCGCCACAATGCGGTCGATTTCGCGCTGTGCTCGGTCCTGCCGCCGTGTCAGCGGGTTGAGCTTGGCCTGCGCGACAATCATTTCTTCGTACGACCAGCGCATGGCGATGAACTGGCAGACAAATGGCACCTCGAGCTTGCTCTCCATTTTCTTTTCCTGCTCCTGGCTGGGATGCTCAGAGAACCAATGCGAGAGTGCGTAAAGAAGAGCGAGGTTTCGGTTCATGTCCTCGTACTTGATGAGAGCGCCACCCATGATGATCTGCGGAATTAAAACGAGCGGAACAATGTTTGCCGCCGTTTTTGGATCAGCGACCAGCGAAGAAATGAGCAACCCAAGTGACACCCCGCCCATCGCCGTCATGAGCATGATGCCCAGGTAAATCCAAAACATCCCGCGGATTTGCAGGACATAATTGCCTATCAGGACAAAAAGCACGCACTGAACCAGCGCAAACACCCCGAGGGTGAGCATTTTTGAAATTACGTAATACCACAGCCGAACGCTGAGATTGCGCTCCCGTTGTAGCACGGCTCGGTCGCGGATGATATCATCGGCGCTGTTGGTCAGGCCAAGAAACATTGCGACGATCAGGCCGAGGAACAAAAACGTCGGGATGTGATAAGCGGACGCGAAATCGTATTTCCCGCTTTCGGAGTAGCGCAGGAGGGTCGCTATGAGCAACGCAAGCACAGGCGAAACGCCGATCGTGATGACGAGGTTGGCCCGATTGCGCAGTTTGCTGATGAATGCGCGCCGCAAAAGCGTGCGGAACTGCGTCCATTCATCGTGCCAGCGAATCGGCAGGCGCTTCTTCTGGACCGGGGCGACGGGAAGCGGCGCGGCCGATTCCTTGCGCAGCGAAACTTGTTTGACGTCCTGGATTAATCGGAATGCTTCGTACTTATCGCGCCAAAATTCGGGCGAGTAGCGGCGCGCCGCCACCAGCTGGCCGCGACTGTTTTCCTCGTAAATAACGTCACCGCTTAAATCGCGCAGCGGTGTTTCAAGCACGTCAAAAATGAACTCAGGACGTGTTGTTCCACAGGATGGACACGCACCCAGTTCGGCGCCGAACTGATGCTGATGTTCCGCTTCCGCAAAATAGCGAAGCATGTCTGAGGGCGTGCCGAAAAAGACCAGCCGCCCGCCTTTGTCGAGCAGGATCGCTTTATGGAACATCTGGAAGAGTTTGGAACTCGGCTGGTGAATGGTGACAATGATGATCTTGTTGTGCGCCATCCCACGGATGATCTCCATGACGTGCTCGGAATCTTTTGAGGATAGGCCCGAGGTTGGTTCGTCGAAAAGATAAACGTCCGACATGCCGATCATATCGAGCCCGAGGTTGAGGCGTTTGCGTTCGCCCCCACTCAATGTCTTCTTCTCCGGGCTGCCGACTACGGCGTCACGGCGTTCGGCCAGGCCCAGCTCGATCAGTTTTGCGTCCAGGCGCCGCGTGCGATCGCGCCGTGAGAGGTGCGGCGAACGCACCGAAGCCGCAAACAGCAGATTTTCCCCGATTGTGAGATGCTCATCGAAAGCGTCTTCCTGCGGCATATAACTGATGTAGTGCTTGAGCGCATCGAGATTCGGATAAAGCGATTGTCCGTTCAGGATGACCTCACCGCTGGTGGGCTGAAGTTGTCCCGCCAGCACTTTTAAAAGCGTGCTTTTTCCCGAACCGCTCGCGCCCATCACGCAAACGAGCTCGCCACGAGTGACGCCAAAGGAAATTCCTTCAAGCCCGATCTCCCCCTTGCCGAACCGATGTGTGACTTCGTTCACCTCGAGGGTCCGAATGATATTGCGCTCTTCCTCGATGATTCGTTCCGAAAAATCGCACCGCAGAAATTGCCCGATGTCGATTCGAATGGTATCGCCGTCTTTGAGAGGTGCGGTGGTGCGCACGGAGGTATCGCCCACCAGGATAGGACGATCAGCGTCAATTACCTCCAGGAGGCCCACCCGCTGGTCGTAATCGCAGAAAATCTTCAGCAGCACGTCGCCGCTCGTGCCCGGGGAAAGCAAAATATCGCCTGCTTCCAGCCGGCTGGGATCGTTCGAAACCAAATACTCGGATTTGGAGGCCCTAAGCTGGAAGCGGCCGCCTAATGCGCGGGCCCGCCGGCGCAGATCCATCAAATCCATCTCGCTGTCGTTGTGGAAAACAATTTTATCTTCCAAGGTCGCTTCGACCTTTGCGCCGGCTTTCAATCTCACGCCATTGAGCTCAGCATCGACATCACGCAATGCGTTCACGCGCACCTTTAACCCGAAAGTAACCCGGAGCGAGCTTTCGCGCGTCCGCGAGCGCTCCAGTTCCACTTCATCCGCGTCCTTGTTTACACGGATGAAAATCTGCGGAAGTGAAACGTTCTTCTTCGCATTGAAATATTGCGCCAGCTCTTGATAGCTGAGCACTTGATCGCCTACCAGAATGCGCTGGCCAGGATAAATTCGGCAGAACCCGCCACGCACCAGTGGTCTTCCACGCACCGAGACGTTCTGGCCGCTATAATTCTTCAGCAAAATGAGATCGCGATAACGGAAGGCCATCAAACGATCGTTATCGGACAGCTTCTTGAGCGTCACATCTGCCTTCCCGTCCGTGCCAAAAGAAAGCGATTCGAGCGGCGACGCGCCATGCTGGTAGATCGACGGATCTGAATCCTCCGACGCATTGAGTTGGTAAACGATATCGATCGCTTGCGCGGCCATGCCGAGCTGCGACATGAACGAATAGAACGCCACCACCTGGTCCTGTTTCAAACCCGCTTGCGAGATCAGGTCGTAGAGTTGAACTCCAAGCATAATCTTGCGCTCTGTGCGCAGTTGCGCGCCGAGTTTTTGCGCCATCGCGGCGAGATCCTGCTGCTCATAAAGCGCCTGCCTGAACAACTGTCGCAGCTCCGAGTAAACAGCCTCCGGATAATCGTAACGCAGAAACCCAAGGCTCGAGTCGATCTCTTCCTCAAGCAAGACGCCGTCCGCTTTGGTGAAACTAGCCAGCACTTGAATCAGCAAGGGCAGCAGGTTCGGCCCCTCCGAGACGCTGCGAGGCTTGCGCAAAGCCCGGCGCACCCAACGGCGGCCGGTCCGTCGCACCCGGTAGGCAAACGGGGTCACCCGCTGCACGGCTTGATCGATTTTATCTGCTACCGATGAGACCAGTTCTGACATGTCGATATTGGGGTTGGAATTTTACCGAGATCGACGAGCGACGCAATATGCGGTTACGATATACAGATGAGGCCATAAACGACCTGCTTCAAATCTCAATCCCCACCCTAAATACAAATCATACCCGCAGACCGTGCCATTTTGCATTGCCAATTTGTTCATGGTAACGTTCACGTTCTTAACATTCCGTTTCACTTATGGCTCAATCCGATCGTAACTCTCAAAAGGAGAATAAATCCCGCGGGAGCGAACCAAATTTTAACTGGCGCGGTGTCATTCTGGTCGTAATTGCCTTTGCGTTTATTGCGCTCGCGATGCTCTTTTACAGGGGCGGAATGCAGCCGGTTGAAGATGTCCCCTACAACCGGTTTATCGAGTTGCTGGACAACAAGCAGATCGTCAACGATAAAAGTTCTCCGCTCCAGCTTGTGGTCGAAGATGGCCGGCCGACACAAACCCTGCGTGGCGCTTATGTCCACCAGGCAGTGGGTTCAGCGCCGGCCCAGCAAGTCCCATTTCGAACCACGGTCTATTTGAGTTTCACGAATAATTTGCAGGAAAAGCTCGCCGCCGCCGGCATTCAACCAGGGATCAAAACTGAATCAAATGTGCTTGCGCAAACCGTAGTCGGTTTCCTGCCAATCGCCCTTTTCCTCCTGGTGCTCTACTTTCTCTTCCGCCAGCAAATCCGTATGGCTGGGAAAGGAGCGCTTAATTTCGGTAAGTCGAAAGCGCGCATGCTTGCCCGGGACAAAAACAAAATCACGTTTCGCGATGTAGCTGGAGTTGAGGAAGCAAAAGATGAAGTGCAGGAGCTCGTCGAGTTTTTGCGTGATCCAAAAAAATTTCAGAAGCTCGGCGGCCGCATTCCAAAGGGCGTTCTCATGGTCGGGCCGCCCGGCACGGGCAAAACACTGCTGGCACGCGCCATCGCGGGGGAAGCAGATGTTCCGTTCTTTTCGATTAGCGGCTCGGATTTTGTCGAAATGTTTGTGGGCGTCGGCGCATCGCGCGTCCGCGACATGTTCGAGCAAGGTAAGAAATCCGCTCCCTGCATCATCTTTATCGATGAAATTGACGCCGTCGGGCGTCACCGCGGCCACGGAGTGGGCGGCGGCCACGACGAGCGCGAGCAAACATTGAATGCGTTGCTCGTCGAGATGGACGGTTTCGATACGCAGGAGGGCGTGATCATCATCGCGGCGACGAATCGCCCTGATGTGCTCGATCCGGCGTTGCTGCGACCGGGACGTTTCGACCGGCAAATCACCGTCAATTTGCCCGACGTGAAAGGGCGCGAAGAAATTCTACGCGTTCACGCCAAGAAAGTGAAACTGGCAGAAGGTGTCGATCTTGCCGTCGTCGCGCGCGGCACACCGGGTTATTCCGGCGCAGAACTGGCCAACGTGATCAACGAAGCGGCGTTGCTGGCCGCTCGTCGCGGATTAAAAGGAATCACGCTCGCCGAACTGGAAGAAGCGCGCGACAAAGTCCGCTGGGGCAAGGAGCGGCGCAGCCTCGCGCTGAGCGAAAAAGAAAAGCAAAACACCGCTTACCACGAAGCGGGCCACGCGCTCTTGCTCGAACTTCTCCCGCACACCGAACCGCTCCACAAAGTAACG
>VBQC01000085.1 GCA_005887825.1 Verrucomicrobiota bacterium | reverse complement strand
GGCAGCGCTTCAACACTTCAACGATTCCCAAATCTTCCGCGTAACCTTTTCCCGGATTTTCTGCAGTACATCAGTGAAGCGCCAGAAATGATTTACTCAATAACGAGGAATCAAAGAAGGCCACAACAAAAAAGGAAATTAAATGATGAATAAACAAAACATTCTCGCGCTCGCTCGAAAACCAGCGAGGCGCGTGACGAAATCAGTCGGTATCGGTATTGTGCTGTTGGCCGCGGCCCTGATCGCGATGATCACGCCGTCCGCGGCGAGCGGCCGGCGGCCATGCCAGGGGCCCACCGCCACACTGCTGGTTACGGGACTGGATACGGGCCTGGAGAGTGCCAAGGGCAGCACCGTCGGCCCCGATGGTGCGCTTTACGTTACCGAAGGCGCTGTCGGCAGGATCTCGCGCGTCGATCCGCTGACCGG
>VBQC01000084.1:6966-7661 GCA_005887825.1 Verrucomicrobiota bacterium | reverse complement strand
CCAGACAGTTTCACCGTCGTCGCTGACATTGGCGAGTTCAACTTGGCCAATCCGCCGCCCACTCCGTTCGTCGTCCCGACCGGACTCCAGTACGCGCTGCAAACCTACCGTGGCGGCTTCCTGGTCACCGATGGGCACCTCAACCGCGTGCTGCGAGTCACACTCGACGGCGAGGTCACCGTGTTGATCGCGTTCGACAACATCGTCCCGACCGGGCTGGAGGTGAGAGGCAATACGATCTACATGGCCGAGGCCGGCCCCGTCCCCCACCTGCCCGAGAACGGCAAGGTTGTGTCGTTCGAGCCGAGGTCGCCCACCGCCACGGTGGTGGCCTCAGGCGCCCCACTCCTCGTTGACGTGGAATTTGGCGGCGGCCGTCTCTACGCTCTCTCGCAGGGCATCTTCCCGGTGGGCGGCGATCCGGGTTCTCCGGCACTGCCGAACACCGGCGCGCTCGTCAAGGTCACCGCGGGCGGCACCTTCACCGTCATCACGGAACCTCTGGACCGGCCGACCTCGCTCGAGTTCATCGGGAACACCGCGTATGTCGTCAACCTCACCGGAGAGATTTGGAAGATCGACGGCGTCCGGTGTCCGCGCTGATTCGCTCATAGTTCAATTCGCTGCATAAGCCGACTACGCAAACAGACGCAGTCCCAAAAGCCGTCACGCTTCACAGCCTGGCGGCTTTTTGC
>VBQC01000084.1:0-6877 GCA_005887825.1 Verrucomicrobiota bacterium | reverse complement strand
GAAGCATATTGTCGGTCCGAATAAACGTTGCGCGTCTCCCATGGATCATCCTTCAAGTTGTACAGTTCATTCAAATCTTTGTCGCGCAGACAAAGCTTCCAGCCGTCCGGAGAAACTAAAGCGCGAGTAGATTCATCGACAGCGCGCTTGATCAGGCGTCGTGGAGCCAGTGACGTTCCTTTCCTAACTTTCGTTCGATTTGGAGCCCACTCCATGAAAATATTTTCCGGAGCAGTTGCAGTCGTGTCTTCGCGGATTAAGGGAAGCAGACTTTTGCCCGCGCACTGGAGGTCCTTTGGCTGGCCGAGAAGATCGAGCAATGTCGGGACAAAGTCGATGTGACTCACCGGTTGCGGAACGATTTTGGTGCGTTTGTGACCGGGCAGCCGGACCAAGAGGGGAACCCGTGCGGCTTCTTCGAACATTACTTCTTTGCCGAACAGATGATGCGCGCCCAAGCTGTCGCCATGGTCGCTCGTGTGCACGACGGTTGTGTTGTCACTTAAGCCAAATTGCTCCAGGCAGCCAAGAATGGCGCCGATGCTTTGATCGACCAGGGTGACTAATCCCAGATAGCGCTGTTTGATGCTGCGATATTCGTCGGACGTGACGCCAAAGAAAAACTGACGGGGCAGACGCTGCCGATCAAGAACCGCTTCCGCCTGCTGCCATTCCCGCATAAGCCGATAGCGAAGCGGAATGTTTTCGCTCTCGGGAACCATGGCCTTAGGATCGAGATCGATCTCGCTGAGCGGATGTTCGTCGTTAAGGGGACCGTTGTAGGGCGAGTGAGGTTCGACAAAAGCAACAACGAGAATGAAAGGATCGCGAGTATGTTTTTCGATGAACTCGCACGCGTGCTTTTCAAGAAATTTCGGCCTCGATAGTTCGAGCGGCAGGTTGCTGATAACCAATTCCGAGAATCGTCCGTCTTGTTTGTCAGGCGTGACACCAGTTGAAATGAGGAAATTTGTGTAGTCACCGTGGTCCTCAGTGGAAATCCATTGATGAAATCCGCGTCCTGCAGGTCCTTCCTCGCCGAGGTGCCATTTACCCATGTATGCGGTGCGATGGTCTTTGTCCTCCATCAGCTCTGGGAAGACGCGAAACCGTCGATCGAGTGGCACGCTGTTTCTCGTGCATCCGTTAATATGCGGCCACGTTCCGGTCATGAGCGAGGAGCGTGAAGGAGTGCAGACCGGATGAGTCACGTAGGCTCGCTCGAAAACCACCGACTCAGAAGCAAGTTTGTTCAGGTTAGGCGCGTGAACTTTTGCGCCTCCATAGCAAGCGATGGTATCCGCTCTTTGCTGGTCCGGCAAAAAAACGATCAAGTTCGGTTTTCGCGGAAGTTTGGCTGGTTGCGACACCATTGGAGTTAACCGTTAGAGCAGTACATCACGCTGGGCCATCTCTACGATGATGCTTCGACTTTGTCATTCCGAGCCCTTCGACTTCGCTTAGGACAGGCTCCGTCGCCTGCCACGCCGTAGCTTTATGCGAAGGTCGCGAGGAATCTCTCAATGTTATCCGATGAGCCGCGATTGGCGGAGAACAGTAAGAGATCTCTCCGCTTCGGTCGAGATGACAGGAGTACCACAGCACGAGCGATGATTCTTTCAATCTTTTCGCGTCGCAACGTTCGCAATTCCAGTGTTTCATGGTTCGGATGAAACGGTTTTTGATCTTGCAGGTATTTGGCGCGTTAATTGCGACCATGTCCAATGGCGCAACGGGCTACGATCTGGCAGCCACTGCCACCAACAAACTCGCTGTCGATCTTCATCGTCAGCTTGCTACAGGCAACGAGAATCTTTGCGTTTCACCTTATTCAATCGAAAGCGCGCTGGCCATGACGTTCGCAGGCGCGGACGGCGAAACGCGCACAGAAATGGCGCGGGTTTTGCATTTTCCAAGCGACGCGAGCGCAGTGTCCGCCTCGTTCGCGTCGCTCCAGCATTCGCTGGAAGAGATGAGCGTGAAGACGGCCGAACTCGTAAAAGAATCCAAAAGATTCGGCGGTCCCAGCGAACCGATTACACTCAGCGTCGCCAACCGGCTCTTTGCGCAAAAAGGATACGACTTTCGCGAGTCGTTTCTGGCGCTTGTGAAACAAAACTTCGGTGCGGCGTTTGAGCTTCTCGATTTCGTCCACGATTCGTCCCGAGCCACGCAGCACATCAATAAATGGGTCGCCGATCAAACTCGCGACCGGATTCGCGACTTGATTCCTTCGGGTGCGCTGGACGAGACAACCCGGCTCGTCCTGGCGAACGCACTTTATCTCAAGGCGCCGTGGGTTGATCCATTTTCCGAAAAGGCAACCCGGCCGGAACCGTTCCGCGTTCATGGAAGCGCGCCTGTCGATGTTTCGATGATGCAGAAACGAGATAAGCACTTCGGTTATGCGAAGGGTGAAGGATATACCGCCGTCAGCCTCCCTTACGCAGGCTATGATCTCCAATTCATCGTTCTTCTCCCAGACGACGTAAACGGTCTGCGGGCCCTCGAATCGCAACTGACCAGCCAGATGCTGGCGAAATGCGCAAAGCTCGAAACGCGCGAAGTCGATCTTCACATGCCAAAATTCAAAATCGAGCCGCCGACGATAGTATTAGCAGAAAAGCTCGAGGTACTCGGGATGAAAACCGCCTTCAACAAACCAGCCGGCAGCGCGAATTTCGACCGGATGGCGCCGCGGAAACCGAACGATTACCTCTACATCTCGCAGGTCTTTCACAAGACCTTTATCGCCGTAGATGAAAAAGGAACGGAAGCAGCCGCTGCCACGGCCGTGGCGATGATGGCTGGGACCGCTCTAATACAACGCCCGCCCCCAGTCGAAGTGAAAATCGATCGGCCATTCATCTACGCAATCCAGCACGTTCCCACCAGCGTCTGTCTATTCCTTGGCCGCGTGACCGATCCGCGTTGAAATGGATCTTTCAACTATTGCCAATCTAATCAACGCCATCGCGGTAACGGCCGGGGTCATCTTTGCCGCCGCCCAAATCAGTTATTACCGCCAACGGAGACGAAGAGAAGCGATGCTCGAGCTAGTGAGATCATTCCAAAGCCCAGCTTTTACTAGTGCACTCCGCCGCGTGCTGTCTTTGCCGGATGGGGCGAACACACAGAAAATACGCGAAGTGCTTGGACCTGACGGTGAAGACGCGGTCTATCTGGTCTCGCTGACTTGGGAAAGCCTCGGCGTGTTGGTGTTTCGAAGCGAGGTCACGCTTGATCTGGTGGATGATTTTTTTAGCGGTCCGATCCTCCTTTCTTGGCAAAAGCTGCGGGTCTATTCCGAGGAATGGCGTCGCGCGCTAAACCGAGACACATTCTCGGAGTGGTTTCACTGGCTGGCCGAGCGAATGATGGAGCGCGAGAAACTCTCGCCGCCGGTGCCGGCTTACATTGCACACCGCACATGGCGCGAACCTCGCCGGCGTTTAGCCAGGGATGGATCAACCGCATCCGATTCGCGTTAGATTAAAGCATCTCTGTCGTTCGTGTAACTCAGTGCGCCGTCGACTATGCGCGCCGCAGATGTGTACGGGTGCGGCTCGGTCTTATTTGCATCAATAATATGCGTCACCTCGATGCCGCGCACTTTCAGATAATCGGAAATCAGCGCGCGATGACAGCGCCACCAAACCGCTTCCGCGCACATAATCGCCGCCGGTCCCACTTCGCTCGTAAGATCGACAAGACGCTCGATGCCTTTTCGAAATTCTTCCGTTTCCATCCAATCGGCATAACCGCGAAAGGAAGCATTTCGCCACGCCGTATTATGTGAGTCGGGCCTGGGTTTTCGTCGCCCACCAAGCTCCGGAAGATGTTCATAGCGTACTCCGTGCTCGCGTAACGATTGCGCGAGCGCCTCCTTATTGAACTGCGGATAGCGTTTCGAACCCGGCAAACCGCGGACATCAACAACCAACTTGATCTCATTCTCCTCAAGCAACGAAGTGAACTGGTCGATCTTGCGCGTAGAATGGCCAATCGTCCAAAGTCTCATGTGAATAAAGAATGGCTGTTCGCGCTCGCTGCAATTCTTTTGATGATCGGCATCGCGGTGCCGTTCGCGATTGGATGGGTGCTGGCTGCCCCAGTTCAGATAAGCGTGGGAAAAGCTCCCTCGGATCTGGGCGCTGAGACAGTCGAATTCAAAAGCGACTCAGGTGCCATCGTAAAAGGCTGGTGGTGTCCGACCGTAAACAGCCGCGGCGTTGTCCTTCTTTTGCCAGGAATCCGCGCGAACCGATTGAGCAACGTGGATCGCGCGCGATTTTTGCGGCGCGCGGGTTATTCAGTCTTGCTGATTGATTTTCAGGCGACTGGCGAAACGAAAGGCGATCACATCACGTTTGGTTGGAAAGAGAGTCGCGATGCGCTTGCCGCCGTCGATTTCATTCATCATGTCGATCCATCGGCTCGCGTTGCAATAATCGGCAGTTCGTTAGGCGGGGTGGCTGCGCTGCTCGCGACGCCGCCGTTAAAAGTTAATGCGCTCATTCTTGAGTCGGTCTATCCGACAATCGAAATCGCAACGCGCAATCGGATGGAAAATTATCTCGGGCCAATCGGCCGGGTGTTCGCGCCCCTCTTTTTGATGCAATTGCATCGGCGGATTGGCGTTTCACCTTCGCAATTGCATCCGATCGATCACATTGCGGCGGTGGATTGCCCAGTCCTTATCATGAGCGGCGAGAAAGATCGCAACACCAGACGGGCCGACACGCAAATTTTGTTCGAGCGCGCCAGATCTCCCAGGCAAGTCTGGTTCGTCCCGGACGCTGGACATGTCGATCTTCACCGGGCCGCGCCGCACGAATACGAAACGCGTATCTTGGCATTTCTCGCGAACCCGCCTGAATCAAAATGAATCCGGGCAACCCGTGATCCGCAGACCCAGAATGGCCAAATTCGCTACGGCCCTGTTGGCTTTGGCGCTGCACTGGTTGGAGCCATGGTTTTAAGCAATCGACCGAGTTCGCTATTCGTAGAAATCACGGCCGTGGTATCCTTTTCAAATCCAGCGCGCATGACGTCGAGGCTGCGGAGGAAGGAATAAAGTTCCTGCGCGTCGGGAGGATTGAACGCTGCGGCATAAATGGAAGCCGCTTCGGCATCGGCTTTGCCTTCGATCTCGAGCGCATTTTTGGTGGCAGTAGAACTGATCGCCGCAATGTCGCTTTCTTTTTGGCCGCTGATGTTCGCGGCTTCGCCACGGCCTTCGGAACGGAATCGCGCGGCGATCTGATGCCGCTCGCTCGACATGCGTTCGATGATTTTCTCCGCGACCGCCGGATTGTATTTGCTGCGCTTGAAACGTTCATCGAGCAATTCGATTCCGAAATCGGCGATCTTTTGCCGCGTGCGTTCGGTGATCTGTTTCTCGATTTCGCCGCGGCCAAACTCGATATCAGGAATAGAGCTGGGCAGAACCGTGCCACTTTTCTCCAGCTCCTCGTCGCGCAACGGTTTTCGCGCTTTGGTCACCCGAATGATCTCCACGAGATCGTGCGTGGCGACGGCGGTGCGCGTTTCGCTGATCAGAATGTCATCCAGGCGCGAGAGCGCGCTGCGCTCGTCGTTGAGCCGATTGTAGTAAAGGAATGGATCGCTGATACGCCACCGGGCGAAACAATCGACAATGATATAGAGCTTGTCTTTGGTGGGACATTCAGTGGGCGGACCGTCCCAGGCGAGGATGCGCTTGTCGAAACGCTGCATTTTGTCGATTACGGCAGTTTTATCTTCAATCCGGGAGCCGTAATGGTGCGAACGATTTTGCCGAAACGCGTGATGATGACCGTTTCGTATTGATGGACAACGAAGAGCAGGGTGCCCCATTTGAGTGCGGTCAAAATGAAAAGAACGCCCAGGATCGACATCAGCGGGCTCTGCAGAAACCGCACAACGGTTGAGATGGCCGCGGGTCGTGGAGTCACATCGATCACGTTCATGGCGACGTCTTGGGCTGCTCCGTTGGCAGCAGCGGTAATGTCTGGAGAATGCTTTTCAAGCTGTCATCGATGATGATTTTCTTTTGCAAGCCAGGCAGAATCGCTTGCATCGCTTCGAGATAAAGACGGCGACGCGTCACCTCGGCTGCTTTGCGGTACTCGGCGAGCAGCAGTGAGAATTTCTGGGCTTCGCCCTTCGCTTCGTTTACGCGGTGGAACGCGTACGCTTCGGCTTGCTTCTCGCGTTCCTTCGCCTTGCCGCGCGCGTTCGGAACGGCATCATTATAGACCGCCCAGGCCTGGTTAATCGCGGTCTGCTTTTCCTGTTGCGCCTGATTGACCTAGTTGAATGCCGCCTGCACGACCGGTCGTGGACGCACGGTCGCCAGTTGCACTTGTTGGATCTGAATTCCCAGGCCGTACTGCGAGCACAGGTCGGCCAGACGCTTCAAAGTCGATGTCTCAATATCGTGTCGCCCGATCGTAAGCACTTCGTCCACGGTGCGGTCGCCGATCACCTCGCGCATCACGCTTTCGGAAAGATCGCGCAACGTTTTCTCGGGCTCGCGGGCGCCGAAGAGATACATTTTCGGATCGGTAACGCGGTACTGCACGACCCACGGCACGAGCGCGGTGTTGAGATCGCCCGTGATCATCGTCTCGGTTTCCGCCGGTTCCACGTCTCCTTGGAAGATGTTAGTCGCATTCGGCGAGGTGAAACCGAATTCGAGCTTCAACAATCGCTGCGTCGGGACGATGTAAATCTCATCGATGTACGGAATGGCGTAGGCGAGTCCGGGGTTCACGATATCGTGGTAAGCGCCAAAGCGTGTCTTCACCCCAACGGAGTTTGCCGGCACCGAGGTGAAGCCAAACAACAGCGTGAAGAATGTGACGGCAAGTCC
>VBQC01000083.1 GCA_005887825.1 Verrucomicrobiota bacterium | reverse complement strand
GCTGCTTTCACGTCCAATTTCTCACTCTCATCGATCAGCGGATAAATTACATAGAGTTGCCGGCCCGCTTCCAATTGTGTTCGCAAAAAGCTGAGAACCTCGCCAAGTTTCGACTGATCGCGCACGGCGGTGACTATTTTCCCCCGGTTGCGCGGCATCTCATCGATAACCGAAACATCCAGGTCGCCGTAAACAGTCATGGTCAGCGTGCGCGGGATCGGTGTAGCTGTCATCACCAGCACGTCAGGTGCTGGTTCGCGCGCCGTCAATCGGGCCCGCTGAGCGACACCGAACTTGTGCTGCTCATCAATTACAACGAGACCAAGATTTGAGAATGAAAACGTGTCGTAAAGAAGCGCATGCGTGCCGACAATGACTTGTGGTTCACGAGGCGAGAGCGTGTGGTCCGGGGAGCACAGGCTGCCAGCCTGTTGTTCGCGGCAGCTTGCCGCGAACCCCTCAGATTTGTAGCTCCCGGGATACCAAACCCACCGATAATCTTCACCTTCTTTCGCTATGCGAGCATCCCAAGGATTACGTGTGATGTATTTAAATTTTTCCTGCAAATCGCTCTCCGATCGGATCAGACGATCAAATGATTCTGTTTCCCAAACAGGATCGCTCCTGTTCTCGATCTTATTGATTCGATTCGCGGTAAACGACTTGATGCTGTGCAGGATCTTGGAAAGGGAGAAAAATACCGGTTTGTTACCGCTATCTTGACGCTCGATCATTGGCTCGATGAGAAGATGGACGTGGTCCGGCATGACACAGGCCGCGTATAATTCGTATCGGCGGGTTTTCCATCGCAATAACGACTCCAACACGATATCACGCCCTTCCTTAGATAATTGCCGATGATTCCGTGTCGCGAACGTGATTGCGTATTTCGCCCATGGACGCTCGAAATGCGGAATGTTGCGGCGGTGATAAACGGTTTCGGCGACACCAGGTTTCTGGCGAGCACCGGCTGCTGGCCTGTCCTCCGCAGCACCCTGCTGCGGAGGTTCCGTTATTCCCGATGGAGATTTCCCCTCCGTTTCGTTAACGAGCGCCCAGGTGTCCGGCAAGCTGCCGGACACAACAGGCTGGCAGCCTGTGCTCCCCAGAGTTGTTTCGCTTTGCGTAAAGAGCGGTAACGGCGCGTTGTCCTCCTGGCGCGCTGCCGTGCGCAGAGCCATGCGGACACCGAGCGGTTCGAGCCAGCGCCGCAACACTGCATAATGTTGTTCAGCCAGAATTTGCGTCGGTGCCATGAAGGCGGCCTGATATCCCGCTTCGATCGCAAGAAGCATCGCCGCAATCGCGACGACCGTTTTACCGGATCCCACATCGCCCTGAAGCAAACGGTTCATACGATGACGCGCCGCGAGATCGCGCCTGATTTCCGCAACTACTTTCGACTGCGCGCCAGTCAACTCGAACGGTAACGCATTCAGAAATTTGTCGAGCAGCGCGCCAGTTCCGCAGTGCGCCCGGCCAGCGCGGATCGATGCCTCGGAGCGTCGCGATGCGATCAGCATTTGCATCGCAAAGAATTCGGAAAGAACCAAATGCTCGCGGGCGGCGTCGCTCGCTTCCCAGCTTTCTGGAAAATGAATTGCACGAACGGCATGACGTCTTTCCGCCCGAACAAGATCGCTCGGGGCCAAGGTTTCCAGCGGCTCATCGGAAGTTGCATTCAGTAGCTGGTAAATAATGCTGCGCAACACGCGCTGCGAAAGACCTTCCGTAGCGGGATAAATCGGCGTGATGCGCCGAAAATGGATTGAAATCTCCTCGTCATTCTCGATTACTTCAAACTCCGGGTGATCCATGCAGATCCTCTTGCCACGCAAACGAGGTTTGCCAAACACGACGATGCGCTGTCCAGTCGCGATCATTTTCTGCACGTAATGCAAGTTGAACCAGCGGCACACCAGCGGTTCGCTTAACGCGTTCGGGCTCGACTCCTCCAGCGTTGCTTCAAAGATTTTTTTCCATCCGCCAAATCTCCGTATTGACGTTTTGACGACCTCGCCACAAAGACAAATCGGGACGTCGCTTTCCTCGCGTGGAAAATGCGGAAACTCATGTCGATCTTCGTGACGACGAGGAAAATGCGTGAGCAAATTTTCCACTGTCTCGATGCCCAGCCGTTGCAGCGCAAGCAAACGCGGCCGCGGGATCCAATCGAGTTCACTGAGCGACCGCAAGATCCTCTCGGGAAGCGATTGAGAAGAAGGTGGTGATCGGTGATCTGTGATCGGTAATCGGCTAGACGACTTCATGCTGTTCACCGTTCACTGATCATTGATCCACAAGCGGGCATTCGGCCTGTCGCAACGCCTGAATCTGCATGCCCAGAATGGTTTCGCCTTCGTATTTTTCTGCTCGAATGCGAAACGCGATGTCCCACGGCGCAGGCGGCAGCTTCACGCCTGCCGCGTCGAAGTAAATCGCGCGTCGATGATAGTTGTGCTGGCGAAGACGCAAAATCAGATGCTTGTCATTCACGAGCCGCGGCGGTGCAACGGTTTGCACTTCACGCGCAAAAAAAAGCGGCGCGGGATTTCCATTGCCGAATGGTTGAAGCATCTCGTGCCACTGAAGGAAATCACCATTGAGGTCGGAAAACATCAGTTCGTGATCAAGGCGCAAACAAGGCTGCAGAGCTTCATCCGACAAGAGCCCACGTGCCACGCAACGAAACGCCTCCGAGAAAGGATCGATATCTTTTTCGAGAATCGTTAGGCCTGCCGCCATCTCGTGCCCGCCATACTTTCCCAAACTGCCGCTGCAACGGTTCAACGCTTCGACCAAATTCAAACCTTCGATACTGCGGCCGCTTCCTTTTCCAACACCGTTTTCCTCGAACCCGATCACGATCGCTGGCCGATGGTATTTGCGCGAAATTCGCGAGGCGACAATTCCCAGCACGCCCGGATGCCATCCTCGCGCACTTACGACGATTGCTGCATCGCGCATCGGATCGAACTCTCGGGCGATTTGCTCGTCTGCGGCGAGGAAAATTTCCTTTTCGACTTCCTGTCGCTCGCGGTTCTGTTTGTCAAGCAACTCGGCGAGCGACACAGCCTCGGCTTCGTCCTGTGTTAGCAGAAGTTGCAGCGATCTTTGTGCATTACTCAGGCGGCCGGATGCATTGAGCCGGGGACCGAGCCGGAAGCCAATGTGCTCCGTTAAAATCGGCGGCCCCACTCCGCTCACATCGATTAATCTTTTCAGACCCGGTCGCGTCGATCTCGCAATTTCAAGCGCGCCACGGTGGACAAAGGTCCGGTTCTCGCTCTGCAGCGGAACGATGTCGGCCACTGTGCCCAGTGCCACGAGATCAAGCTTCGATTTGAGATCGAAGCTGACCCGACGCGTCTTGAGCAGCGCATGACAAAGTTTGAATACGATTCCGACGCTGCACAGATAATGAAACGGCGACTCGGGATCGATTTTCGGATTTACGATCGCCACGCATTCGGGCAACGCCGATTTTGGTTCGTGATGATCCAGCACAACCACGTCCACACCGCGCCGGTTGAGATCGATAATCTCATCCAGGGATGAGGTGCCGCAATCGACCGCAATCAAGAGTTGCGGCCGGCATTTCTCCAGACAGCGGTCAATACTTTCGCCGCTCAAGCCATACCCTTCTTCGATTCGCAGAGGCAAAAACAATTCCGGGTCGGCACCATAGGCGCGCAACATTTCCGCTAATAACCCAAGTGACGTTACTCCATCGACATCGTAATCGCCGAAAAGAACGACGCGTTCCTTCCGGTCCAATCCGGCGAGGATCCGATCCACCGCAGTTTGCATGTTTGGAAGCAAGAAGGGATCGCTCAACGAGCTAAGACGCGGTCGCAAAAACGTTTCCACTTCCTCTGCATTCGCGAAGCCTTTGCGCATTAGCAGCCGTGCGATGCAGGCTGATCCGCAAATTTCAGCCCACGAAATCGGCCCGCGATTCAGCTCCTCGGGCGGCGCAATGATCCATCGGCTTTGCCGCGTAAAGCTTGCAGGCGGCTTCGCACCGATTGGGTTGCCCTCTGCGCGACTTTGCACCGATCAGTTTATTCGCACAGGGCTTCGTGACAAGATACAGCGAATTGCTTGCCGTTTGGATCGCAATTGCGCTCGACTCGACAAGCGGCGATTTTCAATGCAAAAAGCATACATGATCAAAGCAATGCTGGTTCTGGCTATTGGCATCGTGGCAGCAATTACCGCCAGCTGCGCGAACAGCAAACTCGGCGGCGCAACCGCGCAATCTGCGGCCGCTCAGAGAGATTACGAACGGCTATCCGGAACCTGGCAGTTGACTCGCGCGGTAGTGAATGGCCGTCCTGTGCCCGCAAATGTATTGCGAAATACAATCCTGATCACCGATCGCAATACGTTCCGATTTCCTAAGGCCAGCGGAGTCGGCACCCATCCAGCCGGTAGCTTCACCGTCAATCCGGATACGAAACCCAAGCAAGTGGACTCGATTGCCGAAGGTGGCCCGAACGCCGGTCATCTGACGCGCGGCATATACGAGATTCTGGATGCTAACCATAAACGTGCCTGCTGGGGTCCGCCCGGTGGCCCGCGGCCAACAGAGTTTAAGTCCCCTCCGGGAAGCAGACGGATTCTTCAGTATTGGACGAAAATCGGTCCAGTGGCTTCCCATTAATCTTTGAGACGCCTCGCCATGCTCGTAGCTCATATGCTATGTCCCATCAGGAGAATCAGAGTTTCTAA
>VBQC01000137.1 GCA_005887825.1 Verrucomicrobiota bacterium | reverse complement strand
CTTTAAGTTGAGCGCTATAACGAGCTCGCAAGGCACGTGTAGCGCTTTCGTCGCTATCCAATACTTGCTTGATGAATGGTAAATCCGGGCTGCGATCCGAAATTCCGCGGTCTTTAGCGCGGTCCTTCACTTTGTCCGGCGGCTCCAGCACAAAATCGTCTCTTGCCTCAGCAGGTGGCGAACGGCGACCGGAATACGTATTATCTGCCTTCAATAGGGTGGAATCGCTACGCATACTACCTAGTTTTCAAGTTCGGCGCCAAGCTTTATTTGCCCAGCGTAGATTTTCCTGTTTGGCTCGCAGGCGATCGATAGCAACATTCTACGAGCCAGCTGCTTCCGTGGGAACTCCTCATGGTCTGGAGCGATTCGGGAATCGGAGTTGGTTTAAATCTGGTCTTGGCAAGAGGGATAGCTTACTGGTAAAAAGCCGTCGAGTTGGGCTGCTGGCTCAGTTCGATTCCTGGATTTTAGCCACTGTTATTGACCCTTGAGGACAAAAAATGCCTGAGGCGACCGAAGATCCTGGCTGGATCAACGGGGCAACCTCGCTGCAAGAGCTTTGGCAACGCCGGTTCGACTGGATCCAAGACGCAGCGAGGACCCGCGCATTCGTTAAACGCGCAATTCGGGAAGGCGATTTCCTGGTCGCGTATGATGCTGCACGCGAAACGGTCGAGGAACGTCAAAGTGCCGATCCGTGGATGCAGCAGCAGATGGCGCTCGCTCTTGCCCAACTGGGTTCCACCGCGCGGGCGCAGGCTATCCTAATGACGCTTGTCAATAAGGATCCGACAAACCGTGAAACCCTGGCTCTTCTTGCACGAACTTATAAAGATCAATGGTGTACCGATACGTCCAACGCAGCGGCACTCAATTCAGCATTTGAATGGTACAAGCGGGCTTTTGAGATCGACCCACCCGATTATTACCCTGGGATCAACGCTGCAAGCCTCGCGCTGCTGCGACACGACCACACGACAGCGCATCGCTTAGCCGGCGAAGTGCTCGAGATCTGTAAGCGTAAACTAGCTGCGCCTGATCCCAATGAGATCTATTGGCTAAGAGTTACCCTGGCAGAGGCTCTGGTCATTCTCAGGAGACGCGCAGATGCCAAAAAAGCGTATCGAAGCGCGGCTGCGACGCCAGACCTTAGTTTACGGGAGCTTTCTTCGACTCGCCGACAAGCGCGCCTGCTGTCCAAGCATCTTTATCGCAATTCCCATGTGTTTGATACTTGTTTCCCGATTCCTAAACTCGTTGTCTTTTCTGGCCATATGCTGGATACCGCTGGTCGTAGCGTTCCGCGCTTTCCAGCTAGTAAGGAGCGCTCGATTCGGTTAGCCATTAACAAACAGCTCGAATCGATCGGCGCCGGAATTGGCTTTTCCAGCGCCGCGTGCGGATCGGATATCATTTTTCTTGAAGCGATGCTGGATCGCGGTGCGAATGTGCATGTCGTTCTGCCGTGGCCAAAAGAGGAGTTCATCCAGACAAGCGTAGCCATCACCAAAGATGATAATTGGATTGCGCGCTTTGAGGACGTCCTTCGTCGAGCGGCGTCGGTGCGGGTTTTGGGCCAGTTACACGTCCCTGGCAGTGCAATCGGCTTCGATTACTGCAACTCGGTCATGGTCGGTTTGGCGCGTCTCTATGCGCGATCCTTAGATCTCGAACTCGTCCCGCTTGCTGCTTGGGACGGTCTCCCGGGCGAACCGGGCGGTACAGGCTCATTTGTCCGTTACTGGCGCGCTCACCACGTGCCCGTGAAGATTATTCCAATGCATTTTCGAGTGCCCCCAAGAACCTCTCGAACTAAACGCGTGAGCGATTTTGGACAGGATATTGACGATGATTTGGAAAAGTGGATGCGCGCAACTAGCCGGCAGGAAATCAAGGCCATCCTATTTGCCGATGTGACCAGTTACGCCCAGCTAACAGAAAAGGATCTGCCGAAGTTCATAGGTCAATTTTCGCAACGAATATCACGCTTGGTCGCGGAGAGCGCCCTCGCTCCCACGAATGTGAACACGTGGGGCGACGCTTTTTTCTTTGTGTTTAATCGCGTGGAGCATGCCGGCCGTTTTGCGCTTGAGCTTCGCGATCTGGTCAAAACAACGAATTGGGCTGACCTTGGTCTACCACCAGAGCTAAGCATTAGAATAGCGGTCCACGCCGGACCGATATTTGTAACATTTGATCCAGTAAGCAGACAGATGACATTTACTGGCGCTCATGTCGTCCGTGCTGCCCGGATCGAGCCAGTGGCTCACGCGGGCGAGGTTTTTGCCAGTGAAGAGTTCGCTGCGCTTGCCGCCGCCGAGGACGCTCAAGAGTTTTCCTGTGACTTCGTCGGGACTACCCAACTGGCCAAGAGCTATGGCTCCTTTCGAATCTACAGCTTGGTGCGTTCCCAAAACACAGTAGCTTTGAAGTTGTAATAGAGAGTCAGACCAACCGCGCGGGTTCACGATTCTTGGATGCCACAGCTGTCGTGGTTAAAGTCTCTGCACGATGGATAAAGTCCGGTGTATGTGAATAGCATTCCCTCTAGCCTACCAATTGCACGTTTCGATCGCTCGCCGTGATCGTCTTGCCGCGGGCGATCATTTCGCGGTAGGGCGATTTAGGGGTCGCTGAGAAAACGAGTATTAAAGGTATAAAGCTGACCCGACCGTCTACTGGCGTCGCACCCATGGCTAGCCGACGACCCCTAGGCGCGCTCGGGGAAAAGTAGAGAGCTATGGCTTCTTTTTCATCCTGAAAAACAGGATAGAACCGCTCCGGCATCGTTTCACTGGTGCGCGTTTGCCGCGTGCGAAACTCGGCGGGCCCGCATAGGCTTCCAAAGTGTCGTGTAACCACTCGGCCCAGCGAATATGCCCGCTGCTTCCATCGTGGCGCGTCTCGAGATTATCCTGTGACTGTACCTCAGGAACGCCCAGTGATTCATTGTCGAGGCGGCACAGTCTAGTGAGCGCAAAGATTCTGCGTCAACAGGCTAGGCAATCTGATCTGGGAGACTCATTGCGAACGAGACGCGCTACCAACTGAGCTATACTCCCATCGTCGGCAAAGAGATTAGCACGCCGGGCCGATTTTTCATCAAGTCAAACCAGGTTTGAATTTTCCGGCTTAAACCCGTTTCCGGCCGCTGACGTCGACGCTGATAATAATACGAGCGATGCGAAAGAACGATTGCAGCGCGCGCTTTCGCGTTTAAGGTGCGCTCGCCAATTTCTTAACATGCTCCAGACGATTCTCGCTCAGGCTCAAAGCGCCGCGCCTCAATCAGTCCCAGGCGGCGGCATCGGCTCATTTTTTGTGCCGCTGATTTTCATTTTCGTCATCATGTACTTTGTGATGATCCGGCCGCAGAAAAAGCGGCAGAACCAGCAACAGAAGTTAATCGCAAGTTTAAAAACCGGCGACCGAGTCGTGACCAACGCCGGCATTCACGGCTTAATTTCGAACGTGAAAGAGAACACCGTGCTCGTGAAAGTGGCCGACAACGTAAAGATCGAGATGGAGAAATCAGCCATTACAAATGTGCTGAAGGAAAGTTAAATCGTTAAATCGGAATGACTCCTGCGCTTACATTTTTTGTTGGGCTCGTCATGCTAGTCCTCTTCGGGTGGTACTTCGCCACTGATCAAGGGCCGCGGAAACGCCTGTTGGCTACCACGCTGATGCTGATGCTTGTCATCTTCAGCATCATCACGATCTGGCCGCCACAGAAAAAGATCGCGCTCGGCCTCGATATTCAGGGCGGCACGTCCTTCCTCATTCGCTTGAAAGGGGATAAGGACGTGACCAAAGGCATGCTCGGCCAGGCTGTCGAAGTCATTCGCAAACGGGTCGATTATTTTGGCGCCAGCGAACCGATTATCAGTCCAGTTGGGAATGATCGCATTCTTGTCCAAATCCCGGGACTCGATACCGCAAAAATTCAAGAGGCGCGCGATCAACTCTCACGTGTGGCCAAATTGGAATTTCGTCTGGTTTATCCGGACAACGGTCAACGCTTAAAAGCGATCGACGAAGGAAAAGACGTGATTCCGCCCGATTACCGCATCGAAACTTACAAACTGCGTAAAGAGGGAAATGAGCCGGCGAGAGAAGAGCGCCTGCTGGTGAAAAAGAAAGCAGATCTCGGCGGCGATCATGTAACGCAGGCTGCCCCCAGATATGGCAATGAAGGGTGGGAAGTGCAGTTGAAATTCGACGGTGAAGGCACCAAGAAATTCGGCCAAATCACTGAAGCCAACGTGAATCACCGATTTGCAATTGTGCTTGACGGAGTGATTCAGTCAGCGCCCGTTATCAAGACAGCCATTTACGGTGGCGATGCAGTAATCAGCGGCGGGGGCATGGGCGAGGAGGAAGCGCGTGGGCTGGCGAGCGTGCTGGAGAACCCCTTACAGACGCCGGTGAGCATCGAAGAAGAGCGCAGTGTTTCGCCTACGCTTGGGATGGACTCAATCCGGTCGAGCATTCTTGCCGGTCTGCTTGGGCTAGCCATCACTCTCGTCTGCGTCGCGATTTATTACAAAATTCCCGGGCTCGTCGCGAATCTCGCGCTCATCATCAACCTCATTCTGTTGATCGGAGCACTCACCATGTTCCGATTCGTCCTCACGCTGCCTGGGATCGCCGGCATCATCTTGACGATTGGCCTCTCCGTGGACGCGAACGTGCTTATTTACGAGCGATTGCGCGAAGAAATGGCTCTGGGAAAATCGCTCAAGGTCGCGGTCAAAGCAGCTTACGAGAAAGCTTTTAGCTCCATCTTCGACGCCAACGTGACGACGCTGATCACGGCGGCGATTCTCTTTTGGCAGGCGAGCGGCCCGGTGAAAGGTTTCGCTATCTCGCTTACGCTTGGCATCCTGGCCTCGTTGTTCACGGCCCTCATCGTTGGCCGGAATTTCCTCGGTTGGTTCGTCGATACCGAGCGACTGAAGCGCATCTCGATGTTGCATTTGATTTCGTCGAAGCACATCGATTTCCTCGGTAAAGGTTTTCTTGCCTGCATGTGTTCGCTCGCGCTGCTCCTGGCCGGCGCGACCGCCTTTTACATTCGGGGAGAGAGAAATTTCGGTGTCGATTTCCGCGGCGGCGATCTGATAACGATGAGTGCGCCGAACAAGATCGACGTCGGACAAGTCCGTGACGCACTAAAGCCGATTGGCTTCGCCGACGCGTCGATTCAGGAGTCGGCGCAGGGCGGCAAAAGTTACATCACCATACGCACTCCGCTGAATACAAGTGACAAGGCGGAAAAACAGATCATACAGACGATGCCGAATGTTGGTTTTAAAGTGGAAGGCTCAGAGCGGGTGGGCGCGCTCGTGGGTGGTGAGCTAGCGAAGAACTCGCTAATAGCGCTCGGTCTCGGCATCCTGGGAATTTTAATCTTCGTAACGTTTCGCTTTGAGCTTTCCTTTGCGGTGGGGGCGATTGTCGCACTCCTGCACGATGTCCTCATGACCGTGGGTATGTTCGCGCTGCTGGGCCGCGAGCTCACTCTCACCATGGTCGGCGCCGTCCTGACGATTGCCGGCTACTCGATTAACGACACCATTGTCGTCTACGACCGAATCCGGGAAGGCCTGGCCAGTGGACGCCGTGGTTCGATCGAGCAAATCATGAACGAAAGTATTAACCAGACGCTGAGTCGCACGATTCTTACCAGCACGGTGACGTTGATTCCGATTCTCTGCCTGTTTCTCTTCGGCGGCCCAGTGCTGCGCGACTTTTCCCTTGCCATTATTATTGGCGTTGTTGTCGGGACCTATTCCTCGATCTTTATCGCTTCGCCTATTGTGCTGTGGTGGACCCGCGCGCGAGGACGCAGCACCGTTTCGCTCCGTCGGGAAGTGACCGAAAAAACCAGCACGGCAGCGAATCCTCTGGCCCAGCGGTAGGGACGGAACGCTGAGCCGTCCTTCCTGCGCGGTTTTCCGGAGAAAGTTGACGAGGCGGCTTCGCCCGAGTAGGCTCGGCCCGGTCAAGAGAGCCGAGAGACAATTCTAAAACTGAGGACAGGAGTGATTATTGATGCCAGAAGTGATCGTTCGTAAAGGTGAACCGGTCGATCGTGCATTGAAGCGGCTTAAAAACAAGCTCGACGCTGAGGGCATTCTCGAGGAGGTTCGCCGTTTGCGCGCCTTCGAGACGCCTTCGCAAAAGCACCGCCGCAAGGCGAAAGCCAACGCCAAACGCGTCCGCACAAAGTTCCGCTTCAATGCGTAAGAGACGTTGTAAAAGAGTTACAACGTTACAAAGTTAAAACGTTAATTCGGGGAAGCGCTACTCGTTGTAACGATTTAGCTGTTCTCAGCATTCTTCCCGGAAAAAAAGTTCCGAATTGCCTCTACCAAACCGTCGATGTCGTGCCGGCCCGCTTCGATGTCGACCTTCAAGCCGTGATCGCGCGCAGTTTTTGACGTGATCGGGCCGATGCTCGCGACCTGCATTCCTTTCGGCCACGGCAGCCCAAGAGCGAGAAAATTTTCAACTGTTGACGAGCTGGTGAACGTGATCAGATCTGCTCCCTCCTCGAGCAGTTGCCGGCGTGCCCCGGTGTCGCGCGTCTCTGCAACGGTTCTATAGGCGAAAGCTTCATCCACAATCGCTCCCAAAGCCGAGAGTTCTTTGGGAAGCACATCGCGCGCCTTTTCTGCGCGCACCACGAGAATCCGCAAATTTTCGATGCCGCCCTGTTTCCGAAACTCTTTTACTACAGCTTCCGCCACGAATTCCTCCGGCTGAAGATCGACATGCAAATGAAAGTCTTTCACACGCTGCGCGGTTGCCGGGCCAATGACCGCAATCCGCGCGGCTCCGATCTCACGGGCGTCGTTGTATAGTTTAAAAAACATCTCAAAGAACGCTTCCACGCCATTTGCGCTTGTGAAAACGATCCAGTCGTAGATGTGCGCGTCCTGCACCAATTTCGCGAACTCGCGCAGATTGGTTGGAGGTTCGATTCGGATCGTCGGCAATTCGACAACCTGAGCGCCGAGCGCACGCAGCTTGTTACTCAATGCGCTTGCTTGTTTTCGTGTTCGCGTGACCACGATCCGTTTCCCTGAGAGCGCCTGATTTTCGTACCAATTCAGGTTTTCGCGCAGGGAGACCACGTTTCCGAAGACCGCCACCGCCGGCGCTTTAAAGCCGCCAGCAGTAGCTCGCTGGGCAATATCCTGAATAGTTCCAGTGAGCGTTTCCTGCCGTCCGGTTGTCGCCCAGCGAATCAGCGCCACCGGCAAATCCTCGCGCACCCCTTGCTTAAGCATTTCGCGCGTAACCGCTCCGAGGCGTTCCACGCCCATCAGCATCACCTGGGTGCCGCCAAGTTTCGCCAGCGCAGCATAGTCGATCGCGCTTTCTGTCTTGGCTGGATATTCATGCCCGGTAAAAAATGTGACATGCGAATTTTCGGCGCGATGCGTCACGGGAATTCCCGCATAGGCTGGGCCGGCGATAGCCGAGGTGATTCCCGGCACAATTTCAAATTCAATTCCCGCATCAACGATTGCCTTTGCTTCCTCCGCGCCTCGACCAAACACAAACGGGTCTCCGCCCTTTAACCGGACGACATCCTTTCCCGCGCGGGCTTTCTCAATCAGCAACGCGTTAATTTCCTCCTGACTTAGCGAGGGTTCGCCCGCTTCCTTGCCGGCATAAATAATCTCCGAGTCATCGCGCGCCCAACTGAGCATCTCCGGATTAGCCAGATGATCGTAAACGATCGCATCTGCGCCTTCGATGCATTCCTTTGCCCGCAACGTCACCAAGCCAAGATCGCCTGGACCTGCTCCGACGAGATAAACTTTACCTTTCGATTTCGTGCTCGTGTTCATGTCCGTAATCGTGATTGATTCTCACATCTCATTGATCTGCCTCAACAATTGTGCAGCGAGACGCTCGCTGTCGGCGCGCTCGCCTTCCACTTTGCCCTCCAGCGGCGCCGCCAAGCCTTGATCGAAAACTTGCGCGTGCAATTTCATCCTGCCGTCATCGATCTTCGCCAGGACGCCCACTGGCGAATTGCAATCACCGTGCAACAGACGCAGAAATTCTCGCTCCGCGCGCAAACAAAGCAACGTCTCGCGATCGTTCACTGGATCGACGATCGCCTTTGCGCTTTCGTCGCCAACACAAATTTGCAGAGCAATGATCCCCTGCCCGCCCGCGGGCAAGAATATTTCCCTCGGAAGGACCTCAAGGAAGAATTGCGAGTCTTCAAAGTTGATTTCGTTCAGCGCTGGCGACCGACCAAGCCGATCGAGCCCTGCACGCGCAAGCACAATCGCATCCCACTCGTTCGCCGCGAGCTTGCGCAAACGCGTCAGCACGTTGCCGCGAAGATCGACAATCTTGAGATCCGCACGTTTCCAGAGCAACTGGTGTTTCCTTCGTACACTGCCGGTGGCGACTGTCGCGCCATCCGGAAGGCCAGCCAGATCGCCCGAATGTTTTGACACCAACACGTCATCCGCGGAGGCGCGCGGAAGGACCGCCGCAATTGTCGCGCCGGGGTTGGTTTCACTTGGCAGGTCTTTCGCACTATGCACCGCAACATCGACACCTCCGGCAAGAAGCGCTCGCTCGATTTCCGCCGTGAACAATCCTTTTCGTCCCGCACGAAGATCGACAGCCTTCATCTTATCGCCTTTCGTCGCGACAATTTTTGTCTCGATCCTCAGTTCAGGTCGCACGGTTTGAATTGCTTTCTCAACCAAGCGGGCCTGGGCGCGCGCAAGCTCGCTGCCGCGCGTGCCAAGGACGATTTTCTGATTCATAGTTTCTGTAGGGGAAGCTGACAGCGTCCCGTACAATTCTACAATTCTAACGCGCGTAGCGAACTATCAGCGATCGAAGGACGTTCGGCTGTTCGCGAGACGCGATTCCATCCACGCGAAATCGAGGCGACAAAATCCGGGACATGCTCGGCAATGATCGCTTCCGCGGCGGCGATTTGCTGCCGTCGCAGCGCAAGCGATTGTTCTGCGACCGATTGCAAAGAATCGATGTCGTAAAGATAAACGCCGTCCATCTCATTTACACGCGGATCGACATCGCGCGGCACGGCGATGTCGATGATGAAAAGCGGACGATCGATACGATCGCACAGCATCGGCGCCAGATTTGCCGGGGTCAGCAATGGCGCTTCGGAAGATGTTGACGTAATCAAGATATCGATCTCGCGACATTCGTCCCGCCAATCATCAAATGGAATGGCCTGACCGCCGACGAGACCTGCCAGTTCCCTGGCACGGTCACTGGAGCGATTGCTCACCCGAAGATCGGTCACGCCGCGTGAGACGAGCGCCCGCGCCGTGCGCTCGCTCGTTTCACCCGCCCCCAATACCAGAACTTTACGTTTGCTGAGTTGGCCGAAAATTTTTCGCGCAAGATCGACCGCCACCGACCCGACCGACACGGAGCCTCGCGTGATCTCAGTGCGGGTGCGAACCTGCTTCGCGACATGAAAGGCGCGTTGAAACAAGCGGTGCAGCCAGGGCCCGGCTGCACCGGAAGCGCGCGCCGATTCATATGCCTTCTTGGCCTGGCCGAGAATTTCAGTCTCGCCCACCACCATCGAATCGAGTCCTGAAGCGACGCGAAAGAGATGCTGCACGCACTTTTCGCCTTCGTAGCGGTAGAACGCTGGTGCACACTGGTGGGCGTCCTTCTCGATCTCTCGCGCCAGGCAGCGCGCGATCTCATCGGTTGATACCCGTTTCTCCGACGCGCCGTAAACTTCTACGCGATTGCAGGTCGTGAGCACCAATGCCTCCGCGCAACCTGCTCTGCGCAGGATGCAATCACTCTCAGCGTGGCCGGCGAAGCTCTCGCGGGTCTCCACATTTGCGGTGTGATGGCTCAATCCGACACAGAAAAGATTCATGGCAGCGGATGTGTTTGGGCCGAGAAAGTAATTCCCCAGAGAAGCGTTAACGCCGCGACAAATCCGATAACGCAAAGTGCGGCTACGCGTTTCGGCGCAAGCCGTCGAAGATGCCGGCCTTGCAAAATCGCCGCATAAAGCATCCAGATCCCAATGGCCGCCACCACCTGCACGCGCGGCAATGGTCGAGAAGTAAAAAAACCGCTCACAATCCCAAGCGTGTAAAGCCCAAAACCCAACCAAAGCAGCCGTGTGATTGCCGCGAAAAGATCGGTTAGCGGCGGGAGATGATAAAAAATCGAATGCAATTGACGCGTTTTGAGCTGGCGCTCCTGCACGAGATACATGACGCCCGCAATGCAGGCGAGCGCGAACGCACCGTAGGCGATGATCGAAATCGAAGCATGAAATTCCAGCCACGGATTTGCCGGCAATTTCACTGGATGGCGGATGTCGATTGGCGCAATCAAGGCAAATCCTTGCAACAAAACCACCAGCGGCGCCGTGAACGCGCCCATCAGCGAGAGGCGATAAGCCGGGCCAACCAGCATGTAGACCAAAGCCACCGACCACGCGAGAAAGATGAAAACCTCAAACAAATTCGTAAGCGGACAACGCCCCAGGGCATGGCCGCGAATCGACAAGAATGCCGTCTGAAAAATAAATCCGAGGCCGATTGCCAGAAAATTAAATTGTCCCGTCCGAAAAATGCCCGCGCGTAAAGCAACAATCGTCCGCACGACCGCCGCGAGAAAACAAAGCGTCGAAACGATGAGAAGTAGTCGATCCACCGAGATTCATCATTCTAAGGTGACGCATCGCGCTTGGCAATGCTGCGGCCGCGCGCTTAGAGGCAACTGAGCCCGCAGCGACGGTCATAGACCGCCGGTCGCGCGTGAACCAGGGTTGACGTTTTCCGAGCCCTCACTAGCATCGCGCGGTGACGACTGACATGCTCGAAAAATTGCGCACGGGAATCCGCGACGTTCCCGATTTTCCAAAAAAGGGAATCGTTTTCAAAGACATCACACCGCTCTTGGGCGATCGCGCTTTGTTTCGCGCGTCGATCGATCTGTTCCTCGAGCGCTGCCGCGGGAAAGCGATCGACAAAATCGTCGGGATTGACGCGCGTGGATTCCTCTTTGGATCAGCGGTTGCCTATGAACTTGGCGTCGGCTTTGTTCCAATCCGCAAGCGCGGAAAATTGCCTTACAAGGCCGAGATCGCTAAGTACTCACTCGAATACGGGGAAGCCGAAATGGAGATGCATATCGACGCCATGGTAGCGGGTGAGCGAGTTGTGTTGGTGGACGATTTGCTGGCGACCGGCGGAACTTCTGCTGCAGCGGCTGCGCTAATCCGTAAAGTTGGCGGGCAACTTCTCGAAGCACAGTTCTTAATTGAACTGGAATTCCTTAATGGCCGCAAACAACTCGAGCCGACGCCGGTAATTTCGTTTCTCAAATACTAACCGGGTTTAAGGGGACGCTCTGCGGAGCAGTAAGATTAATTCGTCGGCTCGACAGAGTCCCGCCCCATGGGTTGTCGATCTTTCACGATAACTTCCATTTTTATTTCCTGGAACGCGAGCTGATCGTGAATCATGCCGAGCAACTCGATCGCGCGCGGGTCTGGTACGTGCGCGCAACGCACCTCAATCCGGGCTGGTTTGCCGGCAAGCTCCCGATGCTCGCTCACCATTTCGCCGTCGAGCAAAAATGAAACATAAGCGTTGAAGCGCTCCTGTAATGCGAGCAGTCGCGCATCCGAGCCGTCCCACTTGTCAGGCTCGTTCATGACCAGCACGACTTCGCCGGTTTTCGTGTCGTGCGCGATCACGTCGATCACGCCAACTCGATCTTTACCTCTTGTGATTTGCTGTTTGGCGTTCAATCAGACGTTGGACGTTCGATGTTGGGCGTTCGATGTTCACGCAAGAAGGGAGTTCAAGCAAATCGCCTCTAGGTGTGAAAAGATACGAGTGAAACGATCTGCGCACCTTTTCTCAGCCAATCGAGAGTTAGGAAAGCTGTTTTCTCGTGGGGCGGGACTCAGCTTGCCCTGAGCTTGTCGAATGGGAGCCGACGAAAATAAGGGCCCGGTCCAGATGCCTCACCATGTGTCGTCCACGTCCAGAAGCAATACCGATTGAAGCAAAGCGGTTAACCGCTTTAATAATTGCAGTGGCAAAAGGAAAAGTTACACGTCGACTCATACTGCTGGGAAGAAGCGAGGCGAAACTGCCTGCTTCCCCTGCTAAAGCGCGCCTGGAGACTTTCCCAAACCCGGCGCGGCGAAATTACCGGATTCATTTTGAAACGGATGATTTCACTTCCGTTTGTCCGGTCACGGGTCAGCCTGATTTCGCCAGGATCGACATCGATTACGTGCCGGATCGGCTCTGCGTCGAAAGTAAGTCGCTTAAGTTTTACCTTGCCTCGTATCGGAACGAGCGCACGTTCAACGAAGCGGTCACGAACCGCATTCTGGACGATTTCGTGAAAGCGTGCGCGCCGCGCGAGGCGATTGTGACTGCGCAATTTTCCGCACGGGGCGGAATCGCGCTCACGGTGCGCGCTGAGCATCCAGACAAAAACAGAATTGGCCGCGATGATCTGTAGTCTGTAGGGGAAGCAGTTGGCTTCCGGCGGGACGACAACGTCGTCCCGTACAGAGCGGCACCTTGTTAATTTTAGCAAATGAAACGCGCAGTCGTGCTTTTAAGCGGCGGCATCGATTCGACGACGACGCTAGCGATTGCGATGGCGGACGGTTACGAGGCATACGCACTCTCATTCGATTATGGCCAGCGTCACCAGATCGAATTGGAGGCTGCCCGCCGCGTTGCCGACTCGTTAGGCGCAAAAGAGCACCGCATCGCAAAGATCGATCTGCGTATCTTTGGCGGTTCGGCGCTAACGGACGACGTCGATGTGCCGAAGAAGCGATCGGAAGCTGAAATCGCGCACGGGATTCCGGTCACGTACGTCCCCGCACGCAACACCATTTTTCTGGCTTATGCGCTTGCCTGGGCGGAAGTGATTCCGGCTGGCGACATTTTTCTTGGGGTCAACGCAATCGATTACAGCGGCTACCCGGATTGCCGTCCGGAATTCATCGAAGCCTTCGAAGCTCTGGCCAATGTCGGAACCAAAGCCGGTGTGGAAGGCAGACGCTTTCACATTCACACGCCGTTGATCAAGTTTTCGAAAGCCGAAATTATCTGCAAAGCCATCGAGCTCGGTGTCGGTCTCTCGCTTACGCACAGCTGTTACGATCCCTCACCCGAAGGTCTCGCCTGCGGCGAGTGCGACTCCTGTCTCTTGCGGCTCAAAGGCTTCCGAGAAGCCGGGATAGAAGATCCCATCCAGTACGCGAAAAAATGAAACGCGCGATCAGGATTTTCGTTCTTTCGAAAAGCGAACAACGCGTCGTTCTGATCGTCGTTCTTGCGTTGATCGCCGGCGCACTAATGCGATATGAACGTCGCGTTCATCAATTTCCAATTCAGGTGACAACTACGACAGAGCCGAAGGCGTCTCCGAATTCTACGGAGATCGAGAATGAGCGATAGAGTTCACTTCTCACCCAATCCGGGAATTCGTCCGTAGCCGACAAAAACCGGACTGAGCTTGGCGTCGCTGCTGTTCGGCGGCGGCGGCAGTTTGAAATCGAAAACGCTAACGCCGAAGCGCTGTTTGCCATCGTAAGTACGCCCATCGCTCGCTCCTACCATGATGCGCCTTTTCGTCCCCTTTTCGCGCCCCAGATAAATCATCGTGTGCGTCACCGGCGGGTCCCGATCGATATGGTAGGTGCCGCTCCAGAAGAGGAGGTCGCCCGGCTTGAGCGCATCGAGTTCGAACGTATCCGCATGCCGGCTTAACACCGCGTCGAAATTTCCCGCCTTGCGCACCCAGACATACTGCTGGCTCGAATCGCGCGGCACATCCGGAAATCCGTTTTGCTTGAGAACGTAATAAATGAAACCGGAGCAATCCATGCCGCCGTTTGCGGGGTCAGCAGAACCGTAGGCGTAACCAAGATTCTGTCTTGTAAGCTCGAGCCCAGCCTCGATGATTTGGCGCACTTTCAGAGGGTAAGTTTCATAGTCCGTGATTTTGTCGGGCGAAACCGTCACGTTGGGCGCGCCTTTTTTTTCTGGAGGAGGGTGCGTGGTCGCCGAAGGCATCGCAGTCGGCTGCGGGGTTTCGGTTGGACCCGGCGTCAGCGTTTCCTCCGGCGTCGCTGTTGCGGAGGGTGATGCACCTGGGCTGGGTGAGGGAGACCTTTTTTTGCGCTTTCGTTTTGTTTCCGGCGTCGAGCTTGGAGATGGAGTCGGCGAAATCTTTTTCCGTTTCGGTGAAGCGGTAGGCGAAGGACTGGGCGAGGATTTCCTGGCTGGGCGTTTCCGATGTTTTCGCGTCGGAGTGGGTGTTGGTGTCGCCTCAAAGACCTTCTTAATTTTTGTGCTTAACGACTCTTCCGCCCTGCCCGAAGCGACGTTTATCCCGAAACAGATCGCGGCGACTAAAAGACTTCGAAAGACTATTTTGGTCGCTGGAAACAAAATCAGTGGCCCAGCTCCTGTAGAATTGCCTTGTTCAGGCGAATCCCGCCTTCGAGATTTTCCAGAGGGAAATTCTCGTTGGGTGAGTGCGCTCGGCAATCGGGAAGTGCCAGTCCCATCAGGAGAGTCTCGACGCCCAGGATGCCGCGAAACTCCGAGACAATCGGGATGCTGCCTCCTTCTCGAATGAGCGCAACCTCGGCATTGAACGCCTTGTGCAAAGCGCGCTGGGCCGCCTCACCGATTTGTGAATGCGGATCAGTGAGATACCACGGCCCGCTATGACCATCGGTAATTTCGAGCGTGATTCCTTTGGGTAAATTCTTGCGCAAATGCGTTTTCGCCAGTTTTAAAATTTCGTCACCTTCTTGTTCCGGAACGAGACGAAACGTCAGTTTCGCGATCACGTGACTTGCGATCACAGTCTTTGTCCCCTTCCCCTGATAACCGCCTCCGATTCCATTGATCTCGGCGGTCGGTCGCGCCCAGACACGCTCAAGCGAATTGTAGCCGGTTTCGCCGAAAAGTTCGGGCACCCCGGTTTCTTTCAGAACCAGCTTGTCGCCATCGAACGGAAGTTTACGCCATGCTTCGCGTTCCCAATCCTCCAGGGGCTTCACGCGATCGTAGAATCCTGCGATTGCCACACGACCTTCATGATCGTGAAGGGTTGCCAGTAATTGCGCGAGCGCAGTGATCGGATTCGCCACGGCCCCGCCATAAATGCCGGAGTGCAAATCCATCTTCGGGCCGGTCACTTTTATTTCCAAGGCGGTCACTCCGCGCAGTCCGTAAGTTAAGGTCGGCAGTCCCCGCGCGATCATTCCAGTATCGGAAACCACTGCCACGTCGCATCTCAGCGCATCGCGATTTTCGTTTAGAAAACCGCCGAGATTCGCGCTGCCGATTTCCTCTTCACCTTCAATCACGAGATGCACGTTTACCGGCAATTCGCGATTTTGTTCTATCGTCTCTTGAATGCCGAGAATGTGCGAAAGAATTTGTCCTTTGTTATCGGTAGCGCCCCGTGCAAAAACGTAGCCGTCTTTCAAAACAGGCTCGAACGGCGGCGAATCCCAGAGCTCCAGAGGATCAGGCGGCTGCACATCGTAATGTCCGTAGATTAAGACGGTCCGACGCCCGGGCCGATGTTTGTTGCGCGCCCAGACAATTGGGTGACCGGCAGTGGCAACGATATCGGCTTCGAGGCCGATGCTCTTCAGCTTTTGCGCGAGCCATTGCGCGCACTCGCGAAGTTTCTCGGCAAATTGATCGTCGGTTGAGACGCTCGGGAACCGCAGAAACGAATAGAAATCCTCCAAGTAAGTCGGACGCATAGTTGACAGCTTAAACCAGAGTTCGGGAACACGTCCAACGTTCAACGCTCCGTCATTGCAAGCGGAGCCGAGGGACCTCGTGGAATCATCTTCAGGTGGTGCTGCGAAATCCTTCGACTTTGCTTCGCTCCGCTCAGCATGAAGCGGCACTATTTTGCATAGCAAACCGGTTCCAAAACTTGAATTGCGATTTCTTCGCCCATCGCTCACCCTCCGCTCATGTCAGCGTCGTCGACACCGAAAGAGGAAGCGGGCTTGGTTCGCGCGATCGGCGTTCCGGGGCTTACCGCCAACATCGTCAACTCAACGGTCGGCGCGGGCATTTTTGCATTGCCGGCACTGGTCGCGGCGCAGATCGGGGCGGCGTCACCTCTTGCCTACGTCATTTGCGCGGTTGCGATGTGTTTGTTCGTCACCTCGTTTGCCATGGCGGGCAGTCGCGTTTCGCTCACCGGCGGGCTTTACGCTTATGTCGAAGTTGCGTTTGGCCGTTACGTCGGATTCCTGGCCGGCGTGCTTTATTTCCTCACAGCTTGATTCCGGGCCTCGCGACCCCGACCGGCCGTTTGTTCGTCATTTTGTTCGTCTTTCTGTTTCTTGCGGCGATCAATATTCGCGGTGTGCGGATCGGCACACGCGCGGTCGAAGCGGTTACCTTAATCAAGCTGGCGCCACTGATCATTTTCGTAGTTGCGGGCATTTTCTTTATCCGCCCTGAAGCGCTGGCATGGCCTGGCTGGCCGCAAGGCGGACCGCTGGGCAGAAGTGTTCTGCAATTGATCTTTGCTTTCGTGGGCGTCGAAGTGGCTCTGGTGCCAAGCGGGGAAGTTAAACATCCGGCGCGGACGGTGCCGCGTGCCGTTTTCACCGCGCTCGGAATAACAACTTTGCTCTATATCATGATCCAACTCGTGGCGCTTGGTGTCTTGGGCAAACAACTGGGAGCATCCGGGGAGGCGGCTTTGGCCGAAGCCGCTGCGCGATTTCTAGGAAATCTGGGGCGAACGCTGATGCTCGCCGGTCTAGCCATTTCCGCGTTCGGCTTTGCGACAAGTGACATTCTGAGCTCGCCGCGAATCATCTTTGCTTTTGGGCGCGACGCTTTCATTCCGAAATGGTTCGCACACGTGCATCCGCGGTTCCACACACCCGATGTCGCAATCGTTACATACGCCGCAATCGGGTTTGCCCTCTCATTCAGCTCGACGTTTCAAAAGCTCGCAGTGCTGTCGAACATGGCGGTGCTGTTACTTTACATTCTTTGCTGTCTCGCCGCGCTGGAATTGAACCGGCGCGATATTCACAGCGATGGCGCGCCATTCAAATTCCCCGGCGCGACGATCGTTCCAATCCTCGCCATCATCGTGATCATCTGGATTCTCGCTCATGCAACGCTCAGAGAAATCGAACTCACAGGCGCGTGTCTCATTGCGGCCTCTTTAGTCTATCTTGCTCAAACGTCTCATTACCGGAAAGCCGCATGATCGACTATCGACGGGGGGACGTTCCCCGTACTTGCGCCGCAGCTGTCGTCGAGGCATGGCAAACCCAATATCCTGTATCTTGGGCGACCGCGCCTACTTCAAATTGTATGTTTTTCACTTGTAAGCCCCACAAGCTTACTGTATGGACCATCCGAGATCCAAGATTGCGGCCTGCACATGCATTTACAATCGATCGAGCTCCTCGGCTTCAAATCGTTTGCCGATAAAACGATTTTCAATTTCCACCAAGGCATCACCGCTATTGTCGGGCCAAACGGTTGCGGAAAGTCCAATGTGCTCGATGCGGTCCGTTGGGTGCTCGGGGAGCAATCCGCCAAGTCGCTCCGCGGCGACGAGATGGCTGACGTTATTTTTAACGGCAGCGACACGCGTAAGCCTGTCGGTTTCGCGGAGGTCTCTCTCACTCTTTCCGATTGCGCAACTGAGCTGGCAGTCGATTGGCACGATGTGCGCGTAACGCGCCGCGTATATCGAGACGGCAATTCCGAATACCTGCTTAATAAAACGCCCTGCCGTCTCCGCGATATTCAAAATCTTTTCGCCGATACCGGCGTCGCGCGTGCCGCTTACTCGATGATGGAGCAAGGCAAGATCGACATGATCTTGAGTTCCCGACCAGAAGATCGCCGCGCGGTTTTTGAGGAAGCTGCCGGAATCACAAAATATAAAACTCAAAAACGCGAGGCGCTGCGCAAATTGGAAGCGACGGACGCAAATCTTTTGCGCATCGGCGACGTGATCAAGGAAGTGAAGCGCCAGATCGGCTCGCTGCAGCGGCAGGCGGGCAAGGCACGGCGCTACCAGGCATTACACGCAGACCTTCGCGTTCTCGATACGCATCATTCGCGCAGACAGCTCGATTCCCTGGAAGCTGAGCTTGCCCGTTGTCACGCGGAGATCGCGCGCCTCGGCGAATCCGACGAGGCGAGCCGCGCTAAGATCGACAACAGCGAAAACCAGCTCGCCGATCAGCGTCGCGCGCTGGAGGAAGTTGAAGACCAGATCGCGGCTGGCCGCAGCGAATTACAGCGTCTGCAAAGCCAAATCGGCGGGCATCAAAATCGAATTCAGTTCAACCGGCAACGCACCGAGGAGCTCACTGAGTTGATTGAGCGTTCCCGAAAAGACATCGCCACGGCCGAGGCAAAGCGTGCTCAGCAAGGCAAAGAATTAGAGGAGGCGAATGCGCTGGTTGAAAAGACCAGCCAGCTTCTTCAAGCCAAAGAAGCCGAACTGGCAAAGCTTACCAGTCTAATCTCGAAATTACGCGCCGAGCGGAGCGCGCACGACTCGAAACTTGAAGCGCTGCGATCGTCACAATCGAAAAATGAGAAGCGAATTGCCGAACTGGAGGACGATATCTCCGGACTTGCGATTCGACGCGACGCCACGGAGGAAACTCGACGCGATCTTGACGCTGCAATTTCCCAGGCACGCGCCACTCGCGACAAAGTCCGGAAGGAGCTCGCGTCCACGCGCGCGACGGCAGAGACCGGGCAGAAAAATCTCGATCTTCTAAAGGCGAAATCGCGCGCCAGTGAGAAAACGTCGCACGAACAACAACAGCGTCTCGCCAGCACTGAAAAAAGCCTGAGCGAAATCGAACACGCGCTGGCGGAAAAAGAATCGCGCCTGGAAATTCTGCATCAGCTTAATGAAGAAGGTGAAGGTCTCGCGCAAGGTTCACAAGCTGTGCTCAAAGGCCTTGATAATCCCTCGCGAATCCAGCCGGCCCTGGCGGGAGCCCTGGTTTCGAATCTCGATGTCGATCCAGAATTTATCGCTGCGATCGAAGCTGTCCTAGGTCGAAATTTGCAAGCGATTGTTCTGAAAGATGCACAGCTGACGTCTGAAATTATCGCGACGTTGAAGGAGAAGAAAATCGGGCAGGCTGCACTGGTTCTTCCGGGGTTGTCGAATTCTTCGCCTAAAACTCAGGCGGCTCTTCCGCAAGAAGCACTCGCCTGGGCACGCGAAAAAGTGAAAGCGCCAGATTCTCTTGCGCCGCTCGTGGCGCGGTTGCTGCACAATGTCGCAATTTTTCGCGATCTGGACGCGGCGTTGTCTTTCAAAAAACATGGAAACGATTGCGCGGTCGCGACGCTCGCAGGGGAATTCATTTCAGCGGAAGGAATAGTTTTTGGCGGGAGCCGGGACGCGTCAGTCGATTCCCTGCTCGAACGCAAGGCGCGCATGTCGGTTCTGAGCGCAGAATATGCGGAGGTCCACAGCGGGCGCGATGCGTTGCTGCAAGAACGCGACGCCGCAAATGTAATATTGGAGAAAGCGAGAAGCGAGTTCGAAGAAACGCGGCGTCAATATGAGTCTGCCGACCGGGAACAGTCCACTTTGGACAATCGAATTCTCTTCCTGGAACGAGAATCGCAGGAAAGCGAACAGAAGATCGACCAACTTCGCTCGGAGCAGACCGTCCTCGCCCAGCAAATCCAAACCGCAGACGAGCGGATTGCAAAATTAGAGGAAGAACTGGCCTCGGAGCGGGCCGCCTTGGGGGCGCAGCAAAATCAGCAACTGGAGGTCCAAGGTGCGCACGAAAACGCGGCAAAACGTGAAGACGAGGCCACCGAACAGCTCAACGAACTGCGCCTTGCGCTGGCCACTGAGCGACAGCGTTACGAAAACCTCATCGCACAGCGCCAGCCGATGACCGCCCGCGAAGCTGAGCTCGCCGAGACAATCACGGCTCGGCAGGCGGAGATCGCCAATTTCGAAAAGCGATTGGTCGCCCAAACGCAGGAATCGAAAAGCGCTGAAGCTGCCATCGAGAAACAGAATGCGGAATGCGCCGAGCTGGAGGCGACTATCGCCGCGCTGACCGATCAGCGGGCGGAACACTTACATGCAATGAACGAAACGGAGTCGAAGCTGCGCGCGACCCGAAACTCGTTGAATGAGCTGCATGACCTGCGTTCCAAACATCAGGTTCGTGAGACTCAGCTACAAATGCAGACCGACAATCTTGCCGAACATATTTCGCGCCGTTATCAGGTTAATCTCCGTGAGGTCGTGTCCGATCAGACAGAGTTCGAGAAGACGCTGCGAGCACAATTAAAACGGCGGCAAGGTGGATCGGGTGTTCCATCGGCCGATGCTGATAATGGTGGCGAAGCCGTATCGAAATCAGACGTGATCGATGTCAATCTTGAACAGATCGACGTTCAAAAGTTAATCCGCGATCTCACGACCCAGCTCGACAACATGGGCCCTGTCAATCTCGATGCCGTCCATGAGTACGACGAGCTCGAGGAACGCTACAATTTCCTCGAAGGGCAAAACAACGATCTCACAAATTCGCGCCGCGAATTGCTCGATGTAATTGCGCAAATCAATTCGACCACGAGGAAGTTGTTCGCTGAGACATTCTCACAAGTGCGCGTAAACTTCCGCGAAATGTTTGCTGAGCTTTTCGGCGGCGGCCGCGCGGATTTGTCGTTGCTCGATGAGAATGATCCACTCAACTGCGGTATTGAAATCAGCGCCAAACCGCCAGGCAAACAACTGCAAAGCGTCTCGTTGCTGAGCGGAGGAGAGCGCGCCATGACAGCGGTCGCGTTGCTCTTCGCGATTTACATGGTGCGACCGAGTCCGTTCTGCATTCTCGACGAAGTAGATGCGCCGCTTGATGAAGGCAACATCAACTGCTTTGTCCGCGTGTTGGACCGTTTCGTAAAGCAGAGCCAGTTCATCATCATGACCCACAACAAACGCACGATTGCAAAAGCGGATGTGCTTTACGGTGTCACGATGGAGGAGCGCGGCGTGAGCAAGCTCGTTGGCATGAAATTGACCGCTCCACGGCAAGTTACCACCGAACGAACGCCATCGAACGGACACGGCGAGACCGCTACGCAGCGCCAATTCCCGCTCGAAGGTGCGGAGACTAAGCGCAGTCTTGCCGCCACGCATTAGGGTAGCGCACGCGTCTCGCGTGCTGGCGATTGCGTCTCGCGATCGCGCACTTTTCCGGTGCAATCAAAGACGCGTGCGCTACCCAGAGCGAAATTGGCAGGCCGGAAAAAAATTTGCGCGCGATTGTCGAACTTGGGTAAAATCCCCGAATGCTTGAAACAGCGACGCGAGGCAAAAAATCTACAAGGTCGAAGGCCGCGCCGCACGAGCGCTTTCTCGAGGCCTTTCGCTGGATGCTGCTGGCGCGCACGCTTGAAGAAAAACTTGTCAGTCTCTACCGCGGCGGTCTGATCACCGGTGGTGTTTATATCGGCAAAGGCCAGGAAGCGGTCAGCGTGGCTTGCGGTTTGTTTTTGCAAAAAGGCGACATCCTCGCGCCATTGATTCGCGACCAGGCAGGGCGATCCGCATTCGGCGAACCACTGCTCGACGTCACGCGCACTTATCTCGGCTCGCGACAGGGCCCGATGCGTGGACGAGACGGCAATATTCACCGGGGCCGGCCGCGCGACAATCAGCTGGCCATGATTAGTCACCTCGGCGCGATGGTTTCGGTGACGGTGGGCGCGTTGATGGCGAAACGATTCCGCGGTGAGAAAAACTTTGTCGGCTTGTCGTGCATCGGCGAAGGCGGCATGCAGACCGGCGCGTTTCACGAGGGCATGAACATCGCGGCTGTCGAACAGGTGCCGCTCGTTGTCGTCGCGACGAACAATCATTACGCTTATTCCACGCCGAACGATCGCGAGTTTGCGTGTGATGACCTAGTTGACCGGGCCATCGCTTACGGCTTCGAAGGTTACAGCGTCGATGGGACCGATCTTGCGAAATGTCTGGACGTAATCGGCGGTGCGGTGAAGCGCGCGCGGGCAGGTCGCCCGCCGCAGTTGGTCGTCGCTTCCATCCTGCGCTTGTCCGGTCATGGGGAACACGACGATGCGACTTACGTGACCGACGAGATCAAGCGTGAGCCGTTCGCGCGCGATTGCGTGAAAGTCGCCGAGCAGGCGATCGTTGATCTTAATTTGGCGGACGCCGAGACGCTGACCGAGTGGCGTCGAGACGCAGCCGCGCAGGTGGATCAGGCAATTTCCACCGCGCAAAAAGAGGCCGCGCCCGAAGGCGACGAAGAAGATTGGTGCGCGATTTCCACGCGCGACATGAGGCGCAGGCGAAGTTGCTCCGCGATGACGAACGCGTTTTTATCTACGGACAAGATGTTGGCGGAACATTCGGCGGCGCCTTTAAGGCAACGAAAGGTCTCGCGAAGGAATTTCCCGGACGCGTGTTGAACACACCGATCAGCGAAGACGCGATGGTTGGGACCGCTATTGGAGCCGCCATCAATGGGATGCGACCTATTGTCGAAATGCAATTCGCCGATTTCTCCAGCACCGCGCTCAATCAAATTCTAAACAACGCCGGCACGCATTATTGGCGGACGAATGTTTCAGTTCCGATCACGGTCCGTTTGCCCTCTGGCGGCACAAAAGGCAGCGGGCCGTTTCACAGCCAGTCGATGGAATCGATCTACGCGCATTATCCGGGACTAATCGTAATGACGCCCGCGACAGTGGAAGACGCCTACACCATGCTCATCGAAGCGGTGGGGATCGATGATCCGGTTGTCTACTGCGAACACAAATATCTTTATTATCATCTAAAGGCGGACAACTTGCCTACCGAAGGCTTGCCCACGGGTAGAGCACGCATCGCGCGGGAAGGGCGCGACCTCACGATTGTTACTTACAGCGCGATGCTGCACGAAGCACTTGCGGTGGCGGAACAATTGGTGAACGAAGGTTTTGAAATTGAAGTTGTCGATCTTCGGTCGGTTAAGCCACTCGACACCAACACTGTTCTTGCCTCCGTGGCGCGCACCGGCCGCTTGCTTTGCGTGGGAGAATCATTCCCGTGGGGCGGCGCAACGGCTGAGATTATCGCTCGTGTGACTGCGGAAGGCTTTCATTTGCTCGACGCGGCGCCGCAGCGCCTGAACGCGAAAGACACACCCATTCCGTATCATCCGAATCTCTGGTCGGCGCATCGTCCGAATGCAAAAGAGATCGCGCGAAAGGCTCGCGCCCTGCTTCGAGAATAAAATTTATGCCGCAAGTTCCAATTATAATGCCGCAGCTAGGCGAGTCGATTGCCGAAGCCACCATTGTCGATATTAAAGTGAAACCCGGCGACGAGGTCGTTCCTGATCAGGAAATTATCGACGTCGAGACGAACAAGGCGGTCATGGGCGTGACCACACCGTGCAAAGGCAAGATCGACAAAATCACCGTGCAGTTAAAGGAAACGTATCCAGTTGGCACGGTGCTCGGCTACGTGGAAGCGAGCGAAGAAGACGCCGCCCGGTTCAAGAAAACAGTGCCAAAGCCTCCGAAAGGAACAGCGGCAATGGAAATTCCCGGTCGCGAAGAACAGGCGACCGTGGCCGCGCGCCAGAGAGATGGTGAAGGCGTAAGACGCACTGGTGGATTGCCCGTTCCAGCCGCTGGCAAAGGCGCGGGATTCTTGTCACCGCGAGTGCGTGCGCGCATGGCGGAGTTGCAACTCACCAATGCCGATCTCGCCGGGATTCCTCCAACCGGTGCGGGCAGCCGCATCACCATTAAAGATCTCGAGAATTTTCTGCAGAAGATCGAGAACCAAACCGCGCATGAAGCTTCCGCCATTCGCGCAGGCGTAGCCGAGGCAATGCGCCGGAGTTGGACGCGGCCGCTCTCGACAATTGGTTCCTCGGTGAATCTCGATCCGATATTGCAAAATCGACAATCGCGCGATCCAAAGCCCGGCCCCGGCCTTTA
>VBQC01000136.1:2479-27175 GCA_005887825.1 Verrucomicrobiota bacterium | reverse complement strand
CAGACAATCGCCACCGAACGACATCTCAAGTTTGGGATCGACTTCGGTGCGAGCTATTCCGTGGGCTTCTTTGTAGATCAAAGAGAAAATCGGCGCCACGTGCGCCACATTGCGCCAAAGCGACTCCTCAACTGTTTTGCCTATACCTGCTCCTTTTCTGTTAGCGCGGCATGCGCCGGAGCGATCACCCTCAACGTCGATCTTTCAAAGAAATCTCTGGCACGAGGTCGAGAAAATTTTGCGCTGAACAGTCTGCCAACCATTGATCATCGCTTCATCGCCGACGATGTCATGGCGGTATTGCCCCGGCTTGCGCGCAAGGGGGAGAAATTTGATGTGATCATTCTCGATCCGCCAACCTTTTCGCGTTCGCCCGGAGGAAAGTCGTTTCACGTTGAGAACGACTTCGAGAAATTACTCGTTGACGCCCTCGAACTGGCGGAGCGAGACGGCCACGTCCTGCTTTCGACTAATTGCTCCACTCTGCGCGAACACGCGCTGGAAGTAATGGCCCGCTACGGCCTCAAGGCAGCACGGCGCGCCGCCATGTTCCATAGGCAGCCTCCCCTGCCTGATTTTCCACCGGGCGCGGGCGCAAGTTCGATTTGGCTGACTTTGCGTTGATAAACGTCGATGCGCGCAAGAAACGATCAGAATACGAATCATTAAACGAAATGGACCATTCATCTGTTGAAGTAGTCGCCGAGTTCCCCGAACGCGGAGTGCATTGGGTAAAAGACCAGGTCGAGACAGTCCTCAGTGAGACTGAGGATTACGTGCGTGAGAAACCAACGGAGTCTCTCCTGTGCGCGCTTGCAGTGGGATACATTCTGAATCGGTTGCCGATTGGACGAATTCTGGGCGGTCTCTTTCGCCTCCTCGTCGTTGCATTGAGACCCGCGATCTTAATTTACGGGGCCACCAAGCTCTACCAGTCGGTGCAGGAAGAGGAATCGTCGAGTCGTTAAATCGGTCCCGCGCGGCTTTAGCAATTCACTCTCTTAATCTTGAGCGTCTTCGAGCGTAAAACCGATCTTTAGCGTCACCTGCCAATGGCTGATCTTGCCGTTCTCGATGTATCCGCGGGTCTCCGCCACCTCGAACCAGCGCATGTTACGAACCGTTTTCTCGGCGCGTGTCAGCGCGTTTTTTACCGCCTCCTCGAATCCGTTCGGCGAGGAGCCAACCAGCTCAATTTTTTTGTAAATATGATCAGACATGTGGCCATATTTCCTGAGGAAGCGACTGAAAACAATAAAAAGCGCGCGCCTCACGAACAGTGCACGAGAGGAGGCATCGCTGCTCGTCCAGCGAGCGATTCGGCCTAAATGGACAATTTGCTTTACAAAAGCATCTCTCTTTCGGCAGCCTCGCGTTGTGGGAAAATCGTTTGGTGCCTGCTTACTAATCTTAATTGCTCTCCCCTATGTCCGCGCTCAGGATCAGGAAAGCAAGCTAGTCGATCGCCTGCTCAGGCCGAACACGACTCTGCGCAATAGCGCAGAGAACAAAAAATTCATCGCAGACGGGGTATCCATACATAAACAGGCAACGGTTGGTACATTTTACGTCCAGAAAAAATCCAACTCGAAAAGCTTTTCCGGAACACGAGACTTTTCAGCGCGACAATTCAATTCTCAATCTTTCCACGATACGCGCAGCGCATCCGGGATTTCGTCACGACAAGCAATTGGACCTTCCCGACCTGCATATGCAACCCGAACTGCACTCGGCACCCGTGATGCCGCTCAATCCGACAAAAAGGTCGCCAGTCGTTCATACGCAGAGAACCGGCCGTTCCTTGATCAAGGTAAAAGTCAAAAGTCGCTAGACAGGCAGAATGCGCCGCTCACAATCGAGCAGGTGCGCGAGTTGCTGAACAAAAACAAGTAGCGCGCCAGCCCGGTGCGCTATTCTGTGATTGACCATGCAACCGGATGAAGCTCTCGCGTTTTTAAAACAAGGGGCCGCGCAGATCGTCAGCGAGAATGAGTTGCGCGAGAAACTTGCGCTTGGGCGACCGCTACGCGTGAAACTGGGGGTCGATCCAACTACCCCCGACATTCATCTTGGCCACAGCATTGTTTTACGAAAGTTGCGGCAGTTTCAAGATCTCGGTCACCAGGCGATTCTGATCATCGGTGATTTCACGGGAATGATCGGCGATCCGAGCGGCCGCTCCGTCACAAGGCCACAATTGACCCACAAGGAAGTGATGGTGAATGCCGCAACCTACCGTGAGCAGGCATTAAAGATTCTTGATCCGACGCGCACCGAGACGGTCTGCAATGGTGACTGGTTCGGAGCGATGCAGTTCCAAGAGGTCATTCGCCTGAACAGTCGGGTGACACTGCAACAAATGCTGCAGCGCGAAGATTTTCGGGCCCGGATCGACAGCCAGCATGCCATCCGCGCGCACGAAATTCAGTATCCGATCATGCAAGGCTGGGACTCAGTGATGGTGAAGGCCGATGTCGAGCTCGGTGGAACGGACCAGCTTTTTAATATTTTGATAGGCCGCGACTTCCAAAAGGAGGAAGGCATTCCGCAGCAAGTTGTTTTTCTCCTTCCGATTCTTGAAGGTCTGGATGGCTCCAAAAAAATGAGCAAAAGTCTCGGCAACTTTATCGCGATCAACGAGCCCGCGGCAGAGATGTTCGGGAAGCTGATGAGCATCTCCGATGAGCTGATGGCGCGCTATTATTTATTACTGCTCGGCCGTTCGCCGCCAGCCGGGGCGCATCCGATCGAGGCCAAAAAGCAACTCGCGTTCGAAATCGTGCAAACCTATCACTCGACCGCTATCGCCAAAAAAATGCTCGATGAGTGGAACACGCGTTTCAGCAAGCGCGAGTTGGAACATGCCGACCTGCCGGTGTTTTCACCGGCTGCGGCGGCGAAGCTGGAAGCCGTTACGCTCGTTCTGGATGTCTATCGGGCGGCTTTTAACGTCCAAAAATCCCGCAGCGAAGCCTCGCGCCTGATTAAACAAGGAAGCGTGGAACTCGATGGATTTAAGATTGGCGACCCCAGAGCAATAATTAAGCTTAAGCTTGGCCAAGTTCTTCGCCTCGATCGAAAGCACGCCGTACGAATAGGCTAGAGGCGTCCTGAGAAGGGCGAAGAGCCACGCAAGCATTGGCTACGTGGCCCTTCGAATTTTTCGTTTTCTCAGGCTGCAGCCGTCTGGAGCATCGGCATAACGCGCGCATGCTCAAGGTAGCTCGCCGCGATGCCTTCGAAGTGCGCACGAATACTACGCAGTTCGGCAGTGACGAAACTATCGACAAAATGTAAGCGCCGATCCAGCCAGGCAAACAGCTTGTTTTTAATGTCGTAGTGAACCGCAAGCGTGACCTCGGTGCAATTTGGCCGGATTTCAGCAAAATCAACGATGCCCATCAGGGCAATATTCCCGCCCACCGACTCGAAGGCGTACTGATTTGGCGAATCGCCATCGACCGACAAAAGGACCGTGTGCGCCTCAAAGCGAAGCGGGCCGCGAAAGCTGAAATCGACCGTCTTGGACGAAGTCACAGTTGCCCTTGTTACCATGAGGAACTGCCGCCGATATGATTGGATACTGGCCAGCCGAGCTTTGCACTCTGCTAAAGGCTGACTCATGTGTAGGGTTTTTTGTAAGAGCATAGGATTAAGGGTTTATTGCGTTAAATTTAAGCAATAGCGATGCCATCGTGTTTCCCCAAGCGAAGCCCGGTGAAATGACGCCCAATCGTGTTCGTTTTCTTTACACTTCTGTATCAGGTCAACACGCTAAGATCCCTTGCCGAATCGAGCATAAGTCGCCAGTCACCGGGGAGTTCCATCAGATTTTCACCTAATCCAACCAACAATGGGACGTTGAGAATTCTCTTGAGAATATCGGCGTTGGTCAAAGCGGCTATATCGCCTGGTACTGGAACGCCATTCAATACGACACCGAGGCAAGGCAGGTTGTAGTCTGCGACGCTTCGCACGGTGAGCGCCGTGTGATTAAGGCAACCAAGCCGGTTCTGCGTTACCACGAGGACAGGCAACTTCATTTCGGCAGCCAAATCGCTTATCAAATAATCGGACCGAATCGGCACCATCCAGCCGCCCACGCCTTCGACGATGACGTGGTCAACTCGATCCTGAAGAGCGCGAAAAGCAGCAAGAATCTGCTCGATATCGACGTTCACCTCTTCCTCAAAGGTGCCCACAATCGGCGCTGCCGGCGTCTGTAACCAAACGGGATTAATTTCGTCGATTGTTAGACTGTCACTGCCCGCTGCCAGGAGAAGTTCTGCATCTCGACGATCTCCGCAACAGATCGGCTTCATTCCCGCACAGCTTCTTCCGGCCGCGCGCAACAAACGCAAGAGCCGGACCGCATTCTGCGTCTTGCCTACGCCGGTATCCGTTCCGGTAATGAAAAGGCTCACGCGACCTTCGCTATGTGCTTCGAGGCGGTCGTAGCGCGGCTGGCGTCGATCCCTTGCATCATCGACCGAAAAATCTTTGCGCCATCCACGCTGCCCAGGCGCGCATCAGAGGCGCGATCAGGATGCGGCATCAAGCCGAAGACATTTCGCTCCCGGTTGCAGATGCCGGCAATGTTTTCAATCGAACCATTCGGATTCGCTTCGGGAACAATCCGGCCTTGGCTGTCCGCATAGCGCAAGATTACTTGCCCATTGGCGTTAAGGTCGCGCAAAGTTTCCGCGTCAGCGAAGAAACAACCTTCGCCATGCGCAACTGGGAAGCGGAGAAGCGTCCCTTTCGGGCAGCCATGCGTGAATGGCGAGTCATCTACTTCCACGCGCATCGTCGCCATGTCGCAGACGAATCGCAGCGAACGGTTTCGCACGAGCGCACCCGGTAAAAGACCGGCTTCGCACAGGACTTGAAACCCGTTGCACGTGCCGAGCACCAGTTTGCCAGCGCGCGCATCGCTAACCACTGCGCGCATAATGGGCGAAAAGCGCGCAATAGCGCCGCAACGAAGGTAATCGCCATACGCGAATCCACCCGGCAGCACAATCGCGTCGAAATCATCGAGCGACGTTTCCTTGTGCCAGACATATTCAGCGCGCAATCCGTCGAGTCCGTTAATCGCCGCCAGGCAATCCTGATCGCAATTTGAACCGGGAAATTGGATAACGGCGAACTTCATTGTCGAGCTACTGCGGCGGCGCGTTGTTCCGCGTGATAATCGTTCACGACCAGGCATGCGTGAATGACTCCTGGAATCCAACCGAGTAAAGTCAAAATAATACTCAGAAAGAAACTGGCGATGCGACCGGTCATAAGCACCGCAAGAGGCGGCAGCACGACGCAAAAGAAATAACGCAGCGCCTTCATTTCTGCAGCTCGTAATCTTCGATCACCGGATTCGAGAGCAAATCGCGGCAAAGCCCGTGCAGCCGCGCTTCAAGTTCGCCATTTTTGCCATCGACATCGATCTCCATGTATTTGCCGATCCTGACACTGCGCACCTCTGGCATTCCAAGATGCCGCATCGCATCACGCACCGCGTTCCCTTGGGGATCGAGCACCGCAGCCTTCGGCATCACGAGCACTTTCACTTTCATCCCTTCACCATATTTGCAGCGCACCGCGCAAACAAGCGCAATCCCGGAGTTATGCGTCTCGAACAACGTCACTGGCCTTCTTATCTTCCCGCAAACCAAGAAAAACTGGGGCGCGCAGTTTTCCGTCTCGGGTCCATTCGGCAAATTTGATCTCGCAAACGAAAACCGGGTTTACCCAATGCATTTTGCGCATCATGGAAGGTGTGATTCCCAGCACCCATTGTCCATTTTGCTTCGATGGCAGATCGACAAATGGACAGTCACTGCGTTCTTCGGCCCGGAATTTTTTGTGCAATACCGATAACCATTCCGTAGTGAAGCCGGTTCCGACTTTGCCGGCGAAAACCAGTCCTTTGTTCTCGTAATAACCAACCAGGATCGCGCCGAAATGTTTGCGTGATCCTTGCGGGGGCGTGTACCCGCCGATGACGAATTCTTGTTTGTTCGCGCATTTGAGCTTGATCCATGCACCGCTTCGGCGCCCGGGTTCGTAAACGGAAGTGCGCTGTTTGCCAACGATCCCTTCCAGACCGCGATGCTTCACTTCATCGAGCAATCCTTTTGCGTCTCCGCCAATCACGCCTGAGTAACGAATTGGATCGCCTGCGTCCGCGCAAAGCTTTTCGAGAACATTTTTACGCGCCTCCAATGGCAGCCCGATCAGGTTTTTGCCGTCGAGCTGGAGCAGGTCGAACGCGTAGAAATAAACGGGCGATTTCCGCCCTTCCATCTCGCGTGCTTGCAGAAGTTGAAACGAGGAGCGGCCCTCCTCATCGAGCGCGACCACTTCGCCGTCGATCACGCATTCACGCGCCGGCAAGCTCTTTACCGCCTCGACAATCTCCGGAAAACGCCCGGCCAATTCATTCTTGTTTCGAGACAGCAGTGAAACCTTCTTGCCGGTCTTGACCGCGATCAACCGGATGCCGTCGAACTTGAGTTCGTAAATCCAATCGCCCGCAGTGAGCGGTTTCTCCACCAAGCGCGGCTTCATTGGATCGATAAAACGCGCTTTTGCCGCGGGCAAATCTGGTTGAGATCCGACAACCGCCGGACCAGGCCGTCGGCGCGCCGGGCGGTCGCGCCCCGCCACCGCCGCTTTGATGCGCGCTTTCAATGCCGATCTAGCGCTCGGATCTTTTTCTTCCCGATTCGATTCCCATTCGGCATCCCGAGCTTGCGCGATTTGTTTCATCGTGCGGCCAGTCTTGACCGATTTATCCTCGAGTTTTTTGGAGATTGGTTTGGCGTCGGCGCCCGTTTTCAAAATCAGCCACTGGTTCTTCTCGTTGTCGCCGCCACGAATGCGTACCAGCGTCCATTCGCCCCTGGCTTTCTTGCCGTCGAGGACCAGATGAAGTTTGCCCTCCTGAAGCGATTTCACGGGCTGCTCGCCGTAAACATAGTAAGTGCCACGGTCCCAAACCATCACAGTGCCGCCGCCGTAATTTCCTTCGGGAATAACGCCTTCGAAATCTTCGTATTCGATCGGGTGATTTTCAACTTCCACTGCCAGATGTTTTTCAGCTTTCTTCCAGGGAAGCCCTTTCGGCACCGCCCAGGATTTCAAAACGCCTTCCATCTGCAGCCGGAAATCGTAATGCAAACGACGTGCATCGTGTTTCTGGATGACGAAACGGGATGCGCCCCGCACCGCTTTGGGCAGCGGTTTGCCGCCTTTTGGTTCGGCCGTTTTTCGAAAATCGCGCTTCGCTTTGTACTCGGCCAGTCCCATCGATCCCGAATCTAGCGACGGTCATGGACCACCGCTACCGGAAAGCGCTCCCGGAAACTTTCGTGGTCGCTACAGAACACCTACGCGTCTGCTGGAAGCGGTTCGCCTACGAGGTAACGGGTGAAACGCCGAATGACGATGTTCTCGCCTAGTTCGGCAATCTTCGATTTCACCAGGTCATCAATCGTCTGGTCTGGGTTCTTAATGAAAGCTTGCTCGAGCAGGCAGACAGTGCTGAAAAACTTGTCGAGCTTTCCCTCGACAATTTTGTTCAGGACGTTCTCCGGTTTGCCTTTGACCTGCGCCTTGTAAATCTCGCGTTCCGCTTCGATGAGATTGCCAGGAACGTCGGCACGGCTGACGTAAATAGGGTGCGCCGCGGCGATGTGCAGCGTGATGTCTTTGACGAACTCGCGAAAATTCTCGTTCCGGGCCACGAAGTCGGTCTCACAATTCACTTCCACGAGCACGCCGACTTTGCCCTGCAGATGAATGTAGGAGGCCACGATGCCTTCCTTCGTCGCGCGCGAGGCTTTTTTTCCCGCGCTGGCGATTCCCTTCATTCGCAAGATCCCCTCCGCTTTTTCCATGTCCCCGCTGCTCTCCGCAAGAGCGCGCTTGCAGTCCATAAAGCCAGCGCTGGTCTTTTCACGGAGTTGCTTAACCAGTTGGGGGTCAATTTCCATGAGGAAGTGGATCGTCGAATCGTTGAATGGCTAAATCGTTCTCCAGTTACGAGGTAACAATGTAACGATTTTAACTTTTCAATCTCTTTACGCGGACACGCCTGCCATTTCGACTTGCTCGCGGATTCGAGCTTCGCCGGTTGCCGAAACAATCGCGTCTACGAGCTTTTGCAGAATCACGCGAATAGCGCGAATCGCATCGTCATTTCCAGCAATTGGATAGTCGATCGGGTCGGGATCGGCATTGGTGTCCACGATGGCGACCACTGGAATCCCGAGCCGGCGCGCCTCATTGACCGCGTTTTGCTCGCGCGTCGTATCGATGATCACCAGGGCGTCGGGCAGCTGCGACATCTCGAGGATCCCATCAAGATTGCGGCGGAGCTTGGCGGCCTCGCGATTAAGCGCCGCCAATTCCTGTTTGCCCATCTTCTTGTATTCCGGCGATTGCTCGATCTGCTCGATGTATTTCAAGCGACCAATGCTCTTGCGAATGGTTGAGAGATTCGTCAGTGTGCCGCCGAGCCACCGCTGATTGACGTAAAACTGGCCGCACGCCAGCGCCGCTTCCTTTGTCGCTTCCTGGGCCTGCTTCTTGCAGCCCACGAACAAAATCTTGCCTCCGCGGCGGGTGAGTTCCTGAAGAAACTCCGTCGCGCGCTGGAGCTGCTTCACCGTCTCATCGAGATTAATGATGTAGATCTGATTGCGCTGCTCGAAGATGAACGGCTTCATCTTCGGGTTCCAGCGCTTGGTCTGGTGCCCAAAATGCACGCCCGCTTCGAGAAGCTCAGGCACTAACTCTGTTGTCTCAGCCATAAAAAAATCACGCCGGCCGAACGGCACGGCGGGTAACGAATATGCTACGGCGCCTCGCAGATCGCAAATTCAATTTCAGTCATCATTTCGCTCGCGACGTCCGCTCTGCACATCGCGCCAGAACCCAGAGGAGATCTGAGAGGCGATTCAGGTAGCGCAAAATCTCGGGGTTAAAATCGTTATCATTAGCCATAAACGCAGCGATGTGCCGTTCGGCGCGACGGCAAGTTGCGCGGGCGAAATCGAGAGCCGCCGAGACGGACGTTCCACCGGGAATGACCCAGTCTTTCGGGTAAAGCGACTTATCTTTCTCAAGATCGACAATTACCGCCGTGATTCGGTCGACCATCGCCGCCGTGGTGCGATGAAAACCGTCTTTGACATAACGTTCCCGGTCCTGCGGAGTCGTGGCCAGCTCGCCCATGACAACGATCAAATCTTTTTGCGCGGCCAGGATTTCTTCCGAAAGAAACTTTTCGATTGAAATCGATCGGGCAAGGCCAAGCGCAGCAGTCATTTCATCGACACAGCCGTAGGCGTCAACGCGCGGATCGCTTTTCGGCACGCGCCGGCCGTACATCAGCGATGTCTCACCCTTATCGCCCGTCTTGGTTACGATCGACATGGCCTTTGCTGGCAGGGCGACGCTGTGCGGAACCGACGAATATTTCCCAGAACGACCATCACGGCTCGACAGAGTCTGGCCTTATCCAGAAGTGATTAGCCGATGGCTGGCTGCGGCTCAGCTTCTTCGATCGCTGGCGCGCCAATGGGCTCGCCTTTTTCAACAAGCTTGATCTCGCGATGCTGGGGAAATCCAGTGCCAGCAGGGATCAAGTGGCCCATGATCACATTTTCCTTGAAACCGCGCAGCTTATCGACTTTACCGAGCGTGGCTGCTTCGGTCAACACGCGGGTCGTATCCTGGAACGACGCGGCGGAAATAAAGCTATCGGTTTCGAGTGAGGCTTTCGTTATCCCAAGGAGCACCGGTGTGGCTTCGGCCGGCTTACCGCCTTGCTCAACCACGCGCTGATTCTCCGCTTCAAAGTCGATTCGATCGACTTGATCGCCCCATAACAACGAAGTGTCCCCGGGGTCGGTAATTTTCACCTTGCGCAGCATCTGGCGCACGATGATCTCGATGTGCTTGTCGTTGATCTCCACGCCTTGCAGGCGATACACCTCCTGCACTTCGTTGACCAAATGTTCCTGCAGGTCCTGAGGTCCACAGACTTCGAGGATTTCGTGAGGAACAACAGGGCCCTCGGTGAGTTGTTGGCCTTTCTTAACGAAATCGCCTTTGAAGACGATGATATGTTTGGTGAGCGAGATCAAATGCTCTTCCTCCGCCCCAGTCTCCGGATCCTTTAGAATCAGACGCCGTTTTCCGCGGGCAGTTCCAGCCATCTCGACGGTTCCATCGATCTTGGCAATCTCGGCCGCGTCCTTCGGCCGGCGTGCTTCGAATAATTCGGCCACGCGTGGCAGACCGCCAGTGATGTCCTTAGTTTTTGCGACTTTACGCGGCGTTTTTGCGAGCAGCGCGCCCCCGCGCACCTTCTGTCCTTCTTCGACGATGACGTGGGCGCCGGCCGGAATCGAATAGCTGGCGAGCACTTCCTTCTTATCGTCGACGATGATAATCTGCGGATGCAAATCCTCTTTGTGTTCGATAATGACCGTGCCCATGAGGCCGGTCGCTTCATCGACATCGCGCTTGATCGTGACCCCAGCGATCATGTCGCGGAATTCGACCTTGCCGGCTTTATCCGTGAGAATCGGCACGTTGTAAGGGTCCCATTGCACGAAAGTCTCACCTTTCTTAACCGAGGCACCATCATCTTTAGAGATCATTGAGCCGATAACCACATTGTAACGCTCAAGTTCGCGGCCTTCTGCGTTGTGCACGCCGATCGAGCCGTTCTTATTCAACACGATCCAACTGCCATCGAGAGCCTGCACTGTTCGCAGATCGTTGAATCGAACGGCGCCATCGTTTTTCGCCTTGATGATAGGCTGCTTGAAAGTTTGGCTGGCCGTGCCGCCGATGTGAAATGTCCGCATCGTCAATTGTGTTCCCGGCTCGCCGATTGATTGCGCCGCGATGATCCCAACTGCTTCGCCGAGTTTCACGAACTGGCCCGTAGCGAGATTGCGTCCATAGCACATCGCACACACACCGCGACCGCACTCACAGGTAAGAACCGAACGAATCTTCAAGCTCTCCACACCCACGCGCTGAAGTTCTGCGGCGATCTTTTCGTCGATCAACTGGTTCGCTTTTACGATTTTCTTCTTCTTCTCCACCGGGTCGGCAATCGTCTCGCAGCTGACGCGACCAATAATGCGCTGACCAAGATCGACAACTTCCTCGTCACCTTCGTAAATCGAACGCACGACAATCCCATTTACGGTTCCGCAATCGTCTTCGTTGATAATCACGTCCTGCGACGCGTCCACCAGTTTACGCGTCAGATAACCTGAATCGGCAGTTTTAAGCGCCGTATCGGCAAGGCCTTTGCGCGCGCCGTGAGTGGAGATGAAATACTCAAGCACAGTGAGGCCTTCACGGAAGTTCGACGTGATCGGGCGCTCGATGATTTCTCCCGAGGGTTTGGCCATCAAACCGCGCATGCCCGCCAGCTGACGCACCTGCTGGCGGTTACCGCGCGACCCGGAATCGACCATCAAGAAAACGGGATTCAGTTCTTTGCGACCCTCGTTATGTTCGAGGGTGCGGAACATCACGCTGGAAATCTCGTCTCCGGCATGCGTCCAAATGTCGATGATCTTGTTGTAACGCTCGCCATCGGTGATGATGCCCTTGCGATATTGCTGCTCAACCTGTCGGATCTGCTTGTAAGCATTTTCGAGCTCCGTCTGTTTCTCTTTCGGAATGATCATATCCGAAATTCCAATCGAGATTCCGGCCTTGGTTGCCTCGGCAAAACCAAGCTCTTTCAATTTGTCCAGCGTCGCGACCGTCTCGGCTGGTCCCGCGATCTGGTAACAGCGCCAAATGATGTCGCTCAGTTGTTTCTTGCCCGCAGCCTTGTTGAAAAATCCAAGCTGCTTCGGCCAAATTTCATTGAAGACGACACGACCGGCCGTGGTCTCGATAACTTTGGCCTCAGCGTTTCCGTAGATCGTTTGCCGGCCAGAATCAGGGTTCTTAATCCGGATACGGTCGTGCGTATGGATACTTCCTTCTGCCATGGCAAATTCCACTTCGGCCGCATCGGAAAATAGCGAAAGACGCCCCTCGCCATCGCTCTTGGCGATCCGGCGCGGATTTTGCGTGAGATAATAACAACCAAGTGTGATGTCCTGGGAAGGCGTAGTAATCGGCTTACCACTTGAGGGAGAGAAAATATTGTTCGGGGCTAGCATGAGCATGCGCGCTTCCATTTGCGCTTCTACGGAGAGCGGCACGTGCACGGCCATCTGGTCGCCGTCAAAGTCGGCATTGTAAGCAGTGCAAACCAGCGGATGGATTCGAATCGCTTCACCCTCGATCAGTTGCGGTTCAAAAGCCTGAATTGACAATCGGTGTAAGGTGGGCGCGCGATTAAGCAAAACCGGATGACCCTTGGTTACTTCATCGAGAATGTCCCAGACCTCAGGCGTCTGGCGCTCGATCATCTTTTTCGCGCTGCGCACCGTGTGCACGTAGCCCAGGTCCTTCAAGCGCCGGATGATGAACGGCTCGAAAAGAACCAGCGCCATCTTCTTCGGAAGACCGCACTGATGAAGTTTCAGCTCGGGGCCGATGACAATAACGGAGCGCCCCGAGTAATCGACACGCTTGCCGAGCAAGTTTTGCCGAAAACGTCCACCCTTGCCTTTGAGCATGTCACTCAGCGATTTGAGCGGTCGATTGCCCGCGCCCGTGACCGCGCGACCGTGCCGGCCATTGTCGAACAAAGCGTCCACTGCTTCCTGCAACATGCGTTTTTCGTTGCGAATAATGACGTCTGGGGTCTTGAGCAGGAGCAGGTTTTTGAGCCGGTTATTGCGATTAATAACCCGGCGATAAAGATCGTTTAGGTCCGAGGTCGCGAAACGTCCGCCTTCGAGCGGAACCAGCGGACGCAAATCCGGCGGGATAACCGGCAACACGTCGAGAATCATCCATTCGGGGCGTGCATGTGAACTCTGAAAGCCTTGAACGAGCTTGAGACGTTTCGCCAGTTTCTTGCGAATCTGTTTACTCTTCGTGGCGCCCATCGCTTTTTCGAGCTCTTTGTTGAGCTTGTTGAGCTCGATCTCGACGAGAAGTTTTTTGATCGCTTCCGCGCCCATGCCGGCGACGAAATCTTCGCCATACTGCTCTTGGGCCTCGCGGTATTCGACCTCGTTTAAAAGCTGTGCCTTCTGCAGCGGCGTCTTGCCTGGATCGATGACAATGTAATCCTCGTAATAAATGACGCGTTCGAGCTGACGCGCGCTCATATCGAGCATGAGCCCGATGCGCGAGGGCATGCATTTGTAGAACCAGATATGCGAAACGGGCACCGCCAATTCGATGTGGCCCATCCGTTCGCGCCGGACGCGCGCGAGCGTGACTTCGACGCCACACCGGTCGCAGATCACCCCTTTATGCTTGATGCGCTTGTATTTCCCGCACGAGCACTCCCAATCGCGCGTCGGACCAAAAATGCGCTCACAGAAAAGGCCACCCTTCTCCGGTTTAAAGGTGCGGTAATTGATTGTCTCGGGATTTTTGACTTCGCCTTTGCTCCACGAGCGCATCGTATCGCTCGATGCAACGCCGATTGCGACTTGATCGAAACCCACGGGGCGTTCTTCGCCCACTAATTCACGCCAGGAATGTTCGTTCATGATTTATCCAAGTAATTTGCTGATCTAAAATTATGCGACGTTCTCCAGAAAGCTGCTGGGCGCCTGGCCGCCGACCTTCACGTCGAGACCGAGGCTCTGCATTTCCTTGATGAGCACGTTAAAAGATTCGGGTGTACCCGCTTCGAGTGAATTGTCGCCTTTGACGATCGATTCATAAATACGTGTCCGGCCTTGTACGTCGTCGGACTTTACCGTTAGAAGCTCCTGCAGCGTGTAAGCGGCTCCGTATGCTTCCAATGCCCAGACCTCCATTTCGCCAAAGCGCTGTCCGCCGTATTGCGCCTTACCCCCGAGCGGCTGCTGCGTAACGAGCGAGTACGGTCCCACGGCGCGAGCATGGATCTTGTCCGCCACCAAATGGCCAAGCTTCATCATATAAATGTAGCCAACCACCACATCCTGATGGAAAGCATCGCCTGTGCGTCCATCAAAAAGCTGGGCCTTACCGTCTTCCTGCACCCAGGTAAAACCTTCCTTCTTCTTCGCATCATGGAGATATTCGCGAATCTTTTTCTCCTTGATTCCGTCGAATACCGGTGTCGCGACTTTGAATCCGAGCGCCTTCGCAGCAACGCCCAGGTGAGTTTCCAGAACCTGCCCCACATTCATTCGGCTCGGTACACCTAGCGGATTAAGCACAATTTCAACCGGTGTTCCATCCGCCAGGAAGGGCATGTCTTCCTCAGGCACGATGCGCGCAACGACGCCTTTGTTGCCGTGGCGACCAGCCATCTTATCGCCGACGCTCAACTTGCGCTTGCTCGCGATATAAACCTTAACCTGCTTGATGATTCCGGGGTCGATATCATCGCCACTCTCTACCCGGTCCATCGCGCGCTCGTGTTCGAGCTCTAACTCCGCGAACTTGGGCTCATACGAGCCAATGATTTCGCGGATCTTATTGCGGATCGGGCTCGGATCGATCTCAATGTGATCGTGCACTATTGCCAGCTTTCGCAGCAGTGTTTTCGTAATTTTGCGATTGGCCGGAATGATTATTTCACCAGTCTGAGCGTTGACAACGTCGAGAGGAATTTTTTCGCCTAGCAGGATATTTGAAAGCGAATCGGTCAGTTGTTCGGTCAGCTCGTCTTTTTTCCGCTTATGTTCTTCACCGATCGATTTGATCTGCCGCCTGGTCTCCGCCGGCGTGAGTTTTTCTCGCGAGACTTCGCGGCGCGAAGAGACTTTTATGTCCATCACGATTCCGTAAGTGCCCGAGGGAACCGTAAGCGAAGTGTCTTTGACGTCCGCGGCTTTCTCACCAAAAATCGCGCGGAGTAGACGTTCTTCCGGCGCCAATTCAGTCTCACTCTTCGGAGTGATTTTACCGACCAGGATGTCACCCGGCTTCACCTCCGCGCCCACTCGTACTACGCCGTCGGAACCCAAGTTGCGTAAGGCCTCTTCGCTGACATTGGGAATGTCGCGGGTGATTTCTTCCGGCCCGAGCTTGGTGTCGCGCGCTCCGATCTCGAATTCATCGATGTGGATGGAGGTGTAAATGTCCTCCTTCACCACTTTCTCCGAGATCATGATGGCATCTTCAAAATTGTACCCATTCCATGGCATGAACGCGACGAGCACGTTCCGTCCCAGCGCGAGCTCGCCATGATCGGTGTTTGGACCGTCGGCGATAATTTGACTGCGCTTCACATGCTGCCCCTTGCGCACGATCGGTTTCTGATTCACGCATGTGCCGGCATTTGACCGCATGAATTTGCGCAATTCGTAAACATGAATTCCCGCCTCGGGATCAGTCTTCAGCTTCTTTTTGCTCTCGGGCAGATGCCCATCTTTAGTGATAACAATCTGGTCCGCTGTAACGGACGCGACTTTGCCGCTATCGGTCGCCAGGAGAACGGCATGCGAATCTCGCGCTACTTTTTCCTCCAGCCCGGTTCCCACGAGCGGAGCCTCAGAAACAATGAGCGGCACGCCCTGGCGTTGCATGTTAGAGCCCATCAGCGCCCGGTTGGCGTCGTCGTGCTCGAGGAAGGGAATGAGACCCGCAGCCACCGACACCAGTTGCTTGGGCGATACGTCCATGTAATGCACCTTCGACGGATCGACTTCGAGGAAGTCGCCACGGTAGCGCACCGAGACCTTTTCCCCGGTGAAATGCCCTCGTCCGTCAATGGGAGCATTCGCTTGCGCGACTAGGAAATTCTCCTCGCGGTCGCCAGTGAGATAATCAATTTGATCCGTCACGCGACCCTTTTCGACTTTGCGGTACGGCGTTTCGATAAAACCGAATTCGTTAATGCGAGCAAACGTGCTCATCGAGCTGATCAGGCCGATGTTTGGACCTTCCGGCGTCTCGATCGGACAAATGCGGCCATAATGTGATGGATGAACGTCGCGCACTTCGAAACCAGCACGCTCTCGGCTCAGGCCTCCAGGTCCGAGAGCTGACAAACGCCGTTTGTGCGTCAACTCCGCGAGCGGATTGGTTTGATCCATGAACTGCGAAAGCTGCGATCGGCCAAAGAAATCGCGGATGACCGCGCTGAGCGCCTTCGGGTTGATCAGCTTTTGCGGCGTCATCCCGTCCACGTTGATGTCAAACAGCGTCATTCGCTCTTTGACCAGACGTTCCGTCCGAGCAAGACCCACGCGGCACTGATTCGCCAGTAATTCGCCGACCGTGCGTACCCGGCGGCTGCCCAGATGGTCGATATCGTCAAGCGTGCCTTCGCCCCGGCGTAAATTGATCAAATACTTAATGGCAGCGATAAAATCTTTGTCAGTCAAAATCCGCTCAGTGGCATCGACGTTGATCCCGAGTTTCTGATTGATTTTGTAGCGGCCAACCCGTCCCAGATCGTATTTCTTCGGATCGAAAAAGAGCCTCTTAAGCAAAGCGCGCGCATTCGCCACCGTCGGCGGATCACCGGGGCGAAGACGGCGGTAAATGTCCTTGAGCGCTTCTTCCTGGTCGTGCGCCGGATCTTTCCTGAGTGCCTTCACGACTGTATCATCGTTCGAAATATCGATCACTTTCACTTCGTGAATCTTCAGCGCCATGATCTGGCGAACGGTCGCCAGAGTGAGCGGTTCGAACGCGCGAGCTACCGTCACCTCTCCGTCACGAATCTCCGCGGTGAGCACTTTGGTGGCCAGCATCTCTTCGTCGAGTTTCTCGCTCAGCTTCAGATTCTCGATGTTGTAGAAGAGCTTGATGACGTCTTCGTCAGGGCCGTAGCCGAGCGCGCGTAGAAAGGTCGTGGCGAGAAATTTGCGGCGCCGTTTGCGCCGATCGAGGTAAATGTAAAGAAGATCAGCCGTATCAAATTGCACCTCGATCCACGAACCCCGGTCCGGGATGATGCGGAAGCTGTAGAGCACCTTGCCGTTCACGTGAACGGTCGATTCGAAAGCGATCCCGGGGGAACGGTGCAACTGGCTCACCACCACACGCTCAGCGCCATTGATGACGAACGTGCCTTGCGGGGTCATGAGCGGGATTTCGCCCATGTAAACCTTTTCTTCCTTTGTGCCTTTTTCCTCGCGCAACTGGAACGTGACGTGCAATGGTGCGCTGTATGTCTGGCCTTCGCGCTGCGCCTCGAGCGCGCTCAATTTCGGCTCGCCAATTTCATAGTGACTGAAATCGAGTACTGCTTTTTCATCATAGCTCTCGATCGGGAAGACCTCCTTGAAAACAGCCTGGAGCCCTTGATTTTTCCGCTTTGAGAACGGTACGTCTTTCTGGAGAAAATCGATGTATGAATTGAGCTGAACCTCAATCAGATTCGGCGGTTCGATGCCTTCCTTGATGCTTCCGAAGTAAATGCGTTCCGACATAATCACTAGGACCAAGAGCTAAGCCTCGCAACGGCCACACTAAATCGCGGCCGACGCGGGCAAGGTTTTACGGGATCAGCGACGAGCGAGAGGCGTAAAAATGACACCAAAACAGCGGCCTGTCAAATTGACGACCACCATTTTGCTGCCAGTTCTGTGCTTTGCCGCTGAGCGCTGGGTTAAAAATACGTCTGCCTGCTTTTAACGAAATTTACGTTAGGCAAAAACGGCCGCTGCGCAACTACTTTGTGCGACAACGGCCGAACAAAATCAGTTTATTTGATTTCGACCTTTGCACCAGCGGCCTCGATCTTTTTCTTGATCTCGTCCGCTTCCTCCTTCGTTACGCCTTCCTTGATTGTCTTGGGCGCCCCTTCCACAAGCGCTTTGGCTTCCGCCAGGCCCAATCCGGGCACAGCGCCACGAACCTCTTTAATCACAGCGATCTTGTTCGAGCCCATCTCTTTCAGGATGAGGTCGAATGTGGTCTTTTCTTCAGCTTGCGCTGCTGCTGCGCCTCCGCCGGCTCCCGCCGCAGGTCCAGCCGCGACCGCCACCGGTGCGGCTGCGCTCACACCCCATTTTTCTTCAAGCTGCTTAACCAATCCAGCAATCTCCAGCACTGACAAGTTGCTGAGCTGCTCCACTAATTTATCTGTATCTGCCATTTTTGTTTCCTCCCATTGCCGCCTCCGAAAGCCTTCGCAGAATTAAGGCTGATAGCCATCAGCCCGGACAGTTTTCGTTTTTGTTTTCTGTTATTGTAGGGTAACCGCTCCGGCTGCCGTTCGCCAGAGCCTGCCTTGAATTAACCGAAGGGCGAAGCGCCTGCCCTACAAAATCATGCCATTGCCTCCGCTGGCTTTTCTTCCTTGTGCGCCTTTGCATTGAGCAAGCGCGCCAACGCCGCGCCGGGCTCATTTAGCAAACGGACGAGGCGCGTTGCCGGCGAGAAGAACAGTCCCAGCAATCGCGCCTGCAAAACTTCGCGTGGCGGCAGCTCCGCTAACGTTTCCAATTCCGCTGCGGAAAGAACGGCGCGATCGACAAAACCAATCTTGAGCACAGCGACCTTGAATTCGGTCGCGAACGTCTTAAAAATCTTGGCGACCGGCGCCACATCTTTTTCTCCCGTAACAACTGCCGTCTGGCCAACCAGTTTATCGCCGACATCCGGAAAACCGGAATCGGTCATGGCACGCTTTAGGAAATTATTTTTTACCACGTGCACTTCCGCGCCCACTGGCGCAAGCCGATTCCGAAGTTCGCCAAAGTCGCCCACTTTCATTCGCTGATAATCGGTCACAAGCACGAAAGGCGAGCGTTTCAACTTCTCGGAAAGATCGGAAACGATGTTGGCTTTTTCTGGTCGCATATTGTCGGTCTAATTGTTGGCCATCTAAACCTCAGACACTCAAATACGGGGCTGGATCGACGCGAACTCCCGGGGACATCGTCGCACTAATTGTTACGCCTTCAAGATAACGGCCCTTCGCCGTCGCCGGGCGCGCCCGGACAACCGCTTCGATCACTGCGTTTCCATTTTCCATCAGCGCTTGTTCGTCAAAGGAAAATTTTCCAACAGGTACCGCGACATTGCCATTCTTGTCGAGCTTGAATTCAACGCGGCCGGCCTTCACTTCCTGCACCGCTTTCGCCGTGTCGTCGGTTACCGTGCCAGTCCTGGGATTGGGCATTAATCCGCGCGGTCCAAGCACTTTTCCAAGTTTTCGCACTTCCGCCATGGCCGTCGGCGTGGCGATCGCAACATCAAAAGCCTGAAAACCCTCCTGGCATTTCTGAATCATGTCTTTCATCCCGACAAATTCTGCGCCCGCCTCTCTGGCTGCTTTCGCTGCCTCGCCCTCCGCGAAAACGAGCACGCGCACCTGTTTGCCGCTGCCATGCGGAAGGGGACATGTCCCGCGCACCATCTGGTCAGACTGCTTTGGATCAACGCCAAGCCGAAGTGAGACCGTCACGGTCTGATCAAACTTTGTCGGCGAAAATTTCTTCAGTGTCGCGATTGCGCCGGCAAGATCGTAAGCCTTTGTTCGATCCACTTGCTGAGCGGCAGCGCGATAACGTTTGCTTCGATTTTTTTGCATTTTCTATGCAGTTCAAACGCCCGATTACTTGCTGCAGTAACAAGGCTCCTGCTTAAATGTTAGGCCGCTCAGTCCAACAGCGGGGTGTGGAAACTAGCGGTATTTCATGCGTTGTCAAAATCAACTTCCCGGGTAACCGCAACGGCGCGTTAGTCAACCGGGACCACAACGTCTGCCGGCTCTGTCGGTTTAGCATCTGTGGACGCAATCGGCGGTCCGTTCCTGACGATTTTCCCCTCTTTCATCACGAAGAAAACGCGCTCGGTCGCGGTGATGTCGGAGGCCGGATCGCCCGGCATTGCGACGATATCGGCCAGTTTCCCTTTTTCCAGCGTGCCAACTTTTTGCGCAATCCCCAGGAGTTCGGCGTCATTTGCTGTGGCCGATTTCAACGCATCGATCGGCGTCATCCCGAGATCGACCATCAGTTTAAATTCTTTCGCGTTCTGGCCGTGCGGAAAAACAGCGGCATCAGTTCCAAATGAAATCTTCACGCCCAGTTTTACGGCGTTGCGAAACATGTCCGATCGGGCGGCGCCGGCCGCTTTCGCTTTGGCCTGCAATGCTGGCGGATAATTGTCGAGCTTGCTCATGATCCATTCCGTGGCCATGAGTGTCGGCGTAAGGAACGTGCCTTTGTTTTTCATCCGAGTGAGCGTTTCCGGTTTCATGAAGGACCCGTGCTCGATCGAATCAACTCCCGCCTCGATCGCCTCTCGGGCCGCTTGATCGCCATGACAATGTACGGCCACCTTTTTGCGTAACCGGTGTGATTCATCGACGAGCGCGGCCATTTCGGCGGGAGTTAGCTGTGGAGTATCTACTTCGTCCGCCAACGAAAGAACGCCACCCGACACGGCGCCCTTGATCACGTCCGCACCGTTCTTGACCTCAAAGCGCACCGCCTTCCGGATTTCCTCGGGTCCATCTGCAATTCCGTCGCTATAATCCGGCTCCCGCCCAAAAAGGAAATCGCGAAACCCGCTGGTCGGGTCGAAGTGGCCGCCCGTAGCGCCGATTCCTTTGGTCGCCACCAGCATACGCGGACCAACGATTACACCCTTGTTGATCGAATTGCGCAGCGCTACATCGACAAATTCACGGCTGCCGACGAAGCGGCTGCCCAGGTCGCGCACGGTAGTGAAACCGGCTTCGACTGTCGCGCGTGCGAAGATTGTCGCTCGGATTGCCTGCTCGGAGACATTGAGATCAAGCTCGTGCAGCCGGCGCACATTGTAGTCTCCGGAGTAATCCAGCGTGAGATGCGTGTGTGCGTCCATGAATCCCGGTGCAAGCGTTGCATCCCCCAGGTCGATCACCTGCGCGCCGCTCGGCGCCGGCAAATTGCTGCCAACGTCAACGATCGCGTTTCCCTGCACAATGACGACGCCATTTTGCACCAGCGTTTTCGATTTCCCATCGAACATGCGCTCGGCTTTAAGCACGATAATTTGATCGGCCGCCTGGGCCGCGACTCCGAAACATAAGAAAATTGCAAGAATGCGAGACGTGCTTCTCATCGCGCCGGTTTAGAAGCAATCCGCCAGGTTAGCAAGAAGGAATGTCCGAATACGAGTAGAGGGACTGAAGAAGATTTGAGAAAAAGATGCACTCGAAAAACAGCTGCTATCGGTTCCGCAATTTAGCCGTACTTTCTGCAAGCCCCTGTTGCGCCGGGGCGAGACCCGGATCGAGCGCGAGCGCCTGGCTGAAGGCAGCGCTGGCACGCTCGTGCTGGTTGAATAACGCGAGATAGCGTCCGCGATTGATCAGCATGCTTGTATAGACGGGTAATACCTTCAGGTTTACGACGTCATCTTTCTCGAATCGCAGGGTACCGTCAGCCAGACCGCGGGTCTGGAGGCGCAGGTCAGGCGAATCGTGAAAGCTCTGGTCGCCCGCGAGGTTAAAGACCAGTCCTTGCGGAACAAGTTGATAGTTTTGAGTGAGCCACCTGGTCAGCTCGCCGTTAACCGTGTCGGCGAATAGCAAGTCTCTTGTAATGTAAACCGGCGCGAGCCGATTCTCGTTCGTCACAATCGACTGGATCATCTCCTCAAACGCCACACTGATCTTTTGAGTGAGCGTCTGATTCTTGGCAAATGCCCCAGGGTCGCGCTCCCATTCTTTGAGATTCTCAACGAACACGTCAATCTTCTCGCGCGACCGCTCGATCAAACCAGGATAAGCGTGTCTCAGATAGTCGAAATACCACGAACGACGCAGGAGATTAATGTCCACAATTTTGGCGTCGCGCCGGCGCTGTTCCACCTCCTGCGCATAAAACATTGGAGACGCGATCTGCCAGTCGAGCGTAAGTAAGAGGCCGTTGGGCTCGATCGTGCTGAAGAGATTTTGCACATAATCGTGCGCAATGAAGTAATGCCTGCGATTATTGAAGGGCCAGTTCGCCGTGAGAGCTGTTGCTGAGGTAAGCAGAACAGCAATTGCAGCGACCCAGGACGGCCTGCCAATGGGCATGGACTTGGAAACAGCGAGTTGGATCAACCAACGGATCCCCAACCCAGCGGCAATCGCGATCGAAATAAACGTGGGCAGATAGTACGCATCCTTGTCCTCCGCAATTTCGTAACTGAGGGCGTAAGCCAAATCGGCAATGACGATAAACAGTAGAAGCCAGAAAGTTGTGCGGTCCCGTCTGAAAGCGCTGGCGAAACCCGCAAAAGCCAGGGCGAGCGGCAATGGCAGCCAGGAGAAGCCGAATTCGCGCAAGACCATTCTGCAGAATTCAACAAACTGCTCTCCCATTATCTTCGGCGTAAAGGAGAGGAACACTTGATACTGCCGGCCGGTGATGTGCCACCATATCTCTTGCAGCGAACGCGGATTGCCCCAGTTAATGACAGGCGAGTGCGACGCCGCAAGCGGCAAGTAGGCATAAACAGTGGCCAGAGCGCCAATCGAAATCAGCGCGGCATATATCAGTCGGCGGCTCGTGAAAAACCTGAGGCCCTCCGTCCTGTAAACCATAACGCCCAGCGCCGGAAGTATCAGCGCCACCGTGACGTGATGAACTCCGAGCGCGACCCCGAATGTGAGTGCAGCGGCATAAAGTAAAGTGTCGTGGATAGTGGTCGCCGAGGTGATTTGGCCGGCATCCATCGTCATGCCCATGCGCCTCCTGTCTGCGACGATGCCCCGCCGCCATCGAAGCATCAGAAAGAAGATAACGAGAATAAGCAGGGTGTTGAGAGCATAAACCTCGGTGATGGTCGCATAAGACCAAAGCGTGCGAGAGAATGTCATGAGCAGCCCCGCGCCGAGCGCAGGAGCAAGCACGAAAAGGCGGCCGACGCCTAAATCCTCGGCCTTTTTACTCCGCTGCGCGCCCTTCTTCCTTCGCTTCGACGCGGCGAGATAGGAAGCAGTAATCATTAACTCCGCCACAACAAGAGTGAGCATCGCGGAAGCGACCGCGGCAAAAAGGGCGGAAGAAAAATTGATGCGCACCGCGACGTTTCCCAAAGGCACGAGCGATGCGAGATGGGCAAGAAGAGCCCACAGAGGGACGCCGGGTGGGTGTGCGACTCCCAGGCCATAGGCGACCACAATAAGCTCGCCGCTGTCGGTCAAGGTAACCGTCGGGGCCAGTGTCCAACTATAAAGAAGGAGCGCCGCAAGAAACACCGTGCCGGCACAGAGCAGCTCTGCGCGGGACGAAGGGTTCGGCCCAGTATTCATCTGCCGGTCAGACTTTGACGCTGTCCTTGAACCCATCGCGTTCTCCCATGTGTTTTCTTGGTGGGATAGCTTGCTCTTTGAAAGCCCGTGAGTCCTGACGCTATCGTCTCGCAAACTCGTCTTCCTGTAAACGATGGATCAAAGTAAGAAAAGATGAAACTCAACGGCTTAAAGCCGTCGAGTCTTGACAGGCTCGTTTACGCGATATTTCCTTGAGATGCGACGCAGCAGCGTTCGTGATGTAGCCGACCAGCAAATCGCTTTGGCTCAGCGAAACTTTCTTGTGGCGACAAACGTTCGTGGTTCAATCGTGGCATGAACTGGGCTCGGTCTATTGTCATCCTGCTGTTCGCGTCGAATTTCCTCAGAGCGCAGACTCCGCCGCCGGCGGCCTCGCCTTCACCGCCGCCGACACAGCCGCCTGCCGACTACGATCTCCGATGGGGCGTAAAGATTCCGATGCGCGACAAGGTCGAACTGAATGCAACCTTGTATTTGCCGAAAACCCCGGATGGATCACCGCCGAAGACGCCGGTGATCTTCACGCTCACGCCCTATATTTCAGATAGCTATCATGCGCGCGCCGCGTACTTCGCATCACACGGGTACGCGTTCGCGCTCGTCGATATTCGCGGCCGCGGAAACTCCGGTGGCGAGTTCGAACCGTTTGCAAATGAGCCGGGCGATGGGCACGATGCCGTAGAGTGGCTGGCAAAACAATCGTTCTGCGACGGCAAAGTCGCGATGTGGGGCGGTTCCTACGCGGGATTCGATCAATGGGCGACGGCGAAACAATTCCCGCCACATCTCGCGACAATTGTTCCCGCCGCAGCCGCCCATCCACCACTCGATTATCCTTCGTACCATAATGTGGGAGAAACCTACGACATGCAGTGGTTTACGTTCACCAGTGGTCACACCGGACAGCAAAACCTTTTCGCCGATCAAAAATTCTGGAGCACAAAATTCCTGGACGCTTACAAGAAGCACATCCCGTTTAAATCACTCGATTCGTTCGTTGGAAATCCCTCCGCCAATTTTCAACGCATTCTCAAACATCCAATGGCTGATGCGTACTACGACGCGATGGTGCCAACCCGTGAGCAGTTTCAAAAAATCACGCTGCCGGTTTTGACGATCACAGGTCAATACGATGGCGACGAACTCGGCGCGCTCACGTTTTATCGCGATCATACCGCGAATGCTTCGCCGGAGGCGCGCGCGAAACATTTTCTGATCATTGGCCCATGGGACCACGCGGGCACGCGCACGCCTACGGATGAGGTTGGCGGCGTAAAGTTCGGATCGGCGGCCATTGTCGATCTTAACGATCTGCATCGGCAGTGGTACGATTGGACAATGAAAAACGGCCCGAAACCGGAATTCCTTAGGAATCAAGT
>VBQC01000136.1:0-2398 GCA_005887825.1 Verrucomicrobiota bacterium | reverse complement strand
CCAAAATGGCGACGCGAATGGCGTCTTTCGTTCCGGTTCGCTCACTGAAAAGCAGCCGAGTGAGGGCTCGGATGCATTCACTTACGATCCGCTGGATATCACGCGCGGCGAGAGAGTTGATGGAACCGATCCAAAAGAAAAAACCGCTGGCATCGATCAAACCTATGCGTTGAGCATAGGCAAGGATGGTTTGGTATATCACACCGGGCCGCTGCCTAACGAAACGCCACTTGTCAGTTGTCCACAGTTGACGCTTTGGGTTTCCATCGACACGCCTGATACAGACTTGCAAGCGCATCTCTACGAAATTCAACCGGACGGAACGAGCATCGTGCTCTGGAGCGACATCCGCCGTTTGCGCTACCGCGAGTCCCTGCGTGAGACGAAGCTCGTCAAGCCGGGCGAGATCGTGCGCTGCGATTTTAATCCGGGTCTCTTCGTTGCGCGCCGGTTGATGAAAGGCAGTCGGATTCGCCTCGTCATCTCTTCGCCGAATTCCATCCTCTGGCAGAAGAACTATAACTCTGGCGGGGTGGTCGCAGACGAAACCGCAAAAGACGCCCGTACCGCACTCGTGAATGTTTATCACGACCCCGAACACGCCAGCGCGATTCAACTGCGAATCGGTGAACCACCTGTTCCGCAAAGGTAGAGCGAAAGAGCGATGGCCAGGAAAATTCGTGTTGGAATACTATTCGGAGGTCAATCTGCCGAGCACGAAGTCTCCCTGCAGTCAGCGAAAAATATCATCGATGCTATCGACACGAACAAATACGAAGTCGTACTGATCGGCATTGATAAGAAGGGGCAATGGCATCTCAACGAAGAATCCCGATTTCTCCTTCCGACAACTCAATCAGAATTGCCCGAGCTACCAGAAAGCGGTGAAAACCTCGCGCTAGTTCCAGGGAAGCACGACGAGCAGCTTGTAGCGCTTTCCGGGCAGCAGAGGCTTGGCTCTTTGGATGTGATCTTTCCTGTTCTCCATGGCCCGCTTGGCGAAGATGGCACCGTCCAAGGACTGCTAAAGCTTACAAATATCGCGTTTGTCGGTGCTGGCGTCCTCGGTTCAGCCGTCGGCATGGACAAGGATGTGATGAAGCGGCTACTAAGAGACGCTGGAATTCCCATCGCCAGATTTATCGTAGCCAGCAGATATTCCTCGAAGGAAATTGGTTTTGACTACGCGCGAGGGCAACTCGGTCTGCCGCTTTTTATTAAGCCTGCAAACCTCGGTTCATCGGTCGGCATTCAAAAAGTCAAAGATGGCGAGGAATTCGAGCGCGCGGTTTGTGATGCGTTCAATTATGACAACAAGATATTAATTGAGGAGTGTATCGACGGTCGCGAGATGGAATGTTCCGTGCTGGGTAACGATAATCCCACCGCATCAGTTCCAGGCGAGATTTTACCTCGCCACGAATTTTACTCATACGAAGCGAAATATCTCGATGAGAACGGCGCTGTGCTGGAAATACCGGCCAGGCTGCCATCGGAGACTTCGGAACGTATCCGCCAACTGGCTATCAAAACGTTTTCCGTGCTCTGCTGTGAGGGAATGGCGCGGGTCGATTTCTTCTTGAGAAACGACAGCGAAATTATCGTTAACGAGATCAACACCATTCCTGGATTCACCAGAATAAGCATGTACCCGAAGCTCTGGGAAGCGACCGGTATCTCTTACAGCGAGTTAATCGACAAATTGATAGAACTGGCAATTGAAAGGTTTGAGCGCGAGAAGCGATTGAAAACCGATCGCGCATGATCCTCGGAAAATTGGTGCTGATGCGACTGATCTTAAGAGCGTTGATAATCATAAGCGCGCTTGCGATTCTAACTACGCAAGCATGGGCTGCGGATGCGGAGATCGTGATCGCGATCCGATACTTGCAGGCGGAAGGGACCAGCCACTCGCATCTCTATTTGTATCGCGAGGATGGGAAACTCCTGCGGCAATTAACGAACGACAACTCGGGACAGGATTCGGGCCCAATTTTCGCGGAAGACGGAGGCATAATTGTCTTCACGCGCGAAAAGCCGAATGATGTGCACGAATTGTGGAGCATTGAGCCACGCGGGACACATTTGAAGAAACTCGATGCGGCGCCCGATTGGTACACACAAGCAAAAAGCTCACCGTATTTCACAAACATCGAGCCGGAGGAATCGCCGTCGCCCAGTCTGGCGGCGTCACCTAAGGAATCTGCGTCGCCCGTCGAAACGCCGCCACCGACTTACAAATCGCCCGATGGCTCTGTCGAATTGGTACTACGCAGAGATCAGAAGGAAGAAGACGATCAGATCAATGGCCCTGGTCATTGGAAACATTACCTACTCCACGATTTGAAAACGGGAGCGGAGACCGAATTTGCCAAATTGCCAGGGTTTCTAGGCGTAG
>VBQC01000135.1 GCA_005887825.1 Verrucomicrobiota bacterium | reverse complement strand
CGGTTGTCTTGTCTTGGAGTCTTATGCACACCGTTTTCGGGTTGCGCTACGCCCACGCTTTTTATGGCGATAGCGACCAACCAGGCCAAAGTCGACATGCTGGCGGGCTTATTTTTCCAGGAGAGCGGATGCCGGATTATTTCGATTTTGCCTACTTTTCGTTCGTTATAGGCATGACTTGCCAGGTGTCGGATGTGCAAATTACTTCACAGCGGATGCGGCGGCTGACACTTCTGCAGAGTGTGCTCGCGTTTGGATTCAATACCATCATCCTTGCGCTCTTAATTAACACCGTCTCCAGCCTTCTGGGAACGAACTTGATCCGGGCGTCACATGACCACTAGCCGATCTGCTCCTTATACGCTGCTGCGTCTTTCAATTGTTTGAGATCGTCGGCGTTGTCGATCTTCAAAACGAAAATCCAGCCCTGGCCGTAGGGTTCGCGATTGATTAAGCCGGGGTCTGCTTCGAGCGCTTTGTTTACTTCGACAACTGTGCCTTTCACCGGCGCGTAAATGTCGCTCGCCGCTTTCACCGATTCGACCACGGCAATCGCCTCCTTCGCGTTTGCTTGCCGATCCATTTTCGGCAGCTCGACGTAGACGACGTCAGTCAATTCAGATTGCGCATGGTCGGTGACCCCGATGCGGACGTTCTCACCCTCGCGCTTAATCCATTCGTGGCTCTCGGTGTAAAGCAAATCGTCGGGGACATTCATGATTTTTCGTAGAGCGGTTTCTTTTCAATTGTGGCGGGAAATTTCCTTTCGCGAATTTCGATATCGATCTGGGCGCCGATCTTCGCATGCGGTGCCGAGACATACGCCATGCCGACGCCCCAGTTCAAGCTCGGAGAAAGCGTGCCGCTGGTCACTTCGCCGATGCGCTCGCCGTTTTTGAAAACGGAATAATGCGGTCGCGGCGGCGGTCCTTTCTCTTTCATCCGAAACGGAACGAGCTTTTCTCGCGGGCCGCTTTGTCTCGTTCGCAGCAAAACGTCGCGGCCGATAAAGTTTGGCTTTGTTAGATCGACAAAGAAACCGAGGCCGGCCTCGATCGGATTCCGTTCGGGCGACAAATCGGAGCCGTTGAGCGGATAACACATCTCCAGACGCAATGTATCACGGGCGCCGAGCCCGCACGGTTTGATTCCAAACGCTTTGCCTTTTTCCAGCGCGGCGTTCCAGAATTTCGCGGCATCGCTCGCGCGAAAGAAAACTTCGACGCCATCCTCTCCGGTGTAACCAGTCCGCGCAACGGAAACGTTTGTTCCGCCGAACTCAAGATCGACAATGTGATTTCGCGGCGGAAGATCGACGTCCTCTCCGAAGAGCGCATGAAATAATTCCGCGATGCGCGGCCCTTGAATGGCAACTCCGCCAAAATCCGCGCTGCGACTGCTCAGATCGACATCTTTACAAGGAGCAGCGGTCTCCAGTCCGCCGGGGCGATCTGGAGATCGCCCTTCCTCGGTGTATTTCTCCAGCCAGGCGAAATCTTCATCGGTGCGGGATGCGTTAACGACGAGCAGAAATTTCTCCTCGTCGATCCGGTAAGCGATCAGATCATCAATGATTCCGCCGCGCTCGTTGAGGAGAAAAGTATACTGGCCTATGCCGACTTCGAGCTTGTCAATATTGTTTGTGAGAATCGTATTGAGCCATGCGCGTGCTCCGGTCCCCTCGACCATCAATTGTCCCATGTGCGAAATATCGAAGATGCCGACGTTGTTTCGCACGGCTTGATGTTCCTCGATAATGCTCGTGTATTGCACCGGCATTAGCCACCCGCCAAACGGAATGATTTTCGCGCCGCGCCGCACATGCTCTTGGTACAGCGGCGTTGTTTTTTGCGCGGTCTCGCTCACGCGTTGAAGCTAAGCGTCGGGTCTGTACAGTCAAAGGTGGATCGGTCGCTCCGCGGGCGATGTTAAGAAATACGGCTTCGCCGCCTAATTAGCATCGAGCAAGGGACTCCTCGATCCACCTTGAAGCTGCGCCACGCTCCTCTACCGTGCGGCAACACAATGGCTTGGTTGGACAAACTCGAACGACGCCTCGGTTTTCTTGCAGTCCCGGGATTGATGCGGATCGTCGTGGGCCTCACCGCGCTGGTGTTCATGCTGGTGCGGCTGAATCCGGATTTTCGCTTCGTGCTCGATCTGGATCCGGCGCGTGTCCTCCACGGGGAAATCTGGCGGCTAGTCACTTATATTTTTCTCCCGCAAACCGCCAGCTTTTTGTGGATCATTCTTTTCCTTTGGTTTCTCTGGTTTATTGGCGACGGACTCGAACAGGCGTGGGGGGCTTTTCGACTGACGCTCTATTTTTTTGTCGGAGTGATCGGCACGACGGCCGCTGCATTTTTCTTCGGCGCGAGATTTTCCAATTCAATGTTGTTCGCGTCCTTGTTTTTCGCGTTTGCGCGGTTTTATCCCGATCAGGTGATTTACATCTTGTTTATCCTGCCGGTGAAAATCAAATGGCTCGCCTGGGTTTCAGCCGCCTTTTTGCTATTTGGATTTTTTGTGAACCCAAATTCCTATCGCATGGCGCTGGTGGCGGCATTCATGAATTATCTGATCTTTTTTGGCCCGGAAATCATTTACGAGGCGCGGCACCGCGGGGAAGTCTCGGCTCGCCGCAAACGTTTTGCTCGCGAGTCTCGCAGCGAGGCCGAGCCATTGCACAAATGCGCAGTCTGCGGAGCGACGGAGTTGAGCGATCCAAATCTCGATTTCCGCGTCGCGCGCGACGGAGAGGAATATTGCATGGCGCATTTGCCGAAAGCCGAGAGCGCTATTGCGGATGAGCGACCGTCCGGGTAGCGCACGTGTCTCACGTGCGACGGCCAGTCCGGCTCGGACTTTTGGCGTCCCGCCAAAACGAACTTTGCCTTCGATTCTGGCCGCACGAAAGAATGATGCCAAAGAAAAGTTCGCGATCGCGGGACGCGCTCGCCAGCACGCGAGATGCGTGCGCTACCCTTGACCGCGACTCCGCGCGGGAGAGACTAGCGCTATGACTGACAAGAACACGGCGCTCGTTCCCGAGGAAGGCTGGCATTGTCTGCATTTGTTTTACCGGATCGAGTACGGTCAATGGCAGTTGCTCAGCCGGGAAGAGCAGAACGCTGCCAAGACGAATCTTTCGTCACTTGTGCAGGAAGTGCGCGCGATGGATTCGACGCAATTGCTCACCCTCAGCATTACAACACCGAAAGCCGACATCGGATTCATGCTGATCACGCCCGATCTGCACAACGCCAACAAGATCGAGAAGCAACTCTCGGTATCGTTGGGCGCCGATGTGCTGACGCCGGTTTACAGCTATCTCTCGCTCACCGAGGAGAGCGAGTACATCACAACCGAGGAAGAATACGCGCAGACCCTCGAGAAGGAGGAAAACATCAAGCCGGAATCGGAGAAGTTCGCGGAAGCGATGAAATCGTTTCGTGAACGGATAAAACATTATCGGCAGGAGCGCGTTTATCCCACGTTGCCCGATTGGCCGGTGGTTTGTTTCTATAATATGAGCAAACGCCGCGGCGAGCAGCGCAATTGGTATGCGCTGCCATATGAAGAGCGCCGCAAACTAATGAAAGGACATGCCGCGGTCGGCCGCGAGTTCGCCGGGAAAGTGAAACAACTCATCACCGGTTCGACTGGCCTCGATGATGCAGAATGGGGCGTGACCTTGTTTGCGCGCGACACATTTCAGATTAAGGCGATCGTTTACAAAATGCGTTTCGATCCGGTGAGCGCCGAGTACGCGGACTTCGGTGAATTTTATATCGGCATTCAATTGCCGCTCGACGAATTGTTCCGACGATTGCAACTTTGACTCCGAAAAAGTTCGCGAGTTCCGACTATTTCGGGATCGTCGCTCCAACGGATGGGTGACAGAGCGGTCTATTGTGCACGCCTGGAAAGCGTGTGTGCCGAAAGGCACCCGGGGTTCGAATCCCCGCCCATCCGCCAGCTTACAAATGGCGGGCTGATCGCGGATGTGATCCGGTTCAGTTCGTCCGCACAAGAGGAGATTCGAACGCCGCTCGACCGGTGGCGCGCGTTACGCGCAGGTGTAAAGGCGAAGCCCTCGAACCGGAGCCAAAGCGCAGCTTGGATAATCCCCGCCCATCCGCCAGGCCTCCTCCTCTTGTCTCGAGATCGTGTTTGCGATCACTCTTTAAGTTCTGGGCCAGTCGCGTTTCTCCAGCACCTGAAGCTCTTGTCGTAGCTTGACCATGTTACCGTAGGGCAGGACGCCGCGAAAATTGACGCCAGGATAAATCATGCAGTCGCGTCCGAGCACCGACCCCGGGTTAATAACGGCGTGGCAGCCAATTTCCGTTCGGTCGCCAACGATCGCGCCGAATTTTCTTAGACCAGTAGGAATATTGCCATCGGGCGTCACGACCGCGATCTCGCCATGATCGAGTTTCACGTTCGAGAGAATCACGCCTGCGCCAAGATGAACGTGGTGACCGAGGATGGAATCGCCGACGTAATTGAAGTGCGGCACCTGCGCTTCGTCGAAGAGAATGCAATTCTTGAATTCACACGAGTTTCCCATCACCACGCCATCGCCGGCGATCACGTTTTCGCGCACGTAGCAGCCGCTGCGGATCTGACAATTTTCGCCGATCCATGCCGGACCTTTCAGCACCGCGCCTTGCTCCACGACGGTACCTCTGCCGATGAAGACGTGATTGCTGATGAATGGTTTGCCTAGCAACTCGCCCAATACCGCGGGCTTCAAGCGGAATTGCAAATAACTGGCGATTTGTTTGAGCGCATCCCAGACGTAATTCTGGTTTTCGAACAACTTCGGATGAGCCGTGCGTTCGAGGTCAAGAAAATCGGCGGGCGCAAACATTTGTCAGGTCTCAACATGACCAGAGCATGACGCGTTCTGCGAGCGCAAATTTGCGCCGCTTTAGCTCTGGTAGGCGCGCGTCCTCGTCTGGGTAGCGCACGCGTCTCGCGTGCTGGCGATGGTCTCCCGCCATCGCGAACTTTCTGTGGATTACCGAAACTGTTTTGATATCCGAACTGAAGAAAAGTTCGTTGCGGCGAGACACCGCAATCAGCACGCGAGACGCATGCGCTACCCAGATCACGACGTGCCGCGCGGCGTGAGTTTTTGGCCGTCTTTTGTGTCCCGAACTTCCCACCCGCGCGCAGAGATCCGGTCGCGCAATTCATCGCTTTGGTTCCATTTTTTTTCCCGCCTTGCCTTCTCGCGGTCTTTTGCGAGCTGCGCAACTTCCGCTGGCAGCAGGATTTCGTTTTCAGTTTCTAGGTCGAGAACCTTGTTTATGCGTTTCCACCAATCCAACCAAGCCTCTGCCGAGGGGGCATCGAGTTCGTTTCGATCCATCGCGCGATTTGTTTCGCGAATTGTCTCGAATAAAAAACCGAGCGCTGCCGAAATGTTCAGATCATCATCGAGCGCTTCTTCAAATTGCTCCCGGGGTCGCGTCTTGTTTTTTTCGTTGTCGATTTTTTTTGCGATCACTTCGCGCAGTCGCGCCAGCCACTCGTCGATGCGGGCGAGCGCTTGCCGCGCTTCCTCCATTCCTTCCCATGTGAAGTTCAGCGGCGCGCGATAATGCACGCGCATCAGCGCGTAACGAATTTCGCGGCCGGTGTATCCCTTTTCCAAAAGGTTCGGCAGCGTATAGAAATTTCCGAGCGATTTCGACATCTTCTGGCCATCGACCAGCAAATGCGCGCAATGCAGCCAGTACCGCACAAACTTTTTTCCGGTGACGCCTTCGCTCTGCGCGATCTCCGCTTCGTGATGCGGGAAAATGTTATCGACTCCGCCGCAGTGAATGTCGATCTGATCGCCGAGTAACGCCGTTGCCATCGCGCTGCATTCAATGTGCCAGCCGGGACGGCCTCGGCCCCACGGACTTTCCCAACCTACATCGCCATCTTCTTCATCCCAGGCTTTCCAAAGCGCGAAATCGCCAATGTGTTCCTTGTCGTATTCGTCGTGCTTCACCCGCCCGGTCGATTGCAACTGGGTGAGATCGAAATGCGCGAGCTTTCCGTAATCTGGAAATTTGTTGATCCGAAAATAAACCGACTTGTCGTCCGCTTGATAAGCGAGACCGCGCGAGATGAGCGTGCCGATCATCTCGATCATTCTGTCGATGTAATGCTGATCGGTCGCAGCGGGAAATTCGTCCGCGCGCTTGATCCGCAGAGTTTCGATATCTTCGAAGAATGCCTGTTTGAACGGCGCAGTAAATTCCGCGAGCGGAATGTTCGCCTCGCACGCGCCGCGGATGGTTTTGTCGTCCACGTCGGTCATGTTCATCACGCGATGCACGTTGTAACCGCGCAGTTCGAGGTGTCGCTGGAGCAAATCTTCAAAGATATAGGCCCGGAAATTTCCGATGTGCGCCCGGCTATAAACGGTCGGCCCGCATGTGTAGATGCCGACCTTGCGTTCGGCGGGATCGCGCGGCTGAAATTCTTCGATCTCGCGCGAGTAAGTATTAAAAAAGCGCATTTGTCATATCGAGCGGAGTCGAGACATCGCTAATTGTTTTCTGATTAACAGTAAGAGATTCCTCGACTTCGCTCGACATGACAATGCAGTCATTCTTGTTCTACAGTCGCGATTGCCATTGCCGCGATACCTTCGCCGCGACCAATCGCGCCGAGGCGTTCGTTTGTCGTCGCTTTAATGCTGATGCTGAATTCACCCAGGCTAATCGCGTCCGCAATTGTTTTTCGCATAGCTGGAATGTGCGGCGCGATTTTTGGCTCTTCGGCGATGACGGTCACATCGATGTTTTTCGCTTTGGCCTTGTTCTTCGCCAGCAGCGCGGTCACGTGACGCAAAATCTCGATGCTGCTGATGCCGCGAATTGATTCGTCCGTATTGGGAAAGTGTTGACCGATGTCGCCCGCGGCAATCGCACCGAGCAGCGCATCTGCGATTGCGTGCGACAAGACGTCCGCGTCCGAGTGTCCTTCGAGTCCGCACGAATGCCCGATCTCCACGCCGCCAAGAATGAGTCTTCGTCCTTTCGCAAGACGATGCACGTCATAGCCGATTCCACATCGAATCATCGGGTCAAAGTTTTAGATCGATCAGCCCATTAGAGGCGACAATGCGGTATTTGTCTTTCATGTCCTCGCGCGGACGAAGATCGACAGTTCCGCCGGCGGTTTCAATCAGGAGCCAGCCGGCGGCAATATCCCAGAGACTGATTCCCTGTTCAATGTAAGCATCGAAACGTCCGCAAGCGACATAAGCCATGTCCAGCGCAGCACTGCCGAGCACGCGGCACTTGCGGACACGATGGATCATTTCCCGGAGCAACGGAAGATTCGCATCGATTGTCTCTCCGGTCTTAGCAAGTCCGACCGAAATCACGGATTCAGCCAGATCTGCGCGGTCGCTCACGTGAAACTGATGGCCATTCAACTTTGGACTCTCGCCTTTTTGTCCTGTCCACATTTCCTCACGGATCGGATCGTAGATGACGCCAACGATGATCTCGCCGCGGAGACGCAGCGCAATCGAGACGCAAAAATGGGGAATGCCGTAGAAATAATTGACGGTGCCGTCAAGCGGATCGACGACCCATTGGTGCTCGCTTAATTGGTCGCCGACAATTCCCTCTTCGCCGTAAAGCGCGTGTTCATGGAATTCTTCGAGGAGCAATCTGGTGATTAACTCCTGTGACTGAACGTCAATTTCCAATTTAATATCGTGTGCCAGGGCGGCGTTGACACGCAGTGGCTGGTGGAAATTTTGACGAAGCAGTTCGCCCGCGGCGCGCGCAGCTCTCTCCGCCGCGTCAAGATAATGCTTCATGGTTAGACTACCTCGCACAAAGGGCACGAAGTGCGCAACGGAAAACAGATGACAGATCTTGACCGTTTGAATCCTTGCTGTAGCCGCCGACCTCTGGGCGGCGCGGCGCGCGTCTTGAACATCAGGACCGCGCTTCCCAGAGGGAAGCGTCTACAGAAACGCGCAAAAAAACCGGGAGGAAAATAAATTCTCCTCCCGGGTTGAAGTTAGGATTGCGACCCCGAAAGCTTTCGGGGCTGTTAACGAGCGTTGGGCCTTAGTGCCTCTTTCTCTTCGCTGTTTTTTTCTTTGCTGCTTTTTTCTTCTTTGCCATCGACTCGATTCCCCCCTTTCAATCCGCAAAGTGCGGAGTTCTGTGAAGAGTTGGGAATGACTTCACTTACACAAGTTCAGTAATCACCACATTTTTTTTGTCAAACGTTTTTCGCGCGAATTTGAAAATATTTTTACGAGCTTGCGCGCGATAATTTTTTTTGATGCGCGCAAAATTTTTTCTCTTTCGCCGTTTCGAAAAAAGATTGTGACTTCATTTGCATCGCTTTCCATTCCCGAATCCGCGCCGCTCACATCGTTTGCCACGATGATATCGCAATTTTTCGCACGCAGCTTCTTTTGCGCGTTTTTCTCGAGGTCATTTGTCTCGGCCGCGAACCCGACGACAAGACAGTGTCGATCTCGTTTTGGAAGCGACGCGAGAATGTCGCGTGAGGGAACCAATTCGAGTGAGAGAGTTGCGTTGCGCTTTTTAATTTTCGTCGCGGAAACTTTTGCCGACTTGTAATCGGCAACTGCCGCGCACATCACGAGCACGTCGCAAGCGCGCGCGTACCGATGAACAGCCTTGTACATTTCATCACTGGTCAAGATCGACACGAACTGCGCGTCGCGCGGCGGATCGAGATTCACAGGACCGGAAATCAAAGTGACATCGTGTCCGGCGGCGAGAGCCGCTTCGGTGATGGCGTAACCCATTTTTCCTGATGAGCGATTCGAAACATAGCGAACTGGATCGATCGGCTCGCGCGTCGGGCCCGCCGTTATGAGGAATCTCACGCGATCAAATTATCCTGACGAGCGAGCAGGAACTCGGCGCGGAATGCGATATCATTCACTTTCCAGAGACGGCCGATGCCTTCGTAGCCGCACGCCAGCATTCCTTCTTCCGGTCCGATAAACTCGACGCCGCGTGCTTTCAATTTTTCGGCATTCTCTTGCGTCGCGCCATGCCCCCACATTTTTCCATTCATGGCGGGTGCGAGCAGAATCGGCGCGCGCGTTGCGAGCGCAATGGCGGTGAGAGGATGACCGGACAGGCCGTGCGCGAGTTCGGCGATGACGTGAGCCGTGGCAGGCGCAATCAGGAGCAGGTTCGCGCGATCGGCGAGTTCAATATGACCGGGCCGCCAATTTTCTTTTTCATCGTAGAAGCTCGTCGTCACCGGATTTTTGGAAAGGGTCTGCAACGTTAGCGGGGAAATAAACTCCGTCGCGTCCTGTGTCATTACCACAAAGACTTCGTGGCCCTGTTTGACGAGCAGGCTGGTGAGCTCCGCGGATTTGTAAGCGGCGATGGATCCCGTGACCCCAAGCACCACTGATTTTGTTCCGGGCCGAATGCGCACCACTTTCCGCGCGCTCGTTTTATCGCGTTTGCCTTTGGCGTCTCTTTCCATGCAAGATCGATAATTTATTCGCGAATCAAATTTACTTCTGAATCAAACGCCGGCTCAAATAACTCTCTGCTTCCATGATGTGGCGGAACTTCTGCAAATCCTCTTCGACCGAACCACTGATAATAGTGTAACGGTAACCGCGCCATAATTCCATTTCGCGCGCGGCGGTGGCGAGACGCAATTCGATCTGTTGGGCTGTTTCCGTTCCGCGCTGGAGCAGACGCCGGCGCAATTCTTCCAGATCCGGCGGCATAATAAATATGTCGCTCAACGCTTTGCGAATGAATGGATCGTCGCAATTGCGAATGGCGGTTGCACCTTGCGTGTCGATATCGATTAAAACATCCACTCCGCTATTTAGGTTGGTAAGCACCGGCATGCGCAAGGTTCCGTAATAATCTCCGTGCACCTGCGCGTGTTCTAAAAAATCGCCAGCTTCAACTCGCGCGCGAAAATCTTTATCGGAAAGAAATTGATAATCTTCGCCGTCAATTTCACCGCTGCGCGGCGCCCGCGTAGTGCAAGAGACAGAATAAAAAAGGCTGGAAGTTTGGCGAAGCGCTTCAACGAGCGTGGTCTTGCCCGCTCCCGAGGGCGCAGAAATGACAAAGAGAATTCCGTGACGGCTGACCTGTTTACTCAAGATTTTGGACCTGCTCCCGAATCTTCTCCAATTCCGCTTTGCAGGCGACGACGCGCTGTGTGATGGCGGCATCGTTTGCTTTCGCGCCGAGAGTGTTGAGCTCGCGAGAAATTTCCTGCGTGATGAACTCCAGCGTGCGGCCAACCGGCTCGTTCCGGCGCAGATGATGCGCGAACTGGGCGAGGTGACTTTCCAGGCGGGTCAATTCCTCGGAGACATCGGCGCGATCGGCGAAGAAGGAAATTTCCTTCAACAAACGTTCGTCGTCAGTGGCAATAGGCAGGCCCGCCTTTTGGATGCGATCAAGGAGCGACTCGCGGTATTTTTTGACCACATCGGGATGGAGCGCGCGGATCTCTTTGAGCTTTTTCCGGATCGCTTTCAGCCGGTGAATCAGATCCTTGGCCAGGTGCCGGCCCTCTCGTTCGCGCATTTTGATCAACTCTGCCAACGCGGCGCGCAGGGCGCGATCGATGGAGGGCCATGCTTCCTCGGCACTTACCGCTTGCTCGGGAAAACGGATTACACCTGGAGCCTGGAGGACGGTGCTGATAGTGATTTCTCCCGGTGCGTTCAATTCCTTTTGCAAGGAGCGCATCGCTTCGTGGTAAGAGCGGGCCAGTTCGGTATCGAGTGCCAGGTGGCGCGCCCCGTTTGGGCCGTTGTGGAAGGTCACGACGACATTTGTTCGACCACGCGAAATATTTTCGTTGATCGTTTGGCGGATGCGCGGCTCAAGCTCGGCCAGATCGCGCGGTAGGTTGATCACAATGTCGCTCTGCTTTCGATTCACCGAATTAAGTTCGACGCTGAATTTTGTCCCGCCGTGATCGATCTCGCCGTGGCCGTAGCCAGTCATGCTCCTCATTTTAGATTTTGGATTTTGGATTTTGGATTGGCCGGGAACGGAGCGTTTTGATTGAAGTGACGGTCATCGCCACAATCTCGCCGATCTCCTTCCGAAGCGGCTCAAGCCGTGGACTCGCAATGGTGTTCGATTGAGCGAGGAGTTCCAACCAATAGAGCGCTTCATCTGCCTCTTCTTCCGTTATCGATAGCCTTGAAACCATGTCTGCGGCTAAACGACTCCGGCATGCTGCACGATAATTGGCCCCGATAGATGTGGCGGAACGCAGCAATTGGCGGCCGATTACGTCGGCAGCGCGAGAATTTGGCAATGCATTGACAAGCTTGATCACGCGAAGTGCAACATTCCTCGTTCTCTTCCTAAACATCGCTTCATCCACGCCACCATTCTGAATCTAAAATCTAAAATCTAAAATCCAAAATCGAATTGAAAGAGGCTATGCACTGTGCCCCCGCTCCGCAAAGAAATTTGTGCTCGTTGAAAAATGACATGCCATCCGCTATGCACGCGCTGTGAATCACTGGGAGCAAGAGCTTATCGCGAGCGTGATCTTCGCGATCACCTACGTTCTCATCAGTGGGCGGCAGCTCAAAATTCTGCCGTTGAACCGCCCGGCCGCAGCGTTGCTGGGCGCTGTCTTGATGGTCGCAACCGGTGTTGTCACGCCTGAACGCGCTTATCTCGCAGTCAACTACGATACGATCGTGCTGCTGCTGGCGATGATGCTTGTCTCAGCCTATCTGTATCTCGCGCACTTTTTCGAATGGGCCGCGGATGTTGTCTTGCGGTTCTCTCGTACTCCGCAGCGGCTCTTGCTCTATCTGACGCTCACGTCGGGAATTCTCTCGGCGTTGCTGGTCAATGACACGATCTGTTTGATGCTCACGCCCCTGGTGATCGCGGTGATTCGGCGCGGGAAACTTCCTCTGCTGCCGTATCTCATCGCGCTCGCAACCAGCGCCAACATCGGCAGCGTCGCCACCCTGGTTGGCAATCCGCAAAACATGATTATTGGGCATTTTTCGCATATTCCCTTTTCGCAATTCTCGCGAACGCTTGCGCCGGCGGCGATCATTGGACTCGCAATCAATTTCATCATTTTGCGTTTCGGTTTTCGGCGTGCTTTGCAAGCGGCGACCATCGAACGGGAAATCCACGTCGTCCCGAAACTCGACCGCGGTTTGTTTGCGATCGTTTGCATCGTGTTTTTGTCGATCTTTGCCTGCTTTGTCTCCGGGCTGAATCTGGCATGGACAGCGCTCTCAGGAGCGGTGCTGGTGATGGTGCTCGCGCGACGCGACACGCACGAGGTGCTCAAATTGGTCGATTGGCACTTGCTCGTGTTCTTTGCAGCTCTGTTTGTTGTCGTTGACGGACTGAGCGACACTGGTCTGCCCGATGCCATTTATCGGCATCTGCAACCTCTCTTCGGATCAAGCGTGACAGCGCAGACTTGGAATCTGACGTGGTTCTCGGCGGCCGGTTCGAATATTTTCTCGAACGTTCCATTTGTTCTTGTCGCGGGGAAGTGGATCGCGCGTTTTGCTGAGCCCGAGTTGATGTGGAAAGTGCTCGCGCTTGCCACGACCTTTGCTGGTAACCTGACAATCGTCGGATCAGTGGCGAACATGATAGTGGTCGAATCCGCACGCGAGCATATCGAAGTCAGTTTCTGGGATTACGCGCGGTTCGGCATCCCTATCACAATTCTTACGACCGCTTCCGGCGTGATCGTCCTGCTCGTCTTGCGGTAAGAAGATGTCGCATTGCTCGCCGGTGCGGTGACGGCATGGCCAGATTCTCAAGCGCGCTAATTTCAAACCAAGTTTGATTCGAGAATATCTCCGGAGGCGCGCGATGTCTGTATACAGCAAGCGTGATGCGGTGATGTGTAAAGGGAAAGATCGACATGTGAACAGCGCGTTTGGTTGTCGATTTTGTTTGCAGCGGCGGCAAAATCCACATGCCGCGCCAGCGCCCAGCTGATTGTGCGAGTAAGATTTTGCTTTGCTTAACGATAAGAGCGTGGGTCTCGATGAGTTGCCTTGTTGGGGGACGAGCTCGCTTGAACGGAAGCGTTTCGGGATTTTTTGCACGGCAGAAGTTTTTGACCGGACAAATTTCACATCTCGGCTGGCGCGGAAGACAAACGAGCGCGCCAAGATCGGTCAGTGCGGAATTGTAAATCCCGGCGGAACGTTTTGGAACAAGCATGGCCGCGTGCTTCCAGAGCGCTTCCCGGCCAGCGGTGCAATCGATGGGCCTCCGGAAATTGATGAGGCGCGTTAACACCCGCGAGGTGTTGGTTTCAACAATCGGGACGGACTGATTGAAGGCAAACGTCGCGATGGCATTCGCCGTATATCGCCCAACGCCTGGCAACTCGCGCATGCGGGCGATCGCGCGGGGAAAATGGCCGCCATGTCGATCCACGACGATTTCAGCGGTGGCGTGCAAATTGCGCGCCCGCGCGTAATAGCCGAGGCCTTGCCAAGCGTGGAGGATGTCATTTTTCGAAGCCCGAGCCAGCGCGGAGAAATGGGGGAACCGGCGGAGCCACTCATTATAATAAGGGATAACGGCTGCAACCTGGGTCTGCTGGAGCATGAACTCGGAGACGAGGATGGCGTAGGGATCGCGAGTTTGGCGCCAGGGGAGGGCGCGCCCGTGGCGGCGATACCAACGCAGAAGAGAGCGACGGAAGATGCGAAGGTCTGGTCGCGGGATCAAAGTTGAAGAAACCTCGAACACCCAACGCCCAACGTCCAATCTCGAATTCAGAGTTGAGCGTTGAGCGCCTGCCCCGGCGTAGGCCTTGCGAAGGCGGGTTGAGCGTTGGACGTTTCTGCTTCTCCGAATGAATTCGTACACGAGTCTATTAACCCAGGAACAAGCGACCAAGCTTCGCGCGCTGCTCGAAGTACTCGGGTTCGAGTTCTCTCCAAAGGAATACACGCTTTTTTTTGCGCAGAAGAACAGGTTGAGCGTGGCGGTTTACGAGAAAGGGCCGAAGGTGCTTGTGCAAGGCAGGGGCGTGGAGGAGTTCGTGCAATTTGAGCTGGAGCCAAAAATTCTCGGCGAAGCGAAACTGGGCTACGAAGAAGTGCATTCGCCGGAAATGTTCCAGCCGCACTTCGGCGTGGATGAGAGCGGGAAGGGCGATTTTTTCGGGCCGCTGGTAATTGCGGGCGTTTATGTCGACCATGGAATAGCCCGCAAACTTCTCGATGCCGGTGTGCAGGACAGCAAGCGAATCGGCTCGGATGCGCGGATCCGCGCGCTCGCTCAACTCATTCGGAAGACCGCCAGTGGACTGATCGAGACCGTGCTAATTGGCCCGCAAAAGTACAACGAGCTTTATGAGAAGTTCGGCAATTTGAATAAATTGCTCGGGTGGGGACATGCTCGCGTGATCGAAAATTTACTGGCAAAAAAACCCGATTGTCCGCGAGCGTTGTCGGACCAGTTTGCCGATGCGCGCGTGATCGAACAATCGCTGTTGCGACACGGCCGCAAGATCGACATCAAACAGCGGACGAAAGCGGAATCAGATATCGCAGTGGCAGCGGCCTCGATTCTGGCGCGGGAAGCTTTCATTAATTGGCTGGAGCGGCGGGGAAAAGAGCTTGGGTTGCGACTCGAGCGAGGAGCATCCGCGAACGTAAAAGAGACTGCGAAAAAGGTCGTGGAAATGAGTGGACCAGGCGCATTGCGTGAGGTAGCAAAAGTGCATTTCCGAACCGCCAACGAAGTCGCGCCGAATCATTATGCGGGCCCGCCTCCACGCGAGAATTGGCGAAAATAACCGTGATAGAGCGGTTACGGCGCAGCCTATGAACGCCTTCTCATTGCGCGCTCATCAGCAAGTTGCCATTGTGTTTCGTCTTCTTGTCGAGAAGGTTAGCCGGGTTAAAGTTTCGATTTTTTTGTGCTTGATGTGACCACCGCCACGGGCACGTGAAGCGATTACTAAATTAGATATGGCAAAGCTAACCAAACGCGACATCGTTGTCGCCATCAGTAACCAAACCGGCATGGTCCAACACGAGGTCTTCGATGTGGTCCAGCGGACGCTTGATAAGATCACCGACAGTTTGGCCAACAACATCGCCGTCGAGCTACGCAACTTTGGCGTTTTCCAGCCGCGGCTGACAAAGCCGCGCGTCGGGCGAAATCCGAATCAGCCCGGCAGCAGTTTTGTGATTCCACCGCGAGCGACGGTGAAATTTAAGGCTGGCAAGATTATGCGTCAGCGAGTCGAGAAGCTTTCGCGGGAATTAAAAGAAGCCTCTGAGCGGCAGAACAACGCTAGCGAGCAAACCGGCACCGGCCCGTAGCGAAGCCGTCCGCCAGACTGGCTAAAGTCACGATTTCGTGGCCGGGTCGGGATCGAGCAGATTTCTAACTGCCTCTTCCAACCGCTCAAAATTAATCGGCTTGGTGAGATGCTCGGAGAAACCTGCAGCGTGGGCTTCGTTTACGTCTTGCTCCGCTCCAAAGCCACTGAGTGCGATTCCAGGCAGAGCTTTGCTGCTTCGCACTTCGCGCATTAGTTCGTAGCCGCTGCGGTCCGGCAGTCCGATGTCGCTAATAAGCAGATCGAAATCCTGACTGTGCACTTTTTCCACCGCCTGCTCCGCGGAATGCGCCAGTGTGATTTCGTAGCCGCGGCGCTCCAGCATCCTCTTCATCCCGGTGCAAGTGTCGTGATGATCGTCCACCACCAGAACGCGCCGATGCCTGGGCACAGATACTTCTTTTTCTGAAACCGGGCGTTGACCGCGCTGGGCGCCATCGCCGTCGCCGCTGATCGGACTCGGCACGGTCGTTAGCTCCAGGGAAAAAGTGGAGCCTTGATCCTTTCCGGGACTCTCCACTCGGATTTTTCCGCCGTGCGCGTCGATCAGCGCCTTCGAAATTGCAAGACCGAGGCCGAGACCTCCAAAACGACGGGTAATCGAGATCTGTCCCTGTTCGAAGGCGTTGAAGATTTTGACGATCCTTTCCGGCTCGATGCCCATCCCAGTATCGGTAATCCGAACGTCAATCTTCTCCGGGGCGGGGTTAAGTGTCTCGATCGTAATGCGGCCTTTTTCGGGAGTAAACTTCACGCTGTTCTTGATCAAATTCCAAAAGACCTGTTGCAAACGGGCCGGATCGCCTTCGACATGTGTCTCAGCGGCGCGAAGACGAAATTCCACTTCGAGATGTTTGGCAGCAATGTCCTCGCGGCAAATCTCGTAAGCGCGCTGGAGGATTTGGTGCACGCAAACAGTCTCAAAACTCAACTGTAGTTTGCCTTTCGCGATGCGCGTGACGTCGAGCAGATCGTCAATCAAACGCGCTTCCAGCTCGACGTTGCGCCGAATGACTTCGAGCGCCTCGCGAACTGGCGGGGAATCCGGAACCGTCGCTTCCAATTCCCCGACCATCGCGATTACCGGCGAGAGCGGATTGCGCAACTCATGCGAGAGTAGCGCCAGGAACTGGTCTTTCGCGGCATTCGCGCCAATGAGTTCCTGCCGCAGTTTGACATCGCGCGTTTTGTCTTCGACGAGATAAAGCACGCCTTGAGTGGTATCGTGCGAACCCTGCAGCCGTAGCAGATTAATATCCAAAAAATGGGTCATACCCGTCTTGTCTTTCAGCGGGTGCTCGATGAGCTGAAAAGGTGTTCCAAAAGAGAGCACTCTCTCGATCGCTCCGGCGGGAGCAATCTTCACGTCGTCGTAGGTGGCTTCCGTGATGTCGTCACCGGCTGGCAGATCTCCGAAACGCTGCGCCATGTGCGCAAATGCGTCATTCGCCTGGAGAAAACGGCGGGACCCCGGATCGACGAAGGCAATGCCACTGGGCATGTTGGCCAGGATCTTTTCGTTAAAGACGACTTCGCGTTCGACGCGCTGCGTAGATTCGATCTGGCGCTGATAAAACCTGCTGCCGAGCCATGCGAAGACTGCAGTGAGAACAACCAACCAAGCTGCCAGGACAGTCATTCGTGCGAGGAGGTCACGAACCGGCCTGTAGGCGAGACTTTTCGGCTGCTCTACTACCGCGACCCAACCGGTTGATTCGATCGGGCTGAAAGAATACAGATTGCCGCGTCGCTCGAAGTGCCCGCTCTTGCTCTGGCGGATCTCTTTGATCAAAGTCCCCCCCTCGGGCGAAGTCGTGCTGGGGTTGGGCTTGAAATCATTCGCAAACAATGCGCCGCCGTTTTGATCGAGCACTTCGAAAAGTAAGCGGTCACCAAACTCAATCGTGGACAGTCGTCGGCCGATTCTTTCCACCAGGACCGAGACTCCGATGTAACCGATGATCGTTCGATCGGGGCCGCGCACGGCACCGACGATATCAGTGACCAAACGTTTATCTGACGCCCGTGAATGAACTTCCGAGACGATGGATTCGTTGGACGCTTCTGCTTGTGACCGCCAGTGCTGGGAAGCAAAGTCCTGACCAATCAACTCCGGATTGGTTGGGATCGACGCGATGAGGCGGCCGTCGGGGGTCGTGAGAAACATTCCATCGATCTGCGGTTGCGAATAAAATGCGGCGTTGAGCCATTGCTGCGCGAGTGGCTGAGGATTCGGCGCGCCCAAGATTCTTGCGACCTCTGGAAGCGTTTGATAATACTCAATGATGCTACTGCTCCGGTTGAGATCGTGACTGACAAGATGGCCTACCAATTGGATGAGGGTTTGCCGGTCGCGCAGGATTCTTGTTTCCAGGGTGTCGCGCAGAATCGTGTACGAAACGATGAGCGTTAACACCGAAGGGATCCATCCCGCCAGAAGGATCGGAAAGATGATATTGAAACGTCCAAAACGGTCGCGCCTTCGTTTCTTAAATGTGTCTCGCAATTGCATGCCCTCCAGGTTGCGAAGATCGGCTTATCACCGTTAACCGGCTCGCCGCCTCAGGCAAGGCGAATGTCGGCAGCCCCGAAAGCTTTCGAGGGCTCAATCGCTCTGACGAATTGCGAGGTTTAATCCGCGCGCTTGAGCGTGAATCGCTTTTACGTCAGCCAATTTCAATCCCTCTCCGGTTGCTTTGCTCAAGGAAAGGTGAACGGCGTTTACGCCTGAACGAAGTTTCTCAAAGAGCGGTGTATGCGCCAGCGTTGGCGGCAATGTTTTCAATTCTGCGGCGAAGTAGTCGACCAAGTCCTTTTTCGCGAGGACGGCTGCTCGTTGCGGCGAAAAATTCAGTTCGATTGCCCTTGCGCTAATCTCCAAGCCTCGCAACCAGCCACCGAGACTGATCAAATGCGCCATTTTTTGATCGCGCAACTCAACCATTGCCTGCTCAACGTCTGCCTGGATCGCAATAAGCTCTTTGCGTACCGCCAGCCAATCGCCCCGGCGCGCCAAGTCCGTGAGACTTGCGTTGTGGCGCGTTACCCGATCGGCCACGCCGAGGCCACGAGCTTCTCTCATTAAAACGCGTCCCAGATTATCGACCGCGCTTTTCCTCTCGGCTTCCACAATTAAGAATCCGTCGGCCACCAATCCTCCAAAGAGCAAAGCTTTTTGCTCGCGGCTCCCAGGACTCGCTCTTGGAAGCTCTCGGTGCAGTTGTTCGAAAGGCAGCGGCCTGAGCTCGTCGAGTTGTTGAAATATGCGCGCGATCGATGGCGCGGTGTAAGGATTCACGCCCAGTTCCTCACGCTCGTATCCCTGTTCGGTGATTGGTTCCTCTTGCGCCCGCAGAGGTGTTGCAAGGCCGGTCGCGCCCGCAATTACGAAGATCGATAATGAACACAACATTCTCGCTCTCTGCGCTATGTTCGTATGCTGTTCTCGCCCCACACCCGCTATTTTCAGACGCGCATGTGCGATTTTTTTTGAATTGACGCACGTGCTGGAAACGGCATCATGTCGCCCTTGCTGCCGTAACCATCGGCAGTGGCAGAAACTCCCATGCAAGGAAGCCTCGGACACATTATCTGGACCGTCTGTTATCTGAGTGTGCTCGGCGGTCTTTCGGCGTACGGTATCCATCGCTACTTCATCATCTATCTGTATCTCAAAAACAGGAAGCGCGCACCGGTCCCCGCCCGTTATTTTGAACAGCTGCCCAAGGTGACGGTACAGTTGCCTATCTTTAACGAGGTCTACGTGGCCGAGCGTTTGCTTCGTTCGGTGAGCGAACTGGACTACCCGCGAGAGCTTCTCCAAATCCAAGTGCTGGACGATTCGACCGACGAAACCCGCGAGATCACGGCCTCGTGCGCGGAAGAACTGCGGCAGCGCGGCTTTAACGTTCAGCGCATTCATCGGGTCGATCGCACTGGTTTCAAGGCCGGCGCGCTGGCCGTGGGACTGGAGGCCGCAGACGGCGAGTTTGTCTGTATCCTCGACGCCGATTTTGTCCCGCAACCGGATTTACTAAAACGCACCATCCATTTCTTCACCGATCCGAAAATAGGAATGATCCAGACCAGGTGGGGCCATTTGAATCGCGGTTATTCGCTGCTCACCCGCATGCAGGCGATTTTTTTGGATGGACATCTTTTGCTCGAGCAAACTGCGCGCAGCCGGAGCGGCCGATTTTTCAATTTCAACGGAACCGCCGGTCTCTGGCGACGTTCCTGCATCGGGGAAGCTGGTGGCTGGCAGCATGACACGCTTACTGAGGATCTCGATCTGAGCTATCGCGCCCAGCTCGTGGGCTGGAAATTCATTTACTTGGCTGATGTTGTAACGCCCGCTGAGCTCCCAGTGGACATGAACGGGTTTAAATCTCAGCAGCATCGCTGGACAAAAGGATCCATCCAGACTTGCAAAAAATTGTTGCCCACAATCTGGCGCAGCCGACTTCCATTTCCCATCAAGGTCGAGGCCACGGGGCATTTGATGTCGAACTTTGCTTACTTGCTCCTTGCTATTTTATGCGTCCTGCTGCATCCCTCCTCCGGGGCGCCTGGGGGCGGTTGGCTGCGGACGCTGCTAGTCGACGTCCCGATTTTTTTTGCGGCGTCAGTCTCGGTAGCGATTTTTTATGTTTTGGCGCAGCGGGAACTGCATCCGCGAACGTGGATGAAGGAGATGCTTTTTCTGCCATGCTTGCTGGCGCTCGGCATCGGTCTTTCGCTCAACAACGCGCGCGCCGTGCTGGAAGCGCTCTTTAATCACAAATCGGATTTCACACGCACGCCCAAGTATGGGATCGAGCGCAAATCGCAGCCCTGGCGAAGCTGCAAATATCGGCCGCTGAAATCGGTCCTTCCACTGGCGGAACTAGGTTTTGCGCTTTATTTCACTTATTTCCTTTGGTTCGCGATTGCGCACGGGCAGTTTCTCTCAGTGCCCTTCCTCCTCATGTTCCAAGGCGGCTTCCTTTATGTCTGTCTCTCTTCATTCGCGAATCGATGGCTTAAAACCAGCTTTGGCGGCTCACGTGCCGTCACCGCAATTCCCGCGTGACAAAACTCGAATTATCGGTTAAGAAGTTGCGCATGTTTCGGCCACTGGCGCTAATTTTCAGTCTAATCTCGATTGCTCCCACGCTCTTCGCCACGCAACTCGACGTTGCACATCGTCTGATAATAAGCGTTCGCGACCAGAAGCTGATGCTTCTCGAGAACGGCGCCAAGGTGGCCACGTACCCGGTTTCCACATCAAAGTTCGGATTGGGTGATTTTCTGGGGCGAATGACAACTCCTCTTGGTTATCTCATGGTTGCACAAAAAATCGGCGACAACGCACCGACCGGCGCGGTGTTCCATAATCGGCGGTTTACGGGGGAAATTCTTGCGCCAAATGCACCAGGTCGCGATCCGGTGATCACGCGGATCATCTGGTTGCGCGGGCTGGAAGCTCAAAACGCGCGCGCCTTTTATCGCTGTATTTACATTCATGGCACGCCGGAAGAGAAGACAATCGGCCGGCCGGCCAGTTACGGCTGCATCAGGATGAAATCGGGCGACATCGCCGCTCTATACAATCAAGTTCCGCTCGGAGCGCTTGTACAAATTATTTCCGACCGTTTGCCCAAAGCGCCAAAGGCGCCGCCGGTACAATCGAGTAATACGCTGATGGTACAAGCCGAAAAAGCAAAGGAGGAGCAGCAACTTGCTCCCACATCGGCTTCGGGTTCACTGACGACCGAGCAAATGCGAATGGCGGGAGCGCTCGCTGCAGAGCGAAAAAAAGGCCAGACTCGCAAAACGACGCCGGTGCTGAACAAGGACGCGGCAATCGTCCAAAACAATCCGCGCACTTAAGAGTTATCGGCCGCCGCAGTTGCCCGCCGTGCGAGTGACTCTTGACAACCGCGACTGCGCCCGCGAGCGTCCACGTTCACAAATTTTTCGACTAAGTAATGGCCAACACGAAATCAGCTGCCAAGCGCACCCGCCAGACAGTGAAGCGATCGCTTCATAATCGCAGCGTGGTGACACGTCTGCGCAGCATCCAGAAGCAGATTCGCTCCTCGGCGAGCCCCGGGTCGGATCAAATCCGCGCGGTGATCTCAGCAATCGACAAAGCCGCCAAGCGCGGGATCATTCATCGAAACACCGCGAAGCGTCGCAAGACGCGGCTTAACAAAGCGCTCGCGGGTGCCAAATAATCCGCTGTAGCGGCTTCCCTTTGGGAAGCGCGCCGCTGATGTGTTTGTAACGCGCGCGCCGCGCGTCTCACAGAGACGCGGCTACAGTAAATGCCCTTTGCATATCGCACGGGACGGATAGATTCTTCCGAATGATTCCCGCTCTTCTCCTCGTTTTTTCGGCCGTCTTTTATCGCGTGACGACGGGGCTCTTGATTCATTCCGGCGCCAGCTGGCTTTCCAACTTCGCGCCGCTCGCGGCAATTGCGCTCTGTAGCGCAGCGTACTTTCCAAAGAAATACAAATTCTCGGTGCCGCTCGTTACGCTTTTTATTTCCGACGCGGTAATTAATTTTCGTTACGGAGCCCCGTTGCTCGACCCGCAAATCTTCATTCGTTATTTCGCGCTCGCGTTGATCGGATGTGTCGGACTTCTCTTGCAGAACCGGGCATCGCTGAAGACGCTTTTGCCGGCTTCCATCGTTGGATCAACAATTTTTTACGCGATCACGAACGCGTTCTCCTGGTTGAGCGACCCAGGTTACGCGAAAAATTTGGGAGGACTGATTCAGGCGCTTACGGTGGGATTGCCTCAGTACAGCGCGACGCCCAGCTGGATGTTTTTCCGCAATTCACTCATCAGCGATCTTCTCTTCACTCTGCTGTTTGTTCTTTCGACGAACCTTGGCCGAAGCGCGGAGGGCTCGCGCGCCGCGGTTCCGCGCACGGCTTGACCGCCATGCAGCCGCTGGAGCAGCGCGACGAAGTCGAGATGCTCTCGCTGATGCTGTTGATCCGGCGTTTCGAGGAACGCGCCAGTCAGCAGTATCAAGCGCAGAAGATCGGCGGTTTTTGTCACCTTTACATCGGCCAGGAAGCGGTCGTGACCGGTGCCGTTGCGGCCGTGCGTGACGATGATTACATCATTACCGCTTACCGCGATCACGCTCACGCGCTTGCTCGCGGCACGAGCGCGAACGCATGCATGGCGGAGCTTTTTGGAAAAGAAACTGGCTGCTCCCGCGGCCTGGGTGGCTCGATGCATTTCTTTGACCGGCAACATCACATGTACGGTGGTCACGCCATTGTCGGCGCTCACGTTCCACTGGCGGTTGGAATGGCTTTTGCCATCAAGTACCGGGGCGAAGATCGTGTCACGCTCTGCTTTTTCGGTGACGGCGCAATCAATCAAGGATCCTTCCACGAAGCATTGAATCTTGCCGCTCTGTATAAATTGCCGATCGTTTTTATTTGCGAAAATAACCTGTTCGCCATGGGTACTTCGGTGAAGAGATCGACGTCGCTCAAGCAGATTGTCGATCGGGCGGAGGGTTACGATATTCCCGGAGAAATTGTCGATGGAATGAACTTTCGCGAGGTGCGCGACAAGATCGCTGAGATTGTGGATTCCATTCGGAAAGAGTCGCATCCAGCTTTCCTGGAAGTGCGCACTTATCGCTATCGCGGACACTCGATGTCGGATCCCGCGAGCTACCGGACCAAGCAGGAACTGGAGAAATATCGTCTCGATGATCCAATCACGCGTTTGCGTGCACAGCTCACGCGCGAGGGAAGATTGACGAACGAACAGTTCGACCTGCTCGACAAGCGCGCGAAGGAAACAGTGCTTGCTGCCGTGAAGTTTGCCGAGAAAAGCCCGGAGCCACCACTCGACAAACTATACGATTATACTTACGCCAACGGAGCAGCAGAGGCAGGCGTGCCTGACACGTCGAAACGGGAAGAATCTGCGCCAAAAGAGTCGGGAGCTACTGCAGGATGAGGGAAATTACTTATCGTCAGGCACTCAACGAAGCGCTCGCCGAAGAACTCGAGCGGGATCCGAATGTTTTTCTGATGGGCGAAGAGGTTGCCGAATACCAGGGCGCTTACAAGGTAAGCCACGGTTTGCTTCAGCGCTTTGGGCCACGGCGGATCGTCGACACTCCAATCAGCGAGAACGGATTTGCGGGCCTGGGAGTGGGGGCGGCAATGGTTGGGTTGCGCCCAATCATCGAATTCATGACGTTCAGCTTTTCGCTTGTTGCCTTCGACCAGGTGGTAAACAACGCGCCAAACATGTTTACGATGTCGGGTGGCCAATTCAATATCCCGATCACATTCCGTGGCCCCAACGGACCTGCGCATCAGCTCGGCGCGACCCATTCGCACGCGACGGAACCGCTTTATGCAAACGCGCCCGGATTGAAAATTTGCACACCGGCCACGCCGCGCGACGCGAAAGGGTTGCTGAAAACAGCCGTGCGCGACAATAATCCGGTGCTCGTCTTGGAAGCAGAACTGCTCTACAGCTCGAAGGGAATGGTCGAACCGCCGGACGAAGAGCTGCTCATTCCTCTTGGCAAAGCGGAAGTGAAGCGCGAAGGCAACGACGTTTCGGTTATATGTTACGCGCAAACGGTGCCGCTCGCGCTGAAGGTCGCGGCCCAACTCGAAGAGGAAGACATCTCGGCCGAGATTGTCGATCTTCGCTCAATCAAGCCGCTGGATGAGAAAGCGATTTTCGATTCCGTGGCGAAAACGCATCGCGTCGTGATTGTCGAACAAGACCGTCCGTTTTGTGGCGTGGGCGCGGAAGTTTGCTACCGGATTCAAAAAAACATTTTTGACGAACTCGACGCCCCCATCATCCGCGTATCACAAGAAGATGTGCCGATGCCATATAACGAGCGCCTCGAGAAAGCGGTTTTGCCAAACGCAGACAAAGTCATCGCTGCGGTGAAAAGGGTTTGTTACGCATGAAACAGGCTTCTAATTTCAGACTTCAAATTTCAGGAGCCGCTCTCTTCACCATTCACTGATCAATATTCACTTTCTTTCCCGCCATGCCTGAGATTCAAATGCCCAAACTCAGCGACACCATGACCGAGGGCACCCTCGTCGCGTGGAAAAAGAAGAAGGGCGACAACGTTTCGGCCGGCGAAGTGCTGGCCGAGATCGAGACCGACAAGGCGACGATGGAATGGGAGTCGCCCGAAGATGGAACGCTTGCCGAGATTTATGTCGAAGAAGGCGGCAAGGTAAACGTCGGCGACAAAATCGCATTCATCGGTGGAGAGGGCGAGGAAGCGCCCAAGGAAGAAGAAAAAGGGAAAGAGGAAAAGCCGGAAGTCGAAGAGGAGAAGGAGGAAGAGAAGCCCGACGAGGTTAAGGCGAAAGAAAAAGAGCCCAAAAAGGAAGAGGAAAAAAAGAAGCCCGAGAAGAAAGGTGAGCCGAAGAAGGAAAAGAAAGAGAAAGCTGTGGAGGCAGGCGTGTCGCCTGCACCAACGCAGCCGACACGGCCGCCACCACAACCCCAAGAAGCGCGCGTAAAAGCGTCGCCAGTCGCGCGCCGAATCGGGGCCGAACTCGGTGTCGATCTTGCCAGCGTAAAGGGAACCGGTCCGGAAGGGCGCGTCACCGAAACCGACGTGCGCGCCGCGGCAAAATCAAAAATCGGCGCGCGGCAGCCTTCCGCTCCAGCCATCAAGGCCGGCGAAAGCGCGCGTATTCAACTCTCCGGCATGCGCAAAATCATCGCGCAGCGGCTCGTCGAAAGTCTTGGCCCGATTCCGCATTTTTACCTAAACATCGAAATCGACGCCGGGCCCCTCATGGAAGCGCGCGAGGAATTGAAATCTGCAGGGGAAGGTGCCGAAGCTGCGAAGATTACCGTAAATGATTTCGTCTTGAAAGCAGCAGTGCAAGCCGCAGTAAAAGTGCCGCGAGCGAATGCTTCGTTCGATGGCGATGCGATCGTGCAGTATGCAGATGTTGACCTCGGCATTGCGGTCGCGATCGAAGACGGATTATTGACCCCGGTTATACGCGCGGCGCAAAACAAATCGTTGCGCGAAATTAGCGAACTGGCCAAGGATTTGGCGCATCGCGCGCGCAACAAACGGATGAAGCCGGAGGAATTTCAGGGCGGCACGTTTACTGTTTCAAATCTCGGCGGGATGGGCATCGACAGTTTCTCCGCTGTCATTAATCCACCGCAAGGTTTCATTCTAGCCGTCGGCAAAATCACGAAAGTCCCCGTGATCGACGATTGTGACCAAATCGTCGTCGGCCACCGCATGTCGCTCATCATGAGTTGCGATCATCGCGTCATCGACGGCGCGCTCGGCGCCGAGTATCTGAAAGAACTCCGCCACCTTCTGGAAAACCCGGCTCTCCTGATGGTTTGAGTCGGGTGGGTCTATCGCGCTGCGGTTTCCCAGGTCATGAAATCATCCAGCGTTTGGCGAGTTTTGTCTGTAACAAATTCGATGACGGTGGCGTCATCGATAAAGCCAAGAAACGGCGTTTTGTCCGGAATAAAATCGAATGGATCGACCAGGTAGTTGAGAGCAGCAACAATCCATAACAGCGCGTCGTCGGGAACTTGGTCGTATTCGCCACGATGGTGCGCCCGAATTAAACGCAGCATTGTCTGAAGATAAGGCCAACACTCTTTAAACGGTTCTCTGGGTACGGCTGCTGCCTTTCGCGCTGCTTCATTGAAAAGCCCTTGCAGACTTCCGCGATCATCAATGCACGATTTTGCATTGATGAGCGCTCTGGCGAACGCTTCGCTGCGAAGGGCAGGTTTGCGGTAAGGAACATTCGTCTCGAGATTTTTGGGGGCCGCGCCCGGCTTTATTTTTCTACGCGGTTTCGCTTTCGATTTTCTCATCTGCCGCAATGAAAGCATCTCGGTCGGCGCATGGGAAGGCGATTCGACGCGAACGGCTAATCCGTTAGATCGACATCTAAGGCTTTGTCGCGAGAATCAGCGGCGAAGGCCCCGGTGCTTCCAGTTTACGAACTTTTTTGAAACCCGCCTCTGCAAGCCAACTTTTGATCTCGTTGAAACTAAAAGTGTCGCCGCGTTCGGTATTCACGAGCATTTGCACGGCGAACATGAGCGAATGCGCTGGTTCAGTGCGCTCGTCGTTTACGAGCCATTCGGCGATAGCGATCACGCCGCCGGGTTTGAGCGCGCGAAAAGTTTTCTTAAGCAACTTGCGGCTGCGTTCTTCGCCTTCGCTGTGCAAGATGTGGCCGAGAGTGGCGATGTCGTAGCCGCTGCCGAAATTCGCGTCCAATATATCGCCCTCGACATAATTAAAGCGATCGCCTACGCCGAACTTTTGTGTGATTCGTTTGGTCGTCGGAATCATTCCTGCCCAATCGACTGCGGTCACGCGCACGCGCGGAGATCTTTCAGCGAGCGCGATTCCCCAGATTCCGGAGCCAGCGGCCAGATCGAGAACACGAATTTCATTCCTCCCTTTCGATAGTTTTAAGTGATCGCCGAGCTTTTGCGCAGGCGGGTAGCTCATCGGGATGATGTTTTCTACCAACTGGCTGAAAAATTCCGTGCCTTCGGTCTCCTGGTTCACGGCGACGGCCGGACGACCTTCGCGAACGATGTCGGACAATTGTAGCCATCGTGAGATGAGCTGCGGCGCAATGGTCCCAAAAAATCCTGCGTGCGTGCCCGGCTTGTTGCTGAGAAGAAAGGCGGCGCTTTCCGGCGTAAGCGAATACTTCCCTTGCCTATTTTTCTTCAGAAGATCTAGACCAACAAGCGCATTCATTAAAATCCGCAGAGCGTGCGCCGATGCCCCGGTTTCTTTTGCAACCTGCTCTGATGTTTTCGCGCCGTCTTCAAACGAGTCGAAAACTTTGTTGGTCACACCCGCGCTGATGATCAGCGGCGGTGCGTAAGCGAAGCTAAGTTCCATCAAACGTTCGGGAGTGACTTGTTTTTTCTTAGAAGCTTTCTTTGGCATGGTTGATTTGGCTTTTTTGGATCGTAAGATCGACAAGTAGCGAGCGTCGCAGCGCTCGCAGATCCAGTCAACCGTGTCGAATAATTCTCCTAGCGAAAAGGCGCTGCCCACGACCTCGTTCATCACTCGTGCAACGCGCGGCGTGATTCGAGATCAGCAGACACGGCGTAACACGATGTTTATTCTGCTTCTTGTTGCGCTGGCCCTCCTGTTTTCTGGAACAACATTTTTGCAAACAACGCTCAATCCACGCGAGCGCCCAATCTGGTTCATTCTATTTTGGATCGTTTGTGGATGGTTGACCCTGACGGCACTGTTGCTGGCTGTTTTCGATTTGCTGATCGTGAAACTCGAATCGCGCAGAGCGCAACGCGTGCTGGGGCAGAATCTGAAAACGAGCTCACCAGCACCCACAATCAACGAATAATCGTGTGAAAATGGAGACAACAACCGAGCAGCGACCGTCTGCTCCGGACTCCGCGCACCTCCGAAAGCCTTCGCGAGGAGGCCGAAGCGGCTACCGGTCCCGCGAGGAAATGGAAGCGACCGAGCGAGCTGCGCTCGCTCCGTTTGCGCAGAAATCTGGCGATTCGCGCGGCCGACAATATCCGGAGCCCAGCCATGCTTATCGCACGGAATTTCAACGCGATCGCGCGCGGATCATTCATTCGCGAGCGTTCCGTCGATTGGAATACAAAACGCAAGTGTTTCTGAATGGGACCGGCGATCATCTGCGCACGCGGTTAACCCATTCGATTGAGGTTGCCTCCATTAGCCGCACAATCGCGCGAGCATTGGGGCTGAACGAGGATCTCGCGGAAGCAATCGCCCTCGCGCACGATCTCGGGCATTCGCCTTTCGGACATTCTGGCGAGGAGATGCTCGCGGAATGCATGATGGACCACGGCGGTTTCGATCACAACAAGCAGAGCTTGCGCGTGGTCAACCTGCTCGAAAATCCTTATCCGAATTTTCCTGGCCTGAACTTGACGTTCGAAGTGCGGGAAGGCTTGCAGAAACACCAAGCCTTTTATGAGATGCCGGAAAGAGTGGCGCAAGCCTCCGGCTTGCGTAAGCATGAAAGCAAGCGAGACGGTTGCGCTGCTCTGCAGAAGTATCGTTGTCCATCGCTCGAGGCGCAGGTCGCGGATCTCGCCGACGAGATCACTTATTATAGTCATGATCTGGATGATGCGGTCGATTTTGAAATCTTGAGCGCGGCGCAATTGGAAGAAAACGAAGTCTGGCACCGAAGCCATCGCGCAGTGCTCGCACGCTATTCCGGCGCGCGCGAACCTGAGCTGCACAATTTGATCATTCGGGACATCATCGACGTGCAAGTTTGCGACGTGATAACGGCAAGCGCCCAATCAATTGTTGATGCTGGTGTGCAAAGCGCAGATGAAGTGCGCCGCCAGCCGACGCCGCTCATTCGCTACAGCGACGAATTATTCGAAGCGAACCGCGCGCTGCGGAAATTTCTATACCAGAATGTTTACTACCATCCACGCGTCGCAGACGTGAACAGGCACGCGTGCGAGATGTTGCGGCGCGTTTTTGAAGAGTACGTTGTTAACCCAGATCGGCTCGGCAAGACGGCGACAAAACGAATTGAGGCAGAAGGACTGCATCGCACGGTATGCGATTACATTGCCGGAATGACGGATCGCTACTTGATGGAAGAATACGCGCGAATTCGGGCTCTGTAGATGCTTCGCTGCCTGCCACGCCGTAGCCTCGGCGAAGGCGGGTGCGAAGCGCGGCGCTGATTTGGCTAACGCGCGCGCGTTGCGTCGCCCAGAGGGCGGCGGCTACAGTTACGCTGCCGCGCTGCCGGTTTCCTCGCGCAGATATCGAATGACGAGACGGAGCCGGTCCTTAACAGAAAGTTCTTCGAGGATGCGCTGGCGGCGCAGAGGATCGGTCACGAATGTTGAGGCGACGAGATCGGCAAGCATTTCCGGGTCGCTCAAATCGGAGAGATACCGATCTATTTTGGGCGGCAGTTGACGTTGCCCGTCCCCTTTGAGGTTCGAATAAAGCTCCAGGACTTTCGTGGCGAGCGCTTCAGTTTCAACCGAGGAGACGGAGTCGGATTCAAGCGAATCAATTGTTGCGATCGGAAATGGCGCTTCCTGCTCGAACCCTGTGAATCGTACTCGCTCCAGTCCCTGTAGGATCAGGTTTGAGGTGCCGTCCTCGCGTTCGACGCAGGCGCGAATGAGACCGACGCCGGCGGTGTGAAAAAAATCCGCGGCCGATTGCCATTCTGCACAGTGTGGTTTGATCAGCGCGACGCAAAACATGCGGTGATGAGTGAGGGCGTGCTTTAACATTTGCCGATAGCGCGGCTCGAAGATGTAAAGCGGAAGCAGCGCGTGCGGAAAGAGCAACGCACCGGGCAAAGGCATCACCGGCACTCGCTTGGGCAAAATTACAGACGAAGGCATCGTGTTAGTCTTGCTGTTGTAAGATATACGCATCGCGGGAAGGGCAAACACCTGCCCGCTAACACAATGACGAAATCCGAATGACTCGACTGCGGCGCGCGGCAGGGCAACCCGAGTCAATGACCAGTGACGAGGCTCGAGGCATGGCTCTTCCTAATTCGTGCGTCGTCATTTTTGTTTCGTTCCAATTCCGGACGCGCGAAGCTGTTCGAGCGACATTTGGCCCTCAATATCGGTCGCCGCGGCGACCGAACCGTAAACAAGAGCAGATCCGCAACACGCAAGCAGAATGCGCGATATTACGCCAAGCTTACCGATCCCCATCGCGCTTACGGAAAGATCGGCGTCTTTTTCCATGATGAAATCGATCAGTCGTGCGAGCTGCGCCGGAGTATCCGTGCGCGTCGCAATTTTGAAAATATCCGCCCCATGCGCCTTCGCTGCGCGTGCTTTAGCGCGCAACGCACGCGAACCTGGCGTCGATTTGAGGCTATGAAATGAAATGATGCGCCGCACATTTTTTTCCCGCGCCAATTTGAGAAGCGGACGGAGAGCAGGCGCCGAACGCAATTCGACATCGATATACTGGGCCTGGGACAAGAAGCGCGAAAGGAGATCGCGGCGCTGCCCCAGGGACAGGTTATTTGCACCGCCCTCTTGCGGATGTCGCGCGGTGATGATGAGCGGCTCGTGTAATTTCGACAATTTGTTTTCCAACTCGTTGACGATGCGCACGAGATGGTCCAATCGCAGTTCAAATAAATCGGGCGGTTTACGCATTCGGATGGCGAAATCCAAGTCCGCGCGCGACATGATTACGCCCACCAAGCGAGGACGGGGACGATCAGTGGGCGAACCGCGCGCGGTCACAGGAGTTTTAACCACGGATTGCACGGATAGCACGAATAAGAAGACTCAGGCATTAAGATCATAGATCGCTGTAGCACTTCGATTGCGTAGCCAACGATTCGAGAAACTTCTTCTTTGAGCACCAGCTTTTCGTCATTCGTGTTCATTAGTGGTTAGGTTTCGGAGTGTAGCGCGAAAGCATTCTCTCGACGTACTTGGCAAGGATATCGAACTCCAGATTCAATAAATCGCCGACTTGGGCATGATCGAGATTAGTGTGGCGTTTTGTGTATGGGATGATCCACACAATGAAGCTTTTCGGAAGGACTTCTGCGATTGTAAGGCTGATCCCGTTGATTGCGATTGAACCTTTGTTGACAACGTAATGCGCGAACTCAGTTGGTAGCTCAACTTCCAGACGATGGTCGCCTCGACTTTCTTGGAAGGCGAAAATGCGTGAAGTGCAGTCGATGTGGCCCTGCACAAAATGTCCGCCAAAGCGCCCCTCTGCAGAGAGCGCGCGCTCGAGATTTACCTGAGCGTCGCGGCGCAGCATTCTGAGATTCGTGCGAGCAATTGTTTCCTCGAGAAGATCGAAGATAAGTAGATCATTGTGCTGCGAGCTCAATGTGAGGCAACAGCCATTCACGACGATGCTGTCGCCGCTCCGTATTTCTTTTGCGATACGCGGCGCAGCAATTTGCAGTTGGGTCCCGCCATCGCTGGCGCGAACCGCTACAAAGCTGCCGACTTCTTCAATCAGGCCGGTGAACATGGCTCCAGGAAAACCAAAAACACATCAGGACACAGAGGACTTTGCCGGGCAACTCAAATGTTGTAGCCGCCTCGCTGTGTGAGCGCGGTGCGCGTGTTTAACACCTCAGCGCCACGCTTCCCACAGGGAAGCGGCTACAGGTTCGCGCTGGCCGGGATCACCGGCCCTAGCTACAACGTACGGCGTGGCCGTGTTCTCTAATACGATCGCGTTGACCCCCGATCCCGCCATCTTTGGCATTCCGGTCGATTTCATTCTATTCGGCCTGACTCTCCTTTGCGTCGCGGTGTTTCATCATCACACGACGCGCGTTGCTCTCGCGGGCTTGGTGACAATTTCGATCTACAAATCGCGTTCACCGGCTTCAAGACGGGTCCCGGCGTAATCGGATTTCTTTCTCGCGTCGAGCACGAGTGGGTCATCCTCGCCAATCTGCTTTGTCTGCTGGATGGGTTTCGCGTTGTTGTCGCGCCATTTTGAAAAAAGTCACGTGCCGGTGGCGTTGCCAAAGTATCTTCCCCATGACTGGAAGGGCGGTTTCATCTTGTTGGTGATAGTGTGGATTCTTTCCAGTTTTCTCGATAACATCGCTGCTGCGTTGATCGGTGGCGCGATGGCGCTTCAACTCTTCCGCGCCAAAGTGCATCTCGGGTATCTTGCCGCAATCGTCGCCGCATCCAACGCCGGTGGCGCCTGGAGTGTGTTAGGCGATACGACGACCACGATGATGTGGATCGCGGGTGTCTCGCCGATCCAGGTATTCCATGCAATCATCGCTGCGACGGTGGCATTGTTCATTTTCGGCATCCCCGCCATCAAGCAACAAAGATATTCGCCCATTTTAGCGCACGTCCACGAACATCCGCGTTTTGATTGGATGCGTATCGGGATAGCGGGCCTGGTTCTAGGGCTCTCGCTCGCGACCAACCTGATCGTAAATGTGAAGTTCACCAGGCAGGCGGATCATTTTCCCTTTCTCGGTGTGGCCGTGTGGGTGGCGATACTGCTCTCGGTAGGAATGCGCCGGCCGGACTGGGAAGTACTGCCTCGAGCCTTCCGAGGCTCGATCTTTCTGCTTTCGCTGGTGTTGATTGCTTCGATGATGCCGGTGGAGAAGTTGCCCCTGGCATCCTGGAGAACGACGCTGGCCTGGGTTTTCTATCCGCCGTGTTCGACAATATTCCGCTCACGGCGCTCGCGCTCAAGCAGAACAGCTACGACTGGGGCATGCTCGCGTATGCGGTGGGGTTTGGTGGCTCGATGATCTGGTTTAGATCGTCAGCAGGCGTTGCAATTTCCAATGTCTTTCCCGAGGTGCGGTCGGTGGGCGCATGGGTCAAAGAGGGCTGGCTTACCGCCGTCGCCTATGTTGTGGGATTCGTGGTACTATTGATGTTGCTCGGCTGGCATCCGGCGCCGAAGCTGCGTCCTAAACACCGTCCGCCCGATGACGGAATCACGCAGGTCAATAACAGGTAAGGCCGACTCATGACTGTTTTTTTAAAAAAATCCACGCAACCGCATTTCAGCGCTTTTTTCCGGACCGAGACGATCGGTGGATTGGTCCCCCTCCAGTCAGCTTTTCAATGAGCTAGTCTATCGACAACAGAGAAGGTGCGAAATCGCTGATGCTGAAGCAATCGACAGTAAGTGCGCACGTGCGCAATCATACCGCCCCACCACGAAATGGGTACACGGGCGCGCGCGTTGCGATTCTCTCGGGAATTCTCTTTCTGTCCGGAACCGGCGCACTGATTTTCGAGACTCTCTGGCTGCGCCTGAGCGGGCTCGCATTTGGAAACTCGCTCTGGGCCGCAGCGTTAATTCTTTCCAGCTTCATGGCGGGTTTGGCGCTGGGAAATGCGATTGCTGCGTCATCCAGAGTTCGGCGGTGGCGACCACTTCATCTTTACGCTTTGCTCGAGGTGCTTGTCGCATTCTTTGGTTGCACGATTGTTTTTGCTCTTCCGCTGCTGGGCGAATGGATGCGACCCGTGTGGCAAACGCTGTGGAATTATCAGCCAACTCTCCTGGGATCGCGGTTTATTTTGTCTTTCGCAATCCTCCTTGTACCGACAACAGCCATGGGCCTGACGCTGCCGGTGTTGATCGAAGATCCAATATTGCGACAAACGAATTTTGGGGGCGCGATTGGTTTTTTGTATGGCTCAAACACTTTAGGCGCAGTGGTTGGTGCTGTGCTCGGTGAAGGTTATCTTATCGCGGCGTTTGGGCTTCGCGGCACGAGTTTAGCTGCGAGTTTGGCGGTTTGCCTCGCTGCGGCGGTCGCTTTGCTGACGGCAAGAATTGGCGCCGACAGAGATGCGCTTATTCCAGAGCGAACGTTTCCGCTCCGCCTGAATGTGAGGTATCGGCCGCCGTGGCGTCTGCTTTTTGTCAGCTTTGGGACGGGCTGCATTCTTCTTTCGCTGGAAGTAATTTGGTTCCGATTTTTGCGTTTGTACGTTGCATCGTCGCCGACTGCTTTCGCGATCATGCTCGCGGTCGTGCTGGTGGGAATTGGACTCGGGGGCATTGCGGCCGGCGCGATTAATCGCCGTTCAGTCTGGCTGCATCAATTACTTCCTGCCCTGTTGCTGCTAGCGGCGATTGCCGTGCTTTTGTCATACCTATTCTTTCCGGGCGAGGCAGTAAGAACGCCTGCTGGTGCTTTTAGTCTCGCTTCCTGGTGGCAAATCGCCCTCCTATGCGTAGCCTTGATGTTCCCGGCCTCGTTGTTGTCGGGGATTTTGTTCCCGACCATCGTCGCGCTTGTTCAAGCGAGTGCGGAAAACCGGATGAATAGCACTGGAATTGCGACCTTGTTCAACACGACCGGCGCAGCAGCTGGTCCACTCATTGCAAGTTTTGTGCTGTTGCCTGCCATCGGCTATCAATGGAGTCTCCTGATCTGCGCCGCTGGCTATGTCCTGCTCGGCATTCTGGTTAGCGAAGGCTCGAGTTGGTCAATTCGGCGCCCAATCGGTGTGGCCACCATCGCATTTTGCGGGACCGCAATGCTCCTTCTTGCGATCCTTCCGTATCATCGCGCTGAATCGCACTTCGAACATGCAAGTCGCCCTTACGTAACTGAGCACGGCGAAGTGCGTGCACATGTTGTGAAAAGAATCGAAGGCACTTCGGACACATTACAGCTGCTGCGACGCGATCTGTTTGGCGAACCTTACTACTACCGGCTGTTGACCAACGCCTTTACGATGTCAGCCACAAATCCTCGCAGTCAGCGCTACATGAGATTGTTTGCCTATCTTCCGCTGGCTTTTCGTCCGGAATCAGAAGACGTGCTGCTGATCTGCTATGGATGTGGCGTAACTGCCGACGCTTTTCTCCACGGGTTGCACGTTAAACGGATGGATGTCGTCGACATTTCAAAAGAGGTGCTCCATCTCGCTGATTTCTATTCGGGCATTAACTATTCAAATCCGTTGCGCGATCCTCGGGTAACGACATTCGTTCAAGATGGCCGCTTCTTCCTTCAAGCCAGTCCGCGCCAGTATGACATCATTTCCGGCGAACCGCCTCCGCCGAAAAATGCGGGTTCGGTCAATCTCTACACTGGGGAATTTTTTTCGCTGATGAAGAGCCACCTCAGGGAAGGCGGAATTGCGACCTTTTGGCTGCCGGTCAACCAGCTAAAGGTGGATGAAGCAAAAGCGATCCTCCGCGGGTTCCACAATGCATTCCCGAACGCCTCCGTCTGGGCGAGCGCCGATCAAGAATGGATCATGATGGGCATCAAAGGTCCCGGTCGCAAAGTAAAGGAAGAGGAAATTCGGCAGTTATGGAGTGACCCGGACAGCGGCGCCGATCTAAAACGCATTGGCGTCGAGGTCCCGCAGCAGTTGGGCGCACTGTTTTTGATGGACGGCGACGAGATCGATCGCATTACGCGGGACGTCGCGCCGCTGACAGACAATTATCCGAAGCGATTGAGCGATGCGCCCTGGGATGAAAAGGCGAATTTTGAGTTGGCTGCCACTTACATGGAGCCAGCATCTGTCACGGAACGCTTTCTACGGTCGCCGCTGATCAATCGCATCTGGCCGGAGGCGCTAAGTAAATCAATGAAGTCCCTTTTCGCCGTTCGTGAGACGCGATTCCTTTCGGAAACGGTTGGAAGCAACAAGCTGGCGGAGCTTGACCTTTTTCTGCGCGGGACGCGGCTGCGCACGCCGGTCTTGGAAGCGCTAGGCAGCGACGAACTACGACTCGCTATCGCGCAGCGGGTTGCGCGCGAGACAGAATCGCCGCCACTTGAGACTGTGCCGGACCTCATTGCCAGTGCGCTGGCGCGGCGCGATTTGAATGAAGCGATTCGGCTGCTAGAAGGTCAGAAAGATCGTGGCGCGTTCGGTGTTCGTGAAAACTTACTGCTCACCTATCTCTACTGCCTGAATGGCAACGTTGATAAAGCCGAAGCACTTGCAGTTGCAAATTCCAAATTGATCAACAAAGATTCGTCGGTCGATTGGCTGTGGAAGAAGTTGGAAGCCGAATTCGGGTTTCATCCTCCCGCTAATTAAAGTGAACCACGTCGCGGATGCGCAGAAATCGCAACTCGGCGAGGATCAATCTGACGAGAACTGAACTCACGCTGAAAGAGATGAAAGTCTCAATCGTTATTCCGTGTTACAACGAGAAAGCTACGATCGAAAAAATTGTCGAGGCAGTTCGCTCAGCGGCAATCAGCAGCAGGGAGATCATTATAGTTGACGATTGCTCGCAAGACGGGACGCGGGCTGTGCTGGAAGAGAAGGTTTCCCAGATGGTCGACCGCATCATTTATCATCAAGTCAATCGCGGCAAGGGAGCGGCTTTGCGTAGCGGTTTTGCGGCCGCGACTGGTGATATCATTCTCGTGCAGGACGCGGACCTCGAATACAGCCCCGAAGATTACCCGGCGCTCCTGGAGCCTCTTGTGTCAGGCAAAGCGGACGCGGTTTTCG
>VBQC01000082.1 GCA_005887825.1 Verrucomicrobiota bacterium | reverse complement strand
CATCAGCTCACCGCCGCTGTATTGGAACAACATCCAGTGGAACCCGGATCCGTCGCGCCACAAATCAAGAAAGCGGCCAATGACGGCCTCGCTGTCGGAAACGCACGTATGTGGACGCCACGTGACGTAGTGCGCAACCTCATGGTCTTGCCCGTAGGCCGCGAACATCAGAGGCGCATCCTCACGCGTGGGCTTCCGCAGAACCAATCGTGCCGTACGAATCGTTTCCGGTGGCTTCATTACCCGATGCGCGCGAGCAACATCTAACGAGAAAGAGATAAGCCACGGCAGGGTGTCGCGGTAAACACGCTGAGCTTATCTCGCCAAGGGGCCGTTGGCTTCATCGATTGGTTAGGCGAAATGCAGTTCGGCATCGGCGGCAGCTCAGGGTAGCTTGTCGAAAAAGAGATAAAGGGCAGCAATCCGGCCGTCCCGGGCAATGATGAAATCAGTCCCGGCGTAAGCTGGCGCGCCTCACTAGGGCGGCCCGATACCCATTAAGCACAATTATTTGATCTCATGGGACAATATTTCTTTTAGCGAAGGCCCTTCGGGATACTTGATATCGCTGATTCGCCATCCACTTGGAGTGTTCGTCAGTCTGTAGACGAGCGTTCGCCTTCCTAAGTTGGTGAACGTCACGTTGAACAAATCAGGCTGACCCACCACTGCAGCAATTTGAAGGTTAATCGTTTTTTCGTCGAAATCTTGCGCGTCGTAAATTGGGTCGAAATCGAGATTGCAAACACCCTGTTCCCGTTTCTTGCATTCATCATCCTTTATAAATAGGGACGTAAGTTCCTTGTCGAAGTACTTAGATAACGTTCGCTTATCGTCGAACCAGAATGGCTGCTTTCCCCATGGTTGATGAAAACGATAAACGGAGCGAATGAAGTCTTCTGGTGAAGATCTTTTTGTGTCGGCTCCGAAACAAGCTGCGCTGGTAAAAACGAGTGAAATAAAAAGGGCGTGGCGAAAAGTCATGTTCTGTAAAGTAGTCATGCCCTAATTGTGCCTAACGAGACGCAAGATCAGCGACCGCGCGAATTAGAACTGACGTCATAATCGATGAAAGCTAGGCACAGGCTTCTTCCCCGCGTTCCCGAAACCGTAATCTTCACGCGGCGAGCAAGGAGGAACTTTCGCGGGTGCTTCCCGAACATCGGATTTTTATTTCTTTGCCGGAGTGGTTTTCTCCAGGGCTTGCAACTTTTTCAGATCGTTTTGGGCAGCGATATCGTTGGGATTGATCCGTAGGGCAGCTTTGAATTGTTCTATCGCCTCGGAAATTCGACCCATCTGTCCCAGTGCAGCTCCCAGATTACTACGCGCGTCGGAAGAATTAGGATTGATACGCAAAGCCTGCTCATATTGGTCTATCGCCTCTGAAGGTCGGTCTGCTAGGAACAAGGCGGTACCAAGGTTGTTGTGCGCGTCAGCATAATTAGGATTGAGCCGCAACGCCTGTTCATATTGGTCTATCGCCTCTGAGGTTCGGCCTGTTTGGTACAGGACGTTGCCCAGGTTATTATGTGCGTCAGCATAATTAGGATTGAGCCGCAACGCCTGTTCATATTGGTCTATCGCCTCTGAGGTTCGGCCTGTTTGGTACAGGACGTTGCCCAGGTTATTGTGCGCGTCAGCATAATCAGGATCGATCAGCAACGCCTGCTTATATTCGTCTATTGCCTCTGAAGTTCGGCCGGTTTGGACCGAGACGTTACCCAAATTATTATGCGCATGGGCAGAATTATGATTGATACGCAACGCCTCCTTATATTGGTCTATTGCCTCCAAGGTTCGGCCTGTCTGGAGCAAGGTGTTGCCCAGGTTATTGTGCGCCTCGGCATTATCAGGGTTGATTCGCAAGGATTGCTTGAACAGGTCCATTGCTTCCGGAATCTGATTGGCCTGATAAAGGAAGAGACCCAGGTTGTTGTACGCCATCCAGCAAGCGGGATTTCTTACAAGCGTTGTCCGCCAAAGCGCTTCAATGTCACCGTACATCGCGCTTTGTCGCCAAGTCAGCACCGCCAACACCACAACAACGCAGAACGCCGTGCCAAAGATCAATTTACGGCTTCCTTTTAACACGCGAGCCAGAGTGGCCACCCCTGCCGACGCCAGCGCGATCGGTCCCATGCTGGCAAGGTACTGGAAGTGATCGCTCACAAACGAGTAGCGAAAGAAATAGACACTAAAAAAGCCGAGCACCGGAAACAGTGAGATCACATAGTATGCGGCGGCAAAGAATACAGCGCGGCCTGCTTTTCCTGGCAGTAACCACAAGAAGATCAAACTAACTACCGCTGCCAGCAACGGCACATAGGCCATCAGTTGCGATGGATGAATCTCCCACCTCGGATAAATGAAAATGAGCGGATGAGGCCAGAATAGTTTAGCCAGGTAAAACCATATCGCTCGTCCTGCGATGATCAAACGCTCTGGCCAGGTCTGCGCCCACTCTGGACCAATTGCGCTTGCATGAAATTTCTGTTCCCAAATTGTCCAAGCGCTCGCAAGCGCTGAAATGAGCAGGAATGGAGCGAGCGGTACTGCATCTTTCCATCCAATCCGTCCTCGCCGCCACCAGACACACAGAGCTAGCACCACAGGCAACATCACCACTGAGGGCTTGCTTAGCGTTGCCAGCACGAAGCAGGCTAGTGACAGGCCAAACATCAACGCGTTATTTGGCCGGACTACCCGGGTGACCCCCGCTTTCTCTTCCCAATTCAAGAAGAAAGAGATCGACAAGAGATAAAACAGACAGGACTGGGTGTTCTTTAGCTCAGTCACCCAGGCGACTGATTGCACCATCACGGGATGCAGTGCCCACAGTGCCGCGCCCAACCATGCGCCCCCGACCCCGAGTTGTCGAAGGACGCGCCAGAGCAACACTGCCGATCCCGCGTGCATCAACACGTTCAGGATGTGATATGGCAGCGGATTTAAACCAACGAACTTATGCAGCGTCCAGAAGGTCGTCAGCACGAGCGGATAATAGACCGCTCGCGTGCTGGTCCAGATTTCCTTCAGCCCAAGCGGGCCGACTATGCATGGATTCTGGGTCAGATGCGATTCATCGTCCCAAACAAATCCAGCATGGAAGACCGGCGCGTACGCGATGAAAACGAACGCAATTAGAAGAACTCCCCAAAGCCAATCTCGCCGCTCAAAAAATCTAACCACTAATGAACACTAATGCACACGAATAGGGCGAAGAAAAATTCGTGGCTTTATTCGTGTTCGTTCGTGTTTTCACTCTGTTTGGCGACGCGCAGGTTTTCCTCGGCTTCCGGGAAGTCGGGATGGAGACGCAACGCCTCTTCGAATTGCAAGATCGCCTGCGTGAGATCGCCCTCGCGCATGAAAATCTTACCCAGGTAGTTATGTGGGTGAGCAAGTTTCGCGTTGAGATTGGATGCCTTCTGAAAATGGTCCTTTGCTTCGGCTAGCTCGCCCTTTTCGAAAAGCAAACTTCCGAGATCAACATGAGCATCTACCAAACGGGGATCCACTTGCAGAGCCTGTCGGTAGTGCGCAACTGCTTCGTCGAGTTTGCCGTGTTTTTCCAGGAACGCGCCATAGCTGTAGTGCGCCTGGGCGGACCTGGGGGCCAGTCGAATGGACGCTTCGCATTCGGCAGCCGCTTGGTCGTCGTGACCGAGTTGCTCCAAAACATAAGCATAGCCGGAATGATACTCGGCATTGTTGGGCTCGATTCGCAACGTGACTCAAACGTGACTGGCGGCGGTGTTTCGGCTGCCGCGCTGGAAAGAAACGCAATCGCAGCAATCGTGAACGTCGCCTGCGTCATTGCGACCGTTCATATCATTTTGTCATTGTCGTGTGGAGAGCAAAAAAGGCAGAATGCGCCCAGCGTGAAGGAGTATGCGACTACGCTCGCAATTTTGGCACTTCTGTCAGCGACACTCGCGCTGGCTGAGGACTTCAAAACCGTTAGGGGTAAGTTATACAAGGACGCCACGATCATCCGTGTCGAATCGGATGGGATCGTGCTTAAAACCAAAACGGGAATTTCTAAAGTCTATTTCACTGAACTCCCTAATGACGTTCAGGAACGGTTTCATCCCAGTCCTGCGAAGACCGCCACAGCACAGCGCCAGGGCGAGCCGATCAAGTTAGAGGGCTGGGCAGCGGTGATGGCAAATCCGACTGCCGTTGTCATGTTCT
>VBQC01000081.1 GCA_005887825.1 Verrucomicrobiota bacterium | reverse complement strand
CTGGCCCCATTGCTTGGTCTGTTGGGCACGATCACCGGTTTGATTCGATCGTTCAGCTTTCTCGGTAACGAAGAACTCGCGGTGCAAGCGGTTACCGGCGGTATCGCCGAGGCGCTGATTGCCACGGCGTGCGGTCTGGGTATCGCCATCTTCGCGCTGATTCCATTTAACTTTTTCACTTCCCGAGTGTCTAACTTGGAGTTCGAACTGCAGACGGCGGCGACGAACCTGGAAGTTATGTTAGGAGCACAAACCGCGGCGCGCGAGATGGACTTCGCGGGGCAAGCCCCAGCTTCTGGGAAAGGCTCGTCCATCTAAAGGTATCCAATGCACGTAACCTCGCCAATTCCCCACAAAAGAGCGCGGATCGAGATCATCCCGTTGATCGACATCATGTTCTTTTTGCTCGCCAGCTTCATGATGGTGAGCTTGAGCCAGGTCCACATGAAGGGCATTAAGGTGAACCTGCCCACGGGGAGCTCGGGCGAGACGCAATCGAAGCGCGATTACATCAGCGTGTCTGTCGATAAAGATGGTCATTACTTCTTCGACAAGGACGAAGTCAACGCAGACGATTTGCAGGCGCGCCTGTTAAAGGTACATCAATCGGATCCCGAAGCGAAAGTGTTCGTGCGTGGCGACCGCGACACGGTTCACGGAAACGTTGTTCACTTGCTCGATATGCTACGCTCGGCGGGATTCTACAAAATCTCATTTGAGATTAAGAGCGAAGCGCTCAAGGGAGTTCCTGGGTCTGGAACGTGATTTTTTTCGTATGGCCACAACGCCAAAACCGTTACTCTACCGCCCGCCGCCGGCATGGCAGTGGTGGGCAGCCTTCGGTGGCGCAGTGGCAATTCACCTCACAGCGGTTGCCCTGGCTCAAAAACATGAGGCGCCGGTAGAGGCTCCTCCTGACATACCGACCGCCGTCGTCGAGGCGACATTGCAGGCAACAGAGGAGCCTACTCCTCCGCCGGAAGATATTCCGCTGCCCGAGCCTCCGCCACCACCAGAGATCCAGCCAGAGTTCGTTGAAGAGACGACACCTCCGCCAAAAAAACCGACGGCACAAAAATTCGCGCCGATCAAAGCGCCTCAAGCTGCCGGTCGCCCCGGACCGATGTCGATCTCGTCAGCGAAAGCCCTTGCCACCTACGCGCCGCGTCCGCAGTACCCGTATGAGGCGCGTTCACGTCACGTCACAGGCAGCGGCGTATGCGTCGTGGAGGTCGCCCCCAGCGGCAGTGTATCCAGTGCTTCCATGGCGCAAAGCATTGGAAACCCAATATTGGATAATGCAGCTGTCAGCGCATTTCGGCAGTGGCGATTCAAGCCTGGATCAGTTTCCAAGGTTAAGATTCCCATTACCTTCACGATGACCGGTGCCTCCTACTGATCTTGCCTAACGAATATAAAATATGAGACTGTCTTCGCCGATTCCGCATAAGAGAGCGCGCATCGAGATCATTCCGTTGATCGACATCATGTTCTTTCTCCTCGCCAGCTTTATGATGGTGAGCCTGAGCCAGACCCACATGAAGGGTATTCGGGTCAATTTGCCGGCTGCCGTTGCGCCTCCGCCGAGCCAGGTGAAGGATTATGTCTCCATAAAGGTGCAGGAGGGGAACGCTGTTTACTTCGACAACCAGATTGTGCCAGATGACCAGGTGCTCCCGCGCCTTTATGAGCTCCACCGCGGCAATCCGAACATAAAGGTTTCGATCAGCGCGAGCTTGATGGCCATGCACGGCGACGTGATCACGGTGCTCGACAAGGTTCGCTCAGCTGGGATCACAAAAGTTGGCTATCAAATCAGAGCTGCCGGCGCTCCCGGCGCTCCCGGCGCTCCGGTGGCTCAGCCCGGCGCACCACCACCACCGACGCCGCCCAAGCCCTGATCGCTTGGCTTAGAGCCGGCGAGGCCGAGAATCGCCTTGCTTCCGGGTCGGAACCGGCAATCAATTTCCTCGATTACCTTTTTGCTGATCGGGACGCAGGATTAAGAAACGCGCGCAACTTTTCCAAAGCGTGGGCCCGGTGGCTCAACCGATCCTTTTCCGCGGGCGTAAGCTCACCGAAGGTTTGGTCGAATCCCTTTGGCAGGAAAATCGGATCGTAGCCAAATCCGTTCCGGCCTCGCGGCGGATCAACAATTATTCCTGCGACGACGCCTTCAAACGTCCCGAGAATCTGGCCGCTCCGTGCGAGCGCCAGCACACAGCGAAAGTGCGCCGGGGGAAAATGGCGCAAGTCTGCAACTTGCCCTGTTTCGTGATGGCAACTTGCATGGTTGCGCCACACTTGTCTTCGCGAAAGTTCGCCAAGGAGCTTGTCGATGTTCTGGTTATCGCTCGCCTTCTCGCTAGCGTAGCGCGCAGAGTAAATTCCCGGCGCGCTATCAAGCGCATCGACTTCCAGACCGGAGTCGTCCGCGATGACGAAGCCGGACAATCGCCTCGATGCGGCGATTGCCTTGAGAGCCGCATTTTCTTCGAACGTCCGTCCGTTTTCCACTACTTCGGGAATTTCAGGATGCTCGGACAAATCGCCGATTGCGAAATCCGGCCCGAGAATCCGTTGAATCTCGCGGGTCTTGTGCACATTGCGGGTAGCGATAATGAGTTGCTGCACGTTTGACAGGATTCAGAGGATTAACCACTAATCAACACGAATGGGACACGAATAATGGAACATCTCTGTAGGAGCGACGAAGATCGACCGAATCAGTGATCACGTGACATGCGTCGATGTTGTTTTGTGAATTCTGTTCATTCGTGTCCATTCGTGGTTAACGTCAGGGGGTTTTCATGAGCGAGCGTCGCAAATCGTATCCGTTCGATCAGATCGAGCCAAGATGGCAGGCGATTTGGGAAGAGCGGCAACTTTTTTGCGTGCCTAATCCGGGCGAGAAAAATTTCGATCCCTCCAAGCCGAAATTTTATATCCTCGACATGTTCCCCTACCCAAGCGGCGCCGGCCTTCATGTCGGACATCCCGAGGGCTACACCGCGACCGATATCCTCGCGCGTTACAAACGAATGCGCGGGTTTAATGTATTGCATCCGATGGGTTGGGACGCGTTCGGTCTGCCAGCGGAGCAATACGCAATCAAAACCGGAAAGCACCCTGCAACCACGACGCGTGCGAATATTGCAAAATTCAAGGCTCAACTGAAACGCATCGGCTTCTCCTACGATTGGCAGCGGGAGATTAACACGACCGATCCGCGCTACTATAAATGGACGCAGTGGATTTTTCTTCAGATTTACAATTCCTGGCTTAATCCTGCGACCAACAGGGCCGAGCCCATCTCGACTTATCGCGGCAAAAACCCGGATGAAGTCCGACTCGCTTATGTCGCCAATGTCCCGGTGAACTGGTGCCCGGAGCTCGGCACCGTTTTAGCCAACGAAGAAGTCGTCGATGGAAAAAGCGAGGTCGGCAGTTTTCCCGTCGTTCGGCGGCCGATGCGACAATGGATGTTGCGCATCACCGCCTACGCGGAGCGATTATTGAAGGAACTGGACGGACTCGATTGGCCCGAGGGAGTCAAATTGCTTCAGCGCAACTGGATTGGGCGCAGCGAAGGCGCGGAAGTCGACTTTGCTGTAGCCGGAGTCGATGACCCCGGCCCCGCGGCCGGCGACCGCAGCTACAAAATTCGGGTTTTCACCACCCGCCCCGACACGCTTTATGGCGCGACCTATATAGTGCTCGCTCCCGAGCATTCGCTTGTCGATCTAATCGTAACCGAAGAACAGTGGCCGGTTGTGCGCGAGTATCGCGAGCGTGCGGCGCGCAAGAGCGACTTGGAACGAACAGAACTGGCGAAAGAAAAAACTGGTGTTTTCACCGGCGCGTACGCAATGAATCCGGTAAACAACGAGCGGATTCCCATCTGGGTTGCCGATTACGTGCTGCTTGGTTATGGAACCGGCGCGATCATGGGCGTGCCCGCCCATGACGAACGCGATCTCGAGTTCGCGCGAAAGTTCGATCTGCAGATTCGCGAGGTGGTGCGACCGGTGGGTGGCGAAGATTCGATTGGATTCGTCGGCGAAGGAATCGCAATCAACTCGCCAGCAATTGATGGCCTGCCATCACGGCAGGCGATTCGAAGAATCACCGAGTGGCTTGAACAACGCGGTCTCGGTAAAGGCGCCATTAATTACAAACTGCGCGACTGGCTTTTCTCGCGTCAACGATATTGGGGCGAACCGTTCCCTATTGTTTGGGAGAACGGAAAGCATCGCGCGCTCGATGAAAACGAGCTCCCGGTAGTTCCGCCACCACTGGATGACTACAAACCGATCGGCACGGGCGAACCGCCGTTGGCGAGAGCGAAAGAGTGGGTTCGCTATTCTGGCAACGCGTTGCGCGAGACGAACACGATGCCGCAGTGGGCAGGCTCATGCTGGTATTATTTAAGATTTTGCGATCCGCAGAACGATGAACGTTTCGTCGGTAAAGAGGCGGAAAAATATTGGATGGGCGGTCCGAAGCCCGGCGGTGTCGATCTCTACGTCGGCGGCACTGAGCACGCGGTGCTCCATCTGCTTTATGCGCGTTTCTGGCACAAGGTACTGTTTGACCTCGGGTATGTGTCGAAGCCGGAGCCGTTCCAGCGTTTGGTGAATCAGGGAGTCATTCTTGGCGAAGACAACCAGAAGATGTCGAAGTCGCGCGGGAACATTGTCAATCCGGACGACGTGATCGACCAGTACGGCGCCGACGCCTTTCGTTGCTACGAGATGTTCATGGGCCCGCTCGAGCAAATGAAACCGTGGAGCATGCGCGGCGTCGAAGGGGTGGCACGTTTTCTCGCGCGCATCTGGCGTTTGCTCATGACTGAGAACCAGGCAGGCGAGCGGGAATTATCCGCCAGGCTTGGAGAGGTCGATCCAACTAGTGCACAAACAAAGATCACTCACGCGACCATCAAAAAAGTGACCGAAGACATCGAATCTCTTTCTTTCAACACCGCGATTTCGCAGATGATGATTTTCGTGAACGCATTTACCAATGCCGAAACGATTCCATTGCCGGCGATGCGAACATTCCTTGTGCTGCTCAGTCCGTTTGCGCCGCATCTCAGTTCCGAGCTTTGGGAGAAGTTAAACATAAAGTTTCAAGACGCCGGCGACATCACTGAGCAAAAGTGGCCTGCCTACGACGAAAGACTCCTGCTCGAAGACGAACTCGAGATTGTCATTCAGATCAACGGCAAAGTGCGCGACCGAATGAAGATGTCGATTCTGGCAAATGAAGAGGAGATGAAAACAGCCGCGCTTGCCAATCGTCGCATCCAGGAACTCACTTCTGGGCGAACTATTCATAAAGTGATCGTTGTCCCGAAGAAGCTAGTGAATGTCGTGATATGAAAAAAATTTGGAAGGAGTTCAAAGAATTCGCCGTCAAAGGGAATGCCGTAGATCTCGCGGTTGGGGTGATCATTGGGGCAGCATTTAGTGGTATTATCAGTTCGTTGGTCAAAGACATCGTCATGCCGCCGATCAGTTTGCTCACGGGCGGCCTCGATTTCTCCAACAAGTTCATCATCCTGCGAGGAGCCAAAGACGGATCGACCGCCTTTAACACGCCGGCCGATGCGGTGAAAGCAGGCGCGGTGACCTTGAACTATGGCAACTTCCTCACGCTCGCGATCAATTTTCTCATCGTTGCTGGCGCGGTTTTTCTACTCGTGCGCGCGATCAATAAGCTCAAAGGCGCGCCGGAGGCGGAACCGACTTCGAAGGAATGTCCGACCTGCGCGATGAAGATTCCAGTAAAGGCGGTGCGCTGTCCCCACTGCACTACGCAACTTTCCGAAGCGTCAGCCAAGCACCCATCATAAGGTGGATCGGCCCCTCTGTCGGGCGATGCTAAAATAAATCCGGCTTCGCCGCCTAAATTAACATCGAGCAAGGGATTGCTCGATCCACGTTAGCCGCCTGCCAGTCACGTGCGCACGGACGAAACCGGCAATTTGCAAGCGGCTCGGCTCGCGAATCCTTCGGAGCTGCATTTGCAATTTATTGCTTGCGCGAGGCTGCTTCAGTTGCTATTGAGGGCGGCGATACTGCAGATGAAGTGCCTTAACCTAACGTTCGCAGCAACTGTCGCTTGCCTGGTGGTTGGCTGCGCCACGCAGTCAAAACCGAATCTCGCCAGCGGTCGTCGCATGCAAAATGTGCGGACCACCGCCTACACGCACACCGAAAGAGGCGGAGGTCACAACGCTATCGGCAGCTATCTTTCGGGCCGCCAGGTCATGAGCGCCGCGTCGGATTGGTCGCACTACCCACTCGGGACACGATTTCGAATTGCCGATACAAAAGAAGAATACATCATCGACGATTATGGAACCGCATTGATTGGGACCGATACGATCGACCTTTATAAGACGAGTCGTGCCGACATGAAACGCTGGGGCGTGCGTCACGTCGATCTCGATATTTTGCAATGGGGGTCGGAGGAACAAAGCCTGAAAGTGCTTACACCGCGCTGCAAAAACCACTGCGTGCGGCGGATGGTCGCGAGTTTACAGCAGAAAAAAACGCAGAACAAAAAAGAGTTGGTCGCCAGCCTGGACTCCAAAAAGCCTCAGCAAAAGAAAAAGACGTAGCCGCGTACGCTTTCTTTTGACACGCGGCCCAGGCACGCCGGAATTTCGCCGGATGAAAATTCTCGTCGTTGGCGGCGCCGGTTATATCGGGAGCATTTGCACGGAGCTGCTTCTCGATGAAGGCCATGAAGCTATCGTCTTCGACAATCTTGGAGAAGGTCATCGTCGCGCAGTGGATTCGCGAGCGACATTCGTCCGAGGCGACCTGGCTGACCGCGAAAAAATTCAAGCGACGCTTTCCAGTGCTCGCCCGGACGCGGTAATGCATTTTGCCGCAAATGCGCTCGTCAGCGAATCAATGTGCGATCCGTCCAAATATTTTCGCAACAACATTTGCAACGGCCTCAATCTGCTGGATGCGATGCTGGCAGCGCACGCAAGGCAGATAGTTTTTTCCTCGACCTGTGCGATTTTTGGACTGCCCGAGCAATTGCCGATCGACGAAACTGCGCCAGCGCGTCCAATCAATCCGTACGGCGAATCCAAACTTGCCTTTGAAAAAATCTTGCGCTGGTACGACCAGATCCATGGTTTGAAGTTCGTTTCGCTGCGTTTTTTCAACGCGGCGGGTGCAACCGGAAAATTCGGTGAAGATCACCGGCTCGAGACGCATTTGATCCCGAACGTGCTCAAAGTTGCGCTTGGCCAAAAGCCGCACGTGGAAGTTTTTGGCACCGATTATGAAACTCCGGATG
>VBQC01000134.1 GCA_005887825.1 Verrucomicrobiota bacterium | reverse complement strand
AGTCGCCTACCGTGAGTGACTCAATCCGCCCAACTTGGACCTCAGCGTGCTGCCCGCCGGAAAAGGTGCCTTGTAGCGCCCCGAATTGTGGGACGCCGAGCTCCTTGGCGAAATCCGTGTCGAGCGCGACCTCCGAACCCCCGGTATCGATGAAGAAGGTGACTTCGTCGCCGCCGTTTACGCGCACGTTGACCACCGGCAGCGGATCGGTTTTTAAGAACTTCAGACGCGTACTTGTCCCGTTGCCATGCAATTCATAAGGCGTCTGGCCCTTGAAGCTCTCCAACTTCGCAACGTTCAGTGTCGGATACTGCGAAATAATCAGCTTGTTGCTGCTCACGTCCACGCCGTTCAGCGAAGCCGCTGCCTTTTGGAAATCGTCGCGGCGATAAAACACCTCGGCCAGCATGACCTTTGCATCGGCGTCACCCGGCTGCAGGGTTATGGCCTTTTCCAGCCATTTCTGCGCATCGTCAAGCCGGTTCGAAAGCAATGCAATGCGACCCAACTGGAGTGTTGCGGAATAGTTCTTGGGATTTTGAGAGGCGATTTGCGAGTAAAGTTTGCCAGCTTCGGCAAACTTCCCGACCTGGAAGAGCCGATCGGCCGAATCGACTTCTGATTGCTTGGGCTGGGATGTCGCTTGTCCTGCGAAGCTACCAGGCGCGATAATCGCGGCGAGGGCGATGCAAGTTCTGGCAAATTTCATTTGGGTTTCTGCGATCAGGGTTACCGTGTGCAGCGTCCAGCGTACACATTCCCGCGGGGTTTGTCGGTCATAATCTGACGCGTGCCGTTGATCAATTACAATCGAATTCGACCGCTGAACTGAGGTTTGCTTCTGATGCCGTGCCTGATACGCTCAGTGCATGGCAAAGGATGTTGTAGAAATCCCGGTGCCAGTACTTTCGTCAATCGAGACTCTCGACGAATTACAGGACTGGCTAACCGCGCACAATCCGGGCATTCTCGCCGAATTACGCGAGGCGCGACGAGAGGATTTGGCCGGCGGGTTTAAGGTGTGGGAGCCACGCCATGTCAAATGGCCTACCGAGTCGAAGTAGGATCGCGAGCTGATATTCAGCTAAAGCAACTCGATGCTGTTGTCGGTGCAGCGGTTGAGCGAAAGATCATGTGGCTGTCGAAAAATGCTGCCGTTATGGTCCATCGGCGACTGGTCGGTATGCTCGAGCCGCAATTCGTCGATGTGGTCGATGATCTCGCGAAGATTGTAACCGCTCTGAATCTTGTTCTTAATCTCGCCGAAGATTTCGCCGATTTTGTATTCGATTGTGTTTGGACCGGTTGCTTTCTGCTTGAAGCCCTGGAGATAGGGAAAGAGCTTCTGATTAACGAAGTCCCGGAGGTCGTCACCGGTCATCGCTTTGTTGTGATCGAGTTTCCCGTCAGCCGTTTTCGGCGCGGCCCACTTCTCCCAGCGATACGGCTCTTCGAGAATGAAGTTGTATTTGCGACCGTCCAGCTTCGCCTCAGTCGCACGATCCTCCTCTAATCCGTCGAGGTACTTCAGGAAGAGCAGCCAGGAAGTCTGCTCTATATAGTCTAGCTCAGTAGTACAGCCGGCTTCTTTCCAAAGAACGTCGTCTATGTTTTTGAAAGCTTGTTCGAACATGAAGAAAACGCAGCGAAAGAAACTTACCCGACTTTTTTTCCGATGAGAAGCCGCCTTTGCGATTTTTTCGCGACGGCGTGCCGAGGGGAAGAAAAGGAAGAAGTACGGATTATGAATTATTACGGAGGAATGGGGAGCGATTGAAGGAAGAACTGAGAGAAATTGCGGAATGCGGATTGCGGAATGCGGATTGCGGGAAGAAAATTAGGAATCCGCCTTTGCCGAGGGCTTCCGTCTTCGTCGGAGAAGAATTGGGAATTAAAAGTGCGGATTGAAGTTATTTGCTAGTTCTTCGTTCCAGTAGGTCGCGGGTTTTTTCGATTTCTGCCGCGAGACGTTTCTCATCTGGAAGAGCGAGCTTGTATTCGCGCGCCAGAACCTTGTTCGGTAATCCTTCCAGCGCGTATTTAGCGATCGCATCGTCTTTCTCCGCGCACAGGATCAGACCGACCGGCGGATTCTCGGCCGCCTGCGTCCAGTGTTCGCGAGCGTAGTTGAGGTAAAGATGCATCTGGCCCGCATCGGCATGGGTGAACTTGCCTACTTTCAGATCAATGACGACAAGACACCTCAGTTTGCGGTGAAAGAAAAGGAGATCGATGCGATACCATTCGCCGCCAATTCGCAATCGGCGTTGACGACCGATGAAAGCAAAGTCGCCACCGAGTTCGAGCAGGAAGTTCTCGAGATGCCGCAAGAGCGCTTCTTCAAGGTCAGTCTCGGAATATTCGTCTTTCAGCCCGAGGAATTCGAGAACGAGCGGGTCGCGCACTTCTTCGTCGGCGGAAACTGAATCCTCCACGGAGGCAACCGCACCTTTGCGCAACATGGCGTTTTTGTTTCGCGAGGAAGCGATGCGTTCGTAGAATTGCGAAGCGATCTGACGATCGAGCTGGCGCACGCTCCAGCCGCCGCGCAACGCCTCAGCGTGATAGAACTCACGCGCGAGTGCATTCTTGACCGAGAGCAGCCGCACATAATGCGACCATGGCAAAGGGAAGGCAGCAGCGAGATCGGAAATAGTGAGAGCATTGCCTTTGGGTTGTAGACCTGTCCGGGGAGCTTCACTTCCTGCGGAATTACGCGACGCTGTCGCGTATTTTTCGATGGCTAATTTCCGAATCGGTGATTCGGATTTTGCGGATGGCGATTTCCCAGGCGATGTCTGTAATCTCGCCGGGAAGGCTTCGGGCAATTTACGCGACAGTGTCGCGTGAATTGGTTCTGGAGGATAACTCAGGAAAAAAGAACGGAATCGCTGGAGATTATCTACGCCAAATCCTCGTCCGAATCGCGCCGTCAAATCATGGGAAAGCTTGGAAAGAATTTGTTCTCCATAGCCGGCGCGTGCCGCGCCTTGTTGTTCGAACTCCACAATGCGCCGGCCGATCTCCCAGTAGGTCGCGGTCATCAGCGCATTGACTGTGCGCGCAGCCGTGCGGCGGGCGGCTTCGAGCAGTTCGGCAATGCCACCGATCAAGCCGCCATATTCTTCTGATGGTGGTTTTGAAATTGTCTTTTTACTTAAGGTTTTCTTCACGCGACGAGGGGAAGGTTGAGTTCACCCATCAGCGGCAAGAGACGTTCGCCGAAAGCGTCCGCCTCGCCTCCTTTCAGCAGTCCCTCGCGAATGGCGATGCCGCATCCCGCAAAAAGGTTGATGCCGCTGCAATTCTGAAGAATCCAGCCGCACGCAGTCAGCAGTTTGTCGATCTTCTCGCGCGCTTGATCTTCAGGTTTCTGCATGAAAGCGCGGAAAATAGCAGAGATTTAGCTATGTGAGGAGCGGAAAAGCGCGCTGAGAGCGCAATTAAGAAGGAAGAATTATGAAGGAAGAAAGGGGGGGAAACACGCTGTGCGCGCGGTGATTCGCCACGGCGAATCCGTGCTGTTGCAGCCGGATCGGTGATTCGTGATCAGTGAGAGGTGAGCTGAGAGGTGATCAGCCGCCTACGTTGAAACTACGGCGAGCCCAGGATGTCGGAGGTCAGATAAATGCCGGTTGCTCATCGAAAGTCGTCCATGCTCAATCCGCTTCCCTCAATGATGCTCTTAAGCGTGCCGATTGGGATCGGTTTGTTGCCGTGCATGGCGACGATTACTTGCCGACCGTTCGCGTGGCGCCATTTCTGATGGCTGCCCTTCTGACTGACTTGGCGAAAGCCATGCTTTCGCAGGACTCGAACAACTTCTTTGCCGCTGCAAATGGGAAAGCCTTGACTCATTCACTCCCGCTCATCTCGGCTTAACCACCCTTATATCACTCGCAACCGCGCGGCTCATTCATTCACGTGAGCGCTACTTCCAGTACTTTCGCACCAGCGGGCAACGTCACGGGCGCAGGCTCGAACCACAATTCCAACGCCTCCTTCGCATTGTGTATCGCCTCCTCCTCGGTGTCTCCGGCAGAAGCGCATCCGGGCAATTCAGGAAAGAATGCTGCCCAGCGTTTAGTGTCAGGATCGCGTTCCACGACCAAGCGAAGTTTCATGCCAGGAAGAGTAACGCGATGAAATCGAATCAGCAAACGGAACAGGCCGGGAGCAGGGTCAGGAAGCCAAATGTCAGAAGAACGGGCAAAGGAAAGATGAAGGAAGAAGGATGAACTAGCCGCCTTCGCAAGCGCACTACGGCGTGCCGAGGGAAGGCAGGCGACGAAAAGTCAGAAAGAAGATGTCAGAAGTCAGATGTTCGCCTCGCCACGGCCAGTCCGTCCGCTGGCGGACACGGCGAATGGAACCGCAGGGATGCGAGCGACATAGATGGGTTAAGCCGAGAGGCCGAAAGGAGCGGGAGCGAGTAAGTCAATCCGTCCGTTGGCGGACCAGAGGTCGGAAGTCAGCCGCCTACGTCCGGCAGCGGCCGGACTACGGCGAGCCAGGCAAGTCAGCGCGCGGATGTTTTCTTACGAATGATTTTCGGAGCGAAAGGTTCACTGCTTTCGAGTTAGAGAACACCTTGGCGACGTCAGGCTCCAAAACGACCACATTCGTTCCTTGCGCATGGCGACGCGCGTATTTTCCGCGTACCCCTTGCGAGAAATCATATTCGTTCCGAATCGATTCTCGGGTGGATTTGCTACGTGTTTTTCTCATATAACTTGCGCTCTCGGCGGCTGGCTACTCTTGCACTGATGATGCGAATATTATCGCCTCGAATCTGTATGCACGACAACGAGCAATTTGCCGGCAAACGCTCTGCCGATTGTAACATAACGCTCTTACGCAACTGAGTGTTCGGGGTCACGATTTTGGAACGTCCAGGCTCGCGACGGCATCTTTCAATTGGCTGACCGGCGGCAGTTTCGTTTTCAGCTTCGGCGGTAACAAGCGGTACTCGGCGACGCCCATTGGGCTTTTCACATCACGCAAGGTGTACTCCACGATGGTCTTGTTTTTTCCGCGACAAAGAATGAGACCAATGGTGGGAGCGTCTTTGTCGCTCTTGAAGACGTTGTCCACGGCCGTCTGGTAGAAATTCATTTTGCCCGCGAACTCGGGTTGAAAGTCCACGACCTTGAGGTCGATGACGATGTAGCAGTGAAGCCGGGTGTGATAAAAGAGCAGGTCGAGAAAGAATTCCTCATCGTCCACTTCCAGCCGGACCTGATTTCCGACAAAGGCGAAGCCCGAGCCAAGTTCGATTAGGAAACCTTTCAAGCGAGCGAGCAGGGCGTTTTCCAAAGCGCGTTCGTTGGCAGATTCATCCAACGCGGCCGGTTGAAGAATGTAAGGATCTTTGAGCATCTCCCGGGCGAGATCGGATTCGGGCGCGGGGAGAGCGCGGGCGAAGTTGGTCGGAGCGAGGCCCTGGCGTTTGTGAAGTTGAGTGTCGATCTGATGAACAAGAACGCTTCTGGCCAACCGTGCTGAATCGTGTGACGAATGTAAAAGGCGCGAGCGTCGGCGTTTCTGACGCGATCCAGTAGGACGCAATTATGACCCCAGGGAATTTGTGCAGCAAGCTGGTGCACAATTGGGCGATCTGGCCAGGACTCGGCAAAAGCGCGCATGTACTTAAGATTGCGAACGGAATATCCGCTTAACTTTGGAAAATCACGTTGGAGATCGGCGGCGAGCCGATCGATCACTTTCGCGCCCAAACCTTGCCGCGCTTGATTGGCGAGAATGTCGCCGCCGATTTCCCAATAGTGAAGAACGAGCTCAGCGTTCGCAGCGAGGGCGGCTTTAACTTGCGCAGTGCGAATGCGCTCTTTGATGCCGGCGAGGAAGCGAGCGTAACTTTGTGCAACAGGCTGTTGCACAATTGGCGATGGCGCCGATTTCCGCCTGGCGCTCATGCTTCCAGGAGTTTCGTGACATTGCTCCCAATTCTGGTCTCAAGGGCAACGCAATGCACACACTTAGCCTAACCGAAACTTTTTCCGATGAGAAGCGATTTTGGGAAAGTGACTGGTGGTCAGTGATTGGTGATCAGTTGGAAGCAGCCGCCTCCGCTGAGGCTTCCGCCTACGCACGCTTCGGCGTGACGAGCCGGCGTGACAGGAGGCGACGGCGTACCCGGCGCCGTGTTGCGGAATTGGTTTTCTGGGCGATGGTGGGAGGTCTTCGAAGTCAGAAGTACCAAGGAGGAAAGTCAGCCTCCGCTGCGCGCCAAAGTGGGTGCGACGTTGGTGCCGTGTAGAAGTCAGAATCAATTATGAAAGCCGATCTCGTTAAAGCCGCCTCCGAAGTAATCACTAATCAGCAAATTCTGGTGAACATGGTCTCACGCCGCGTGCGACAGCTTTTGCTCGGTCATCGTCCCCTCGTGGAATATGCTCCGGGGCTCGGTGAAGCGGATATCGCGTTAACCGAGATCGCTAACGGGAAACTGACGTTCGAGTCGACCTTCGGTCAGAATGGAACCGCTGAGGCTGCCGCCCGGGTCGTGCAGTTCCCCGGTGTCACGTTGAGCAAAAACGCTAAAAAAGCTGCTTAAAACGAAGATTGCCCCGATGAGGAGCGGGTTCTTCAAGGGTGGAAGTGATTAGTGATTGGTGATCAGTCGGAAGAAGCAGCCTTCGCCATTTTTCGCTACGGCGTGCCAAGGGGAAATTGCGCGGGAAGACAGATGTCAGAAGTTGGGATTCAGGGTGTGAATCCGATGCGCGGTTTCGGCGGTTGTGGCATTGCGGGCGGATCAATGATGTCCATCACGCCTTGCAAAATCGTGACGATCACGGCCTCGTGAACATCAAGTCGCTTTTTTAGTTCCTTTTCCAGCAAGGCAAGTTTTTGTGCCAACTCGCGTTTGTCCCCGAGCAATGCTCGCATTTTCAAGAACGCTCGTACGACAAACACGGTGACTCGCGCTCTCCCGATCGCTCGCCCGTTTCCCAAACGGACAATGCAGTCCATCCAACGGCGCCCCCGCACGTCGTATTCATCTGCACTGCTCGTGCGCTGTTGAGAACACGCGCGAGCGGGAGCCGCGCGGGAAGGCGGAGATGCAGTGAGGGTAGCTGGCGCGGGCGGCGCGAGTGACCAACATTGGCTGCCATGATTGCACCATGCTCAGGGAACGCATAAGGTCGACGTCGGCGCCCTCCATGGCCGGAACTTGAGGTGCCAATTTGGTACTTCAAGTTTTGCCATTCATCCGCAGAGATCTGAAACATGAAATCTTTCGGAAAGCGATCTGCGTTGCGTTTCACGGCGCGATTCAGTGACTTTGTTTCAACGCCGTAGATCGACGCGAGATCGGAGTCCAGCATTACGCGTTCACCGCGGATTTCGTAGATGAGTCGACCAAGCTGACCAGTGGTTAGCTTGTTCGAAGACTCTGGCATCAAGCGGAAGAATTAACCGAAATTTTTTCCAGTGAGAAGCGGGTTCTTCAAAGGAGGAAGTGATTAGTGATTGGTGATCAGTTGGAAGGAGCCGCCTTCGCCATCCTCCTTCGTGGTACTACGGCGCGACAGGCAGAATTGCGTGCGCAAGACTCTGCGATTTTACTCGCAAAACTGTCGCAAAACAGAATTGACGAATCCGAATCTGGAAATGGAGACCGCTTGGTCCAACTGCTTCTGTTCTTGGACCTCAATCTTCTGAAGAATCGAGCCGTATTTTGCCACGTCTTCGCCGAGGTGTGTTTTCCATCCATCAACGACTTCTTCCACCTTCGTCAGTTCCTCCTTGTCGGCCCAGATGCCGCCGCATTTAGGACATTTGTCTAAAATGATTCCACTCGTGTCCCCATAATTGAAATGCTCCATCCGCACTCCTTCACAGTGAGGACAATTCAATTCGTCATGATCGTCCTTTTCAGCGCTAAAAATCTGTTTGTTGACCGCGTCCAATGAAGCGATCTCCTCGGGACTGAAAACTTCGTCATGATGTTGGACGATCTTTAGCAGCTCTCCCGCGTCCAACCATTCGCCTTTGCAATTGGGACAGACATCAATTTGAACGCCCTCGTATTCGATCGAGCAGAGTAAGGAGTTGCATCTCGGGCATTTCATAATCTTCGCAGTTGGTAATTATGGCACGCGCAGACGAAGGATCGATCAAAATTCACGCGCAAACATTAACATTTCGCTGAAGGAAGAAGGAAGAATTATGAATTGGGAGGACGAAACAGACTGAAGTAAGAACGACAAATGCAGAACGAAGAAAGGGATTTGCGAGATCGGACGAAGCAATTTGCGCTGCGCATCCTTGAAATGCTTTTGGTGATACTGAAAAGCACACAGGCACAGGTTCTCGGAAAACAGGTCCTGCGTTCGGGTACGTCGGTTGGTGCAAATTATCGCGAGGCATATCGCGGGCGTACCAAGGCGGAGTTTATCGCGAAGTGCGGCGATTCGCTCCGCGAACTAGAAGAGACTGCCTACTGGCTTGAACTTCTTGTGGATGGAAAGATCGTCGCGGCAGAAAAGCTCTCAGCCCTCAGGCAGGAATTGTGACGAGCTGATCGCCATTTTCGTTACAATTCTGAAGCGATCAAAAGAAACCTCTTAATTGAAACTCGCTCACTCCCCCGCTGTCGCTCGCTGTTACTCTCACAGTCCGGCGGCTGCCGGATCGCTCCTCCCAGTCGCTCCATTCTTCCTTCATCCCTCTAACTTTGCGATTATTCGCCACAGCTTTGCGCGCGATTTTTAACTTGCCGTTCGATCTATTGTCCCTTGCCCGCGGCTCTGTTTCCCTCATTGATTGCTTCTTGTTCGGTCATGTATTTGCCCTTCTTCGACGTGCCGTAAAAACGCGAGCCTTCTCTGTGGTAAACATGCAATTCGGTGTTAACCCACACGAGACCGTGGCCCCCGCCTTGTGCGGGTGCGTTCGTCGCTGGTCCGGTCACGGTGGGCTTTGCGGGCGCTGGGCTTGCGGCCGCTGCACCGGCTGACGCGGAAGTTTTCGGTTTGAACAAATTACGCAGCGTGAATTTGCTTGGCGACGCCGATGGGGCGGGGGCGGGACTTGCTGTCGGGCTGGCTGCTACCTCAGTCTTCGCTTTTTTGCGACTGCGCTTTTCCGCTGGTGAAGCCGAGGCAGCTGCTGTGCTCTCCTCCGCCGCCGGTGAGGCAGCTGCGGTAGCTTCAGCCTTGTTCTGTGCACGACGTTTCCCCGGGGACGGCGATGCCGCCGGCGACTCCGCAGTTGAAGGCGACGCAGTCTCCTCAGTCGGCGAGGCGGTCGCTTCAGCCGGCGACTCGGGGGTTGAAGGCGACGCAGCCTCCTCAGCCGGGGAGGGTGTCGCTTCGGCTTTTTTGTGTGCGCGGTGTTTCGTCAATGAAGGCGATGCATCTGGCGATCCGCCCGGGACGAGCAATTGAGCTTGCACAAGACAGATGCTGGCAAGGCCGATTACAGAAATGAGCGCAAGAAATTTGGTAGTCATAATTGCGAGCCTAGAAGCGACAGGATTGTAGTCAACGCATTTCCCTTACGAACGCGGAAAGAAGAATGGAGCGACTGGGCGAAGTGATCCGGCAGCCGCCGGACTGTGAAGGTAACAGCGAGCGATACCGGGAGTGAGCGAGTTTCAATTAAAAAGGAAGAATTAAGAATTATCCTTCATCCCTCTGCCTTTCCTTTGCCGAAGGTCGGGCGTATCGAGCGGTAATCTTGTCCTTGGGGGGACCGAATGGGTGCGATTGCACGAAGTATCTTTAGGCGATCTATGCCGCGTAAAAGGCGTTTGCCTCACGCGGCCGGGGAAAATTACAAGAAGGGCCCGAATAGATCGCGCACATTCAACGACTAAAAACATTAATATGAAAAAGTTTACGAGCTTACTAATAGGCTGTTCGCTGGCGCTGGCTGGAGCCGCGTTGGCGCAACAGCCAAACGAACAACCGACACCAAAGAACAAGCAGGGCGCGGGAAAAACGCATACGACCCAACCGCCGCCCGGGGCAAACGCGGCGAAGCCTGAGGCCACGGCCGCAAAGCAGCACGGAGCGAGGAACGAGCAGGCCACGCCAAAGGGGCACAAGGGCGAGGCGCCGCCGAAACCTGCCACCTCCACCGGTGCAGAGCGGAACGTTTCCGGTCAACCGGCTGCCAGTGCAACGCCCGGCGCGAAGCAGCAGCTGGGACAGCACAGAAAAGGGCGAAACGCTCCTGGCGCAAACGCGAAAGCGTCGCCGAGTGCTAGCCCGGCAACCGCGGCTAAGACGAGTGCGACTCCGGCAACGGCGGCGGCATCGGCAAGTGCAGCTCCGTCAGTTTCCGCAGCCGGCCAGCAGAACGCGCAGGCTAAAGGGACTGGCGCGGCGAAGAAGCCGGACCCGCAGCAGGTGCAGCAGATCAAATCGCAGCACGCGAACTTCCGTGCGCAGCCAAAGCCGCAGCAGGTTCCGCCGGTTACCTTCAACCAGAATTATCGTATTCAAGGAAGCGATCGCTGGCAGGGTTCGCAATACGAAGTATTCCGCTCGTATCGTCCGGAACGGCACGATCAGGGCTGGTATCGGTCGCGTTACAACCGCGTGGAGCTGATCGGTGGCGGTTACTACTACTGGAACAACGGTTACTGGTATCCGGCATGGGGTTACAATCCTTCGGCCGAATATTATGCCTACGACGCACCGATCTATGTGGGTCACCGCGCTGAGCCGCCGGATAAGGTGATCGCGGACGTGCAGGCCGTGCTGCAACAGATGGGCTACTACAAGGGTGAGGTGGATGGATTGCTCGGGCCGATGACCCGAGAGGCGCTCACCGCCTACCAGTCCGAACAGGGGCTCACCACGACGGCGGTGATCGACGAGCCGACACTCGATTCCCTCGGGATGGGATAAGGGCAAGCTATCGACGACAAGCCGCCGGGGCGCACGAATGCCTCGGCGGCTTTTCTTTTTTAGGCGCCAGGAGGCGCGGGGCGTGTGTTGGCGCGCTCGATCGTCACCATGCGTCATCGACGTATTGGAGCTGGAGCAATTATCCCAAATGCCGAGGTACGCGAGTGATCTGATTATTCCTCGATTGCGCCGCTTATTTTTCGCAGGTGTTCCCGAAACGTATAACTCGAATCTGCTGCTCGCTTCTCCAGATACCGTGCAAACTCCAACTGTTCCCGCAGCGAGCGCCCGCTTTTGATCGCCTCCGCCTGATGCCGTTCCCGTTGCCGGATTTCGTGTGCAACGCGAAGCAGTTCGTCGGTACGCTCCGCAGCGGCAAAAAGACAGCCGTCGTCGTCGGCGAATACGAGATCGCCGGCTTCGACCAGGAAGTTACCAAAGCGTGCTGAGCGCAACGCCGAGGAATCACGAGGGTCGAGCCGTTGCGGGCCGGAAGGACACACTCCATAGCTGAAAATGGGCAGACGAATCTGCTGGAGCTCTGGCGTATCGCGATGCGCGCCCCAGACTGTAATTCCAGCCAACCCGCGATGTTCAGCCTCCAGCGCGACTAAGTCGCCGATGCAGCCTTCATCCAAGCGGCCGCCGTTATCGATTACCAGAACCTCGCCGGGTTGCGCGCCCTGCATTGCTTCCAGAAAAACATCGACGCTTCCAAAATGTCTGACCGGCAGCGCCGGGCCCGCGAGGCGTTGATTGGGCGTCACCGGCCGAATGCCAGGCGGACTGATTTGGAGCGGAACCTTCAAGCGGAGAGCCGCATCGGCGATGAGCGGAGTAGAAAGTTCGGCAAAAGCGCGAGATAGCGATTCCGCTTCCATGCCTCGATCTTGCTCGCATTCGGCTGGCTTTGCAAAAGGGGAAGAAGATTGCTGAAGGGAGACGGAACAAAGATGAAGGAGAAAGCATTGTATCTCAGCTGCTCCCGCAGCGCTCGACCGCTACCTCGCGGCTTTACCGGCCATGTCGCTCATCCTGTTCGCTCCATTGCGGAATGCGGACTGACTCGCGATCTCCGAGTCGCTCGATCGCATCCATCATAAGCGGCTTATGATCCATGACTACGGGCTCGGAAGTTTAACGAGTGTGCGCAATGCGCTCTCAGGACCGAAGCCGAGACTTTTAGTGTTGCGTTCGACTTTTCAACCTGCGTCGGTATCACGCTGATCGATGTCGGTCCGACGCAGTAGATAGTCGAGTCCGCCGACCCTGTACCATCTGTAACCATAGCCTTCCAGCATAATGCGGTGTTTGCCGGATTCGTTAGCCCGACTGTGGTCCTCAGCAAGAAGATTAACCAGCAGCTTGCCCTGTGCGCTACTCACGCCCGGATCCAGGAGAATTTCACGCGGCTGTTCGTGAAGATTGTGTAAAAACAGCACCGAATTATTGCGCCAGTCATACCGAAGAGCGAGAACCGCGGGATCGCGGACATTCAGCACTGTAAAATCTCCCCATCCAATCTCGGGAACTTCCTTGCGCATTCGAATGATGCGCTCGGTCCAGTTCAGCATTGACTCTGGATCGCGCCGCTGCACCGCGGCGTTAATGTGTTGATAACCGTATGGTCCTTTATCTATCACCGGAGTGTGCGGTTTTGGGTTTTTGGTAAATCCACCGTGCGGTTCGTCCGACCATTGCATCGCAGTCCGCGCGCAAGCTCGTTCCGGTAGCGTGAGATCGTCGCCCATGCCGAGTTCATCGCCGTAGCGAATCACCGGCGTTCCCGGTAGTGTGAACATTAAACTATAGGCCAGCTCGAGCCGGCGCTGATCGCCGCCGAGCATCGGGGCAAGACGGCGTCTGATCCCACGATCGTAAAGCTGCATGTGTTCGTCCGGCCCAAACGCCTCAAACACGGTTTGCCGCTCCTTCTCTTGCAGACGGCCCAGGTCAAGTTCGTCGTGATTTCGCAGAAAAATTCCCCACTGTGCCGTCGCCGGCCGCGGTTTAGTCGCTTTCAACGCTTTGACCAACGGACGCGTGTCGGTGGCGGCCAATGCATAGAATAGGTTTTGGTTGACCTGGAAGTTGAACATCATATGCATGCGGTCGCCGTCTTCGCCAAAGTAATCCATGTCGGTTTCAGGCAGGACATTGGCTTCCGCCAACACAATGCAATCGCCCTGCCGCCACTGGAGGAACTCGCGAAACATGCGCAGCATATCGAACTGCTCTTTTGGTTTTCGCACGTTTGGTCCCTTGGTCCCAATGATGAAAGGCACCGCGTCCATACGAAATCCGGAAACGCCCGACTGGATCCAAAAGCCCATGATTTTGAGTATCTCAGCCTGCACTTCCGGATTTGAGGTATTGAGATCAGGCTGGAAGTCATAAAATCGGTGGAAGTACCACGCTTTGGCTTCGCGATCGTAGCTCCACGTTGTTTTTTGTACGCCGGGAAACACCATCCCTTTATTTGAGTGCGGCGGCTTCTTCTTCGACCAAACGTACCAGTTCCGATATTTCGAATTTGGATCGGAGCGCGCGTGCTTGAACCATGGGTGCTGGTCCGAGGTGTGGTTCACTACCAGGTCGATCAAAACACGAATGCCGCGTTGTTTTGCGCCGTGGGTAAACTCGATGAAATCGCCGAGCGTACCGTGCCGCGAATCGACATTGTAATAGTCGGCGACGTCGTAACCATCGTCCCGGCAAGGCGAAGTCTGAAACGGCATCAGCCAAATCGCGGTCACGCCCAGTCCATGCAGATAATCGAGGCGGCGCATCAGTCCAGCGAAATCACCGGTCCCATCGCCATTAGCGTCCATGTAAGTACCGACCGACAGGCAGTAGATGACCGCGTTCTTGTACCAAAGATCGTTGATCATATGCGGTCAGAGGCCGGTGACTTTGAAAAGTTTGTAAGGCTCGGTGCGGGTGCTTTTGCCGTTATTGAAGCGCGGCATGTTTTCGATTTGTGAGGCGGTGACGTATAACTCGCCGCCGGGTCCCCAACTCAATGTGTCGGGCCAGAGCAGGCGTTTGTCCGCGATGATCTTGTCGATCTTGTTGGTCGCGACGTTCCAGCGCACGATGGCGCTGTCTTCGAGGTCGGTGAGATAAATACTGCCGTCTGGCGCTTCGAGCATGCCATCGGGCGCCGGTGTTTGCGCAATGGTTTCGACTTTCGATTCGAGGTCGCTCTTCGAGAGGTTCTTGTCGATCAGGTAGCTTGTCTTTATCCGATATAGGGTGTGACCGGTAAGGGCGTGATAATAAAGGTAGCCGTTCTTCGCGTCGAGCGCGATACCGTCGGAAGCGATCTTTGGCGGTTTTTGCGTCCGCTGCTCGATCAACTGTTTGCCGTCCACGACGAGCTTCACGTCTTTCTCCGGCTGCGTGGATTTGTGGCCGTCGAGCAGCCGGCGCGCTTTACCACTCTGAAGATCGACAACAATGATGGCGCCTTTGCCAGACTCAGTGATTAACGCGGTGTTAGTAGCGGTATCGATGCGAACGTCGTTCAAATAACTCTTGGCTGGCGCGACATCTTCATCGAACGGAATCGTCTGCGCGACGTTGTTAGTCGTTAGGTCAACTTTAACCAGTTTCGGGCCGCCTTTGACAATTTCCTGCTGCTTGGGCGCCGCTGGATCGAGAATCCAAAGATTGTCCTGGTCGTCGACGACCACACTCTGGACACAGATGAAATGCGAACCGGCTGCCCCGGGCTTGTTCCATTCCTCATTGGGGAATGCTTTCGGCTGGCCGTTGACGATTTCAGCGACGGAAAGTGAATGGTCATCAGACCAATACGGGAAGTTAACGAAGATGCGGCCGGATTTCATTGAGACACCAACGCCGGTGATCTGCTGGTTCGCGAAACTGGCGACTTCCTGCAACTGCGCGGCGCTTGCGAGCGATTCGATGAGAAGAAAGACGAAACCGGTGGTGACGATATGATTGTGCATACAACCGATTCGAGGCGTTCGCGACGAACGGACTGGATGAAAGACACCGGACAGGCGGGAAATTTTGTTGGCGAAGGGCGAGAGATCGGAGGGTCGTCAGTAGACGAAGGGCGATAATCGCCAACGGGTGCGCTGTTGATAGGCGCGATAGTGCTCGCCGAATTCGCGCAAGAGAAATTCTTCTTCGGCGCGGATCCGCGCTATGATGGGCACGCACATCGCTGCGGTTAAGAGCAGACCGATGATGCTCCGAAAGACAAGCGCCCAACCCGCCATCGCCAGTAACGCTCCGAAATAGCTCGGGTGCCGGACGAAACGGTAAAAGCCGTCGGTCTTGAGGCGGTGATCAGGTTGCAGCGCGACAAAGATGCTAAAGCGGTGGCCGAGCTCAAAGACGGTGGCGACGCGGACGAATCCGCCGATGGCGGTGATGATCAGCCCCAGGTAGCGGACAGTGTCGCCGTCGATCGACCAACGGTCGAGACGATCGAGATGCGGCGGCAGCCAGGCGAACACGATGGCGATGATAATCAACGGAATGAAAATCCAGCGGCTAGAGGGATCTTCGCGCCGGCCGATTCCGAGACCGCTGCTGCCGGAAAAGGCGTAAGCGGTTGCGCCGGCCAAGGCCAAAATGATTACCCCTGCACGCGCGGGATTGGAAAAGAAAGTTGTCCAATCGCCCCAGCCCCAAATCGTGAGCGCAATAAAAGGCAGCGTGCCACCGATTCCAAAAGCGAGGTTCTTGATGGTGTGATTCAAAATTAAGAATGAAGAATGAGAATTCCGCCTTCCCTGGCGACCTTTGGCATTTGCGGCCATCAACGCACCGTATTCCGTGAACGCGTAGGGAGATATTTAACGTTCTGACCTTGCTTCAAGGTCAGAATTTGTGACCTTGAAACCCGAACTGCCTTCGGCTTCTTCTTTGGTGAGTCGAAACATAAAGTCTTCCGGAAAGCGAGCGGCATTGCGTTTCACAGCTTGGTTGAACACTTTGGTCGGAACACCGTAGATCTGCGCAAGATCCCGATCCAGCATCACACGCGTGCCTCGGATCGTGCGGATCATCGTGTCGATCTGCTCGACTGCGGCAGCGCTGTGGTTTTCTTCGGCATGAGGCGAGAAAGATTATTCAAAAATTCCACCGATAAGAAGCCTCCTTTGCGATAGTATCGCCCCTGCCATGAACGAGCGGCATCAAGAGATCGCGTCCACAATGCCGGTGGAATTGGATTCGCTGCCGCGGCTCCGCGGATTTCGTCTGCGTGGCTTGGAGATGACGCGACTGGAAACCTTCATCGACGCAGCCTTTGCATTCGCAATTACGATGCTGGTGATCGCCGCGCAACAAATTCCAGACGATATCGAAACCCTCCTGGCCGCTTTCAAGAATGTGCCCGCCTTTGTCGCGAGCGTCATCGTGCTTGGAATCTTTTGGCGAGGGCATTGGTTATGGAGCCGGCGTTATGGCCTCGAAGATGGCATCTCGATCTTCATTAGCTGGGCGATGATTGTCACAATTCTGATCTATATGTATCCGTTAAAAGCGATTTTTAGCTCTATGTGGTTTCTGCTCAGCGGCGGTCGAGTGGGCCACACACTCGGGCCTCATTCCGAATCGCAAGTGCGCGCACTTTTTGCCGTTTTTGCGCTCGGCTTTACTGCCATCGCAGTAGAGGTGGTGCTGTTGAATCTGCGTGCCTGGCAATTGCGGGAGCCATTACGGCTGAATGTGAAGGAGAGGTTGATCACGCTCTATGAGGTAACGGGGTGGAGCATCCCAGTTGGCATTGGAATCGTTTCCCTCGTCCTCGCTCTCACTCTACCGAGGGAGCAGATCGAATGGAGCGGGTGGGTTTATTTTTCGATGGTAATTCTGGTGCCCCTGCATTCAGCCTGCCGCAAACAAAGGATGGAATAGAAGAAACAAGGCGGAAGGCAGCCGCTTT
>VBQC01000120.1 GCA_005887825.1 Verrucomicrobiota bacterium | reverse complement strand
GCAAATTTGGTTTCACAGTGTGGGCCCCACCGCCGGAGAGCCCCGGGGCTAAGATTGTCAATGATGCCGTCGAAGCGCACGCAGACCTGAATGTGCAATTACCCGAAGGCCCGCCGCATTATTTGTATGACCAAAAACAGGAATGCCGAACAGTATTGGAGCAAGCTGGATTTACTGGAAGTTCGATGATCTACGAGACGCGCTTGGTTGAATGGCACCTTCCAACTGCGCGGTATTTCTTCGAAGCGGAGCGCGATGCGGGCGTCCGTACCGCTGGGCTTCTGGCCCGCCAGTCACCAGAAAGGCTAAGCGCGATTTGCACGGCGATCGAAGATGGGGTCAGGCCATATGCAAGAGGCAACGAATTCGTGATACCGATGGCCGCACACATTATCGTCGTATCAAAAAGCTGAGAAACCAAAATGAAGCGACTATTCGCAGTGATGAGCGCAGACGAGATCGTGGAAAGACTCTCGGCTGATCCTAGCGGGGACATGCTTCGTATAAGCCGAATTACGCCGTGGACGCTGCGATTAGGTTCGCTTTCGCTTTCGTAAGGCATCGCCGCTTTCCAAGACAGCGCCGTTCACAATGACAGCTCCGGCGAAAGGTGAGGGGATTTACAACGTCGTCGTCATCGGCGCCGGCACAGCCGGGCTCGTAACCGCGGCAGGGACAGTTGGACTCGGCGGTCGCGTCGCGCTCATCGAGCGGAACAAGATGGGCGGCGATTGTTTGAATTTCGGTTGTGTTCCAAGCAAGGCGTTGATTTCTTCCGCGCGTTTGATCAATAGAATCCGCCGCGCAGAAGAGTGGGGTTTGCGGAAGATTGAGCCGCAGTTCGAGTTTAACGAAATCTTCGCACGGATGCGCGCGCGGCGCGCGAAGATTGCGCCGAACGATTCGCAGGAACGTTTCGAGTCTCTTGGCGTTGATGTCTTTCGCGGCGAAGCGAAATTTCTATCGCCGTATACCGTTCAGGTGGGCAACGAAGTGTTGCGCGCGAAGCATTTTGCAATTGCGACAGGCTCGCGTCCGACTGTTCCCAAGATCGCAGGAATCGAAACGATAAAGTTTTTCACCAACGAAACGATCTTCGACGAGCTGAATGCGAAACCAGAAACTTTGATTGTGCTCGGCGGCGGACCGATCGGTTGTGAACTTGCGCAAACATTCCGCCGCCTCGGCGTTAGGGTGACGATCATCCAACGCAGGAATCAGCTTTTACCAAAAGAAGATCCAGATGTGGCACGTTTTCTTGAAAGCCGCCTGATTAGCGAAGGTGTCCGCATCATTAAGGACGCCGATGTGCATTCGGTGGCGAATGGCGACGCTGGCAAGATCGCGCTAGAACTGTTAGATCGACAATCTGGCCACCTGGCCGAACTGACTTTCTTTGCTAATGCGCTCCTCGTCGCCACCGGGCGAACACCAAACTTCCGGAGCCTGGATCTGAAATCGGCCGGGGTTGAGGTCAGTGAGAGAGGCGTTCGGGTGAACGAGTATCTGCAAACATCTCAACCTCACATTTACGCTGTGGGCGATGTCATTGGGCCATTTCTGTTCACGCACATGGCTGATGCGCAAGCGCGCGTGGTGGTGCGGAACATTCTCGTTCCCTTCCAATTTCTGCGGCAGAAAATGGATTATTCGGTCGTGCCTTGGTGCACGTATGTCGATCCGGAGATCGCCACCGTCGGATTAAATGAGACCGCCGCAAAACAACAAAACATCGAATACGATTTGATCGTGCAGAGGCTTGATGAGGTGGACCGTGCCGTTGTCGAGAGCGAGAGCGCCGGTTTTGCGAAGGTTTTGCTGGCGAAAGGAAGTGACAGAATTCTCGGGGTGACGCTGGTGTGCGATCATGCCGGCGATTTGTTAACGGAGTTTGCCCTGGCGATGCGGTATCGGATTGGGATTGGTGCAATCGCATCGACAATTCACCCTTACCCAACGTTCGCAGAGCTCGCACGCAAGCTGGGCGACAAATACAACAAGACGCGCCTGACGCCGACGGCGCGAAAAATCTTCGCCTGGCTCTATCGACATCGTCTTCATTGAGAATGAAAAGATTTGGCAAATGGATTGTCGTCGGACTGGTAGTAATTACGTTGTCGATTTTGTCTGCGATCTTGCCGGTCAGGGAATGGATTCGTGATTTCGTTGGCTGGGTGCAACAGCTTGGCCCGCTTGGCGTAATTATCTTCATCTTTGCTTACGCGCTCGCGACCGTTCTTTTCTTGCCCGGCTGGATTTTCACGGTCAGCGCCGGACTTATTTACGGTATTCTTCAAGGCACCCTTGTTGCGCTTTGCGGCGCTGTCATCGGCGCGGCGCTGGCGTTCCTGGTCGCGCGATACTTGCTTCGGCAAAACATCCAGGAGATCACACAGAAAAATCCGCGGTTTGCAGCAATCGACGAAGCGATCGGAAAAAACGGCTGGAAGATTGTCGGCCTCCTTCGATTGAGCCCGCTCATTCCATTTAATCTTAGCAATTATTTCTACGGCATAACGTCGATCAGCTTCGGCGCTTATGTGGTCGTCTCCGCTGTCGGAATGATTCCAGGGACCCTGCTCTATGCGTATCTGGGGGCGATCGGTCAGGCCGGAATTTCCGGCGGCCCTTCGCAGCATAACAAATGGCAATACGTTTTGCTCGCCGTCGGTTTGATCGCGACGATCGCTGTCACGATTCTCGTGAGCCGAATCGCCAGGAACGCGCTGAAAAAGACAGGGGCGGCCTAAGGGACGATCAAGCCGATCATACCAGGGCGCCGCCGCAACTCGAGCCGGAGCCGGCGGTGCAGCCAAAACAATGGTCACCAGTCATGATTTTGCGATTGTCGATCTTGTCCGGATCAATGTCCCAGACAAATACGCCCGATCCATCGGGATTCTGCCATTGCATGTCGAGTTGTTGATTGAAATCGCAATCGTAAACTTCGCCGCGCCAGCCCACGCTGATCGTGTCGCGACACATCAATCCCTCGATCGTCGCGGGATTGAATGCGTTGATCAGCAACTCCATGTACTTCTCAAGCTGATTGTCATGCCGGAGATGAGAGGCGAAACGGCCAATCGGTAGATTCGTGATCGTATAAAGTTTATTGAACACAATTCCGAAATGCACACCCAATTCGCGTTTATAATCGGCTTCCAGCTCGGCCTGTGATCCCGGCAAGAATGCGCCCACTGGATTGTAAATCAAATGGAGCGGCAACTTCGGATCGATCCCGTAGCCTAACGAATTCAGCAATTGCAGGGCAGTGATGCTTCCGTCGAAAACGCCTTCACCGCGTTGCGCGTTTACATTCTCCGGTGTGTAGCACGGCATAGACGCTATAATTTCAACCTTGTGCCTGGCGAGAAATTCCGGGAGATCCTGATAACCAGGATCAAGCAGGATGGTTAGATTGCAGCGATCGATGACATGGCGAGGTTGTGTCAGCGCTGTTACTCGCTCGATGAAATAACGGAAATCTGGAATCATCTCCGGTGCGCCGCCGGTAAGATCGACGGTCGGAATCTCGCTTTTCCCCAGCCAATCGAGAATACGGTCGATCGTCTCACGCCTCATGATTTCTTTGCGTTTTGGCCCGGCATTCACGTGGCAGTGCACGCAGGTCAGATTGCAAAGCTTGCCGACGTTGACCTGAAGAATCTTAGGATGCCCGCGGCGCAGTGAGATTGCGTGCTCCGTCAGCTCCTGTGCGAATCTATTCATACCGGAACATCCGAAATAACTACGGCTGCCATCGCCTGCATCAAGATACACAACTTGCGAACAACCAGACGATAGTCCTTTAAAACTCTTGCAGGCTAGAGTTTTGTTTTGCAAAACGGTCAACCGGCCTATCCGGGATCGCTGTGCACAAGTGTCCCTCGCTTGTTGCCAGTCGATCATTATCGGCTGATTCTCGCGGCATGTTATTCGTTCGGACATTCCTGACGGAGTTGCACGCCTGGGAATGGATCGGAATTCTTGTTGCCCGATTAGCAGTTGGTTCGCTGTTTTTTCTTTCCGGGCGTGGCAAACTCTTTGTGCCTGAGCGCCGTGAACAGATGCGCGAAACTTTGGTGGCGGCGCGTATTCCTTTTCCCGAGTTCAATACTCTGCTTGTTTCGACGGTTGAATTTGTCTTCGGCTTGTTTCTCATTCTCGGCGCACTGACGCCCATTACGTGCGCCATGCTCGGGTGCGTAATGATTATGGCGATTGCGGCCATCGCAATCCGAAATATCAAAGCGACATCTCCGCTCGGCTGGCTCTCCGAATTCCTCTATCTTCCCGAGGTGCTTTATCTGGTCATCCTCTTTTGGCTTTTTCTTTCCGGGCCCGGCTGGTTCAGCATCGATCACCTCATACTCTCCCACCTGTAGCCATTCGATAGTGAGTTTTTCGGGGCCGGCGGCAAGTTTCTGCGCTGGTTGTGGCGCGCGGTCGGGCTCTTCGCCGCTTGGCAAACGCCACTCGCGTTGTTTGCGAAACGGCAGAACAAAAAGACGGCCGAGGGTGAGTTCGTTTTCGTCACGATAGGCGGCGACACCGATGGTCACGGCGTCCTGCGGCACATCACGACGCAGCGTGCGATGAAGTTTGTCCCACCAGCAGAAGATTGTGCCCCAATTGGAATTCGTCTCGCGCTGGACGATCGAATGATGAATGCCGTGCATCCGTGGCGTGACGATAATTAAGTTCAAAACGCGTTCGAGTTGGATCGGCAGCCGCCAGTTGGAATGATGAAACAGGGTCTCGGCTTCAAAGGTGATGAAGAAAACCAGGAGCAGCATCGGCGCAATCCCGAAAACCAGGACAGCAAGAGAAAGAAACCCGAGCGAGAAAAAAATTTCGCCGAAGTGAAATCGCGCGGCGGTGCTGACATCCATATCCAGATCAGTGTGGTGCACATTATGGAATCGCCAGAAGAGCGGAACCATGTGATTGGCCCAATGCCACCACCAGTAAGCGTAATCCATCAGCAGAAACGTAGCGACGCAAACGCCCCATCCGGGCAGAGCGACCCAGTTTAACAAACCGATATGCCGATCTTGCGCCCACGTCGCTACCGCAAGTGGGATTGGCAGCATGGCCAGACGAACGATGGCGAATCCAGGAATCGAGAGCACAAAATTGCGCACCAGACGATGTAGGACGCTGAAATGCCGGCGTCGCAGCGGAAAGCGCCATTGCAACCAGAGCAGCGCGAGAAATACACAGGCCAGCAGTGGTCTGCCAACATAATCGATCAAAGGAATTCTTTGCACAGATTGGAATTGATGCAGCCGGCTGTGACTTTATCATCAGCGGATAGATGGCGGCAACGCGCGGCTGACGAGGCGAACGAATCTTTTTTAAGTGCCGATGCGCCGGAACATGAAGGTGGTCTCGGGCTTTACCACCTCGCCATCTATCTCGACCAAGGGGTAGGCGAGAAAATTAATCGGACCGCTTGCCGGCTCGGGATCGACCACCAGATCGCGGCCTTTGGTCAACTCGAATCGATTTGCTGGATTATGACCGAAATAGTAATCCGCCAGCTTTGGATTTTTCCATGCTTCGCTGATATCCACCGGCACCCAGCGTCCATCTGCGAGAAATTCCGCCCAGCAATGATAACCCCCGATCGTCCCCTCGTTTTTATCGGCAGGAATCGTCGCGCCTATGGCAAAACGAGCGGGGATGCCGATGCTGCGCGCCAAAGCGATGAAATAAGCGTGAAAATCGCTGCAGTTACCGGTTCGGGCGTCGCATGCGTACACGGCGTCGCCGCGGCCCCAGCCTGTGCCTGACTTGTCGTAACGCATCCGGCCCATTACATGATCATAAAGCGCTTTCGCCCGTTCGAGATCGTCGTTTTTCCCTGCAGCCGCTTTCTGAGCGAGCCCCCTGAAGGTTTCATTAATCGGCACCAGCTTCTCCGGGCGCAAGTAACGCGCAGTTTCCGCATTGCTTGCAGGGTAGGCGGCCTTCTCCTTACGAACCACACGATATCGCACCTCCACCGTTTTACCGCTGTCCGAAGGCTGCGGATAGAGCACGCAAATATCATTGCCGTAATCGCGGTCCTGTACTTTTTCCCATTTCATTGGGATGTTCAGCTCGTCCTCGGTCACGGTCTGAAAGGCGTCGGTCTTCGCCAGCGGTATCCAGATGCGGGCTTCTCTTTTGA
>VBQC01000119.1 GCA_005887825.1 Verrucomicrobiota bacterium | reverse complement strand
GCCGCCGTCAGCGCTTTCGCCGCCACCACATAATGATGGTCGCTCGCGTTCGTCCGAATCAGTGGGCGATAAAAGTCGATCGCCGTGGTTGAGCCGAGCGCATTCAGGGTTGCCGCCGTTGCCGACATGGTCGCGCACAAGATCACTGCGATTAGCAATCCGACAAGCCCATGCGGCATTTGTTTGAGAATGAAAGTAATGAATACGTAATCCGATTCTTTGCTTTTCGGATCTGCGCCGGCTTGCTCCAGAACTGACTTGGTTCGATTGCGCACCTCGTGCGCCCGCGCGTCGAGTTCGCGCACTCTGGCCATGGCCGCGTCACGCTCGCTTGACGAAGACGCCGACGATTCGTTGGAGATTGCGCGAATGGCTGCGCGTTTCTGTTCAAAGACGTCATCAAATTGCGTCTGCAACATCGCCAACTGCGGAGCATAGCCACGTTCGATAGCGCGTTCGTAGGCCGGCTGATTGAAATAAACCGGCGGCTTCTCGAATTGATAAAACATGAACACGACCGCGCCGAGCAGCAGAATAAAAAATTGCATCGGCACCTTCACCACCGCGTTGAAAAGCAATCCGAAACGACTCTCCTTCAGCGAACCCCCCGCTAGATAACGTTGCACTTGCGATTGATCCGCGCCGAAATAGGAGAGCGCGAGAAAGAAGCCGCCAATCAGGCCCGACCAGAAAGTGTAGCGTTTGTGGGGATCAAACGAAAAATCGACCGCCTCCAGTTTGCCCATCTTGCCGGCCACGGATAAAGCATGACCGAACGACAGCTCGGACGATAACCGGTAAACCGCGACCGCAAACGCGATCGCCATGCCGATCAAGATCACAATCATCTGATAGCGTTGCGTGATGCTGACGATCTTGGTCCCGCCCGCGACCGTGTAGATAATAACCAGACCACCGGCGAGCCAGATGGTCAGGTCCAAGCGCCACCCGAGCAAGGTGGACAGAATAATAGCCGGCGCATAGATTGTAATTCCGGCGGCGATTCCTCGTTGCACGAGAAACAGGAACGCGCCGAGCAGCTGCGTCTTGCGATCGAAGCGTTGGCCCAGGTATTGATAGGCTGTGTAAACTTTCAACCGCTGATAGATCGGAACGAAGACCGCGCAAACAACAATGAGAGCGAGTGGTTGCCCAAAATAATTCTGGATGAAACCGATGCCGCTCTCGTAGGTCTGGCCCGGCATGGAAAGAAACGTGATCGGTCCGGCCTGGGTCGCGAGCACGGAGAGCCCGATCGTTGCCCAGCGAATGCTCGAATCCCCCTTGAGGTATTGGCCGAGGGAGGCGCTCCCGCGGGTTCGCCAAAGACCATACAGCGGGATCGCCAGAATCGTGGCGATTAGAACGAGATAATCCAGCCGGTTCACAAGAACCAGAGGGTGAAGAGGTAGAGCAGCGCCACCTCCAGAGCGAAGAGGGAAAGCGCCAGGCCATATGCTTTGCGCCAGGAACGCGCGTCCGGCTCCTTTTCGCGCATGCTCATTTTCCCAGCGACACCATATTCGCGAACAAGCGGTACGCGCCCGGAACGCCGGCCGGCAATTGTCGAAACCACGAATAACTGGTGTAGATAAAGAAACCTTTACCGGACTTCGCCACCAGCAGGCCGCCATCGAGCGGTTTTTCCTTCGGGTCGTTGCATGACAGAATCGGCGTCCAGGCGGGATCCCACTTGTTAGGGAAATAAAGCCCGCGCTCCTGCACCCATCCCTCGAAATCTTTCGACGTGATTTTATTCGGAGTCATCATGAGTGGATGGTTGGGGGCCAGAATGCGCACTTCGGCATTTTCGTCCGTAACGCGGTCGCGCGAAATTTCCAACGGATACGGTCCCGTCTCCTTGGTTTTGAGATCAGTCGTCGTGTTGTATTGCGCGATCGCGACTCCTCCACTCTTTACATAGGCAAACAGCTCCGGCATCCAGGTGGAAATTCGATCGTCCGTGTTGTAAGCGCGGATTCCCAGCACAACGGCGGAAAACTGCGCCAGGTTCTTCGCCGTGATATCGGCTTCGCTCAACATCTTCACCGTGTAACCGATCTGTTGCAGGCTTTCCGGGACATCGTCACCAGCGCCCGCAATGTAACCAATGCGCTCTCCTTTCTTGCGGATATCCGCGCGAACAACTTTGACTTCCGCCGCGGGCATCAGGGTATGAACGCCAATGTGCGGATAGGATATGCGCACGCGCCCGAACGAATACTCACGGCCGTCTATTGTAGCGATGGCTCGCAACGTTCCTTCGCTATTCTGCTCCGGTGGCTTGACCGTAAATGCCGCCACCATCTCGGCGTCGGCTCCCTTAAGGTCGATGGGCACCGCCGTCGGGGCAACGCGCCAGCCTTCCGGCGCAGCCAGTTTAAGTTGACCTTTGACGGAACCGCTTGCCGCGGTCACACGCACTGGAACGGATTTCGGCTGATTCGTAGCGAACATCAGCACGCCGTTGGCGAAGTCTGTGAAAACTGGCGGCGCAATGACTAACGGCTGTCGCAATTCGCCCGCCACCGGATCCACCGTGCGGTGCCTGGTATCAACAGTGTAACGAAGTTCCTGTTCGCTAACTTGCAGCGTTATCTCCATCGGAAGATGAGGCGGGTTTTCCGGCAGGCCAATAAGTTTCTGATCATCGACCGCAAAGGTGCCGAGCGTTCCTGGCTGACGAAGCCAGTAGGGCTGAGAATAAGGTGTGTTCTCCGGGATCTTGCATGACAGGTCTTTCGTGACGAGTTCGTTAGGCGGAAGCGCCGCATCGATTCGCGTCGAGTCGCCGGAGAGAGGAAATCGCACTTCCTGCAGTGTGAGTGGAATGTTACAGCGGTTAATTGCTTCCAGTTTGATAGCTGCGCTCTGCCCCGGCGTGATCACCGCGTTGGTCGTTGACGCTTCCACATGCAAGCCGAGACACGCGGCGATGATCTGATCCAGCTCCGCCTTTTTCTCCGGAATCCAAGCCTCATCTTTAACTCCGCTCAACGCTTGCCTCAGCTCCAACAGCCCGGCCACCGATGCCGCGGGGTCGGCGGGATCAAACTCCGAAATGATCTGACGAATCTTCGCAGCGATCGATTCCGAATCCGCCACCCGGGACCAGTTCGTATCAACGCCGTCGAAAAGCGCGTTCGTCATGGGCTCGCCGCTTAACAGTTTGAAATATTCTTTTCGTGCACCGCGCCGCGGCGGGCTGCCCACCCCCTGGCTCTTATGCATGCTCAAGCTTGCGGCCGCTATTTCCGTGTAGGCTTTGCCGAGAAGCGGATTGTAACCACCTGCTTCAAGCGTCGTGAGACCCGTCGGATCGAACGGCAAGTTTCGATTGGAAAAGAAAAATGGCGATGTATTCCAAACGAGCCGCGTCGCGCGCCATGGTTTGACGAAAGCAAGTTGCGCCGGAAAACGATTCGGATCGCTCGCGGCCGCGAAAGCCTCCTGCGCCAGAATCGCCGAAGCAGTGTGATGTCCGTGAGTCAGTTGATCCTCGGGACTAAAACGAGTCACCACTACATCCGGCCGAAACTTCCGAATCACCCAAACCACGTCGGAAAGAATCTTGTCGTGATCCCAGATCCGCAAACTCTCCTCCGCCGTCTTGGAAAATCCGAAATCGACCGCTCGTGAGAAGAATTGTTGGGCATGATCGAGTCGTCGGGCGGCGAGCAATTCCTCCGTTCGAATAATGCCGAGTCGCTCGCGTAATTCCGGTCCGATTAAATTCTGACCGCCATCTCCGCGCGTAATCGAAAGATAAGCCGTGTCGTAAAGTGAGCCGTTGGCCCAGAACGCCATTAGGTTTGTGTTTTCATCATCGGGATGGGCCGCGAGGTAAAGCACTCGGCCAAGCACATTGAATTTCTGCAGAGAGAGCTGAATCTCGCCACCACTCATTGCTTCGGGAATTAACGGCGGCGCATCAGCCGCACTCGCCGTGCGAAATGCAGCGGCCACGGCAACTGCGATGGCCGTTAGCCAACCCCGCGAAATCCGCTGGCGCGTCCCGTGCAATATCAGGCTCCCCGCTGTAAACGCCCCGCCAAACACCATCGTTCCACGTCGGAAGATCGCTTGAACCGGCTTGCCTCTATTTGTTGATATCCTGCTTTGACTGCAGCCGATCGATCAGCGCTTTGATACTTTGCTTCTGCGCATCGGTAGGAGTGGCATTCTGCGCCTCTGTTGCCTCCGCTGCGGCGCCAGCAAAGTCGCCGGCTGCGGATTTGATGCGAGCCTCCGCCAAATGTCCGTAGACAGTTTGCGGAAACCGCTTGGCGACCGCCTGGAAAATTTCCATTGCGTCAGCACCCCGCTTCTCACCCTGCAGACGCCGGCCATAGGAATAAAGCTGAACCGCAGTCGCAATTTCGAGCGCATGGCTCCAAGCGGCTTTTGCCTCGTCCGGCCGGTTCAAGGCTTTAAGGATGTCCGCTTTGGTGCTGAGGTTATCGAATCTTTCTTCGTTCTGAACGGAGGCATCAGCCCAACGCAATGCCTCATCGAGGTTGATCTTTCTGGTCAAACAAAATTGCGCGCCTTCATCCAAAGCCTGCCACGTAAACTGGCCGCGGCCCTTTAATTGGGCCCGGATGTTCTGCAGCGTCTGGTCGGAGTCCTTAATCGAGACAGAGAACGGGACACCTAATTTCTCCCACTTCAACACGACCGCCGTCGATTCCGGCTTCAAATCTTCGAACTCGAATTCGAGCGCCTCCTTCATCTCGGCGAGCGCGCGCGGTTTCACATTCACGCGCAAAGCATCCTCGTCCTGCTTGTAACTGTAGCTCCCCCATGCCGTATTGGTTTTTGAAAAGATCACCGTCCAGGAATCTGGGTTCGGGATCATGTGCAGACCATAAATTCCTTTGGCCAGCTGCTGTCCCTCCACCGAAACTGGATCGCTGAATTCGATCGTCGTGTTTTCATTCGCGCCCGCACGCCAGACCTTGCCGTATGGAACAAGGGCACCCCAAATCTTTCGTCCGTTCACCAGGGGCCGATGGTAGGTGATAGTAATATCCGTCAGGGCGATACGTTGCTTGACCTCGGCGGCCTGGCTGACGTCGGGGAGGTTCAAATCGTTTTGGGCAAAAGCGGCCACGGTCAATCCAAAAATGGCAATACAAAGAGTAAATAGCTTAAGTGTTTTCATAATTTTCCGCGTCGTTGAGTGACTACCCTTCTCAGATTTCGGGAGTTCCGCTACCAGATAATTGTTTCTCTTCCGCCTTCACCCATCAACGCAAGAGCCGGGGGCGAATTGCGCGCGGTCTCCTATGTCGCAATGGGTTGTAAAGAGAAAAGCGCACGTTTCGGGTAGGAGAAAAGCCCTGATTTTTGCGAGAATTCCCCCTAGGCGAGAAGTTCCATAGGGGAAAGCTCTTTGCAAATAAGAGAATGGCGGGATTTACTTGAACCGCCCAGGCGATTGGTTTAATCGCCCCTACCAGAGCAATTGGTGCCACGCTTGAGTGCATGACGATTTTCCGAGTATTTTGCAGCTGACACAGCCGCCTCAATGGCCTTTTAATCGCAATTTGCATGCCTGCCATCGGGATCACTGGCGGAATTTCCACTGGCAAGACCAGCCTTTGCCAATGTCTTCGCGATATCGTTCCCGCTGCCAGGTTTTTCGATGCGGATCAGGAGGCGCACCGGCTTGTCGATCTTGATATGCAAGTTAAACAAGAAATTCGTCTGGAATTTGGCAGCGGAGTCTTTTCGGGGGCTGGGGACTTGAATCGAGAGAAACTTCGGGCCATAGTATTTGGCGATACGGCTAAAAAACGCGCGCTCGAACAGGTGCTTCATCCGCGGATTCGCCGCAAATGGAGTGCGGAAGCGGAAACGCATCGCGACTCTCCCGATTTTTTCTTCGCTGATATTCCCCTTCTTTATGAAACTGGCGGTGAAACGTTGTGCGACCGAGTAGTAGTGGTCGCCTGCTCTTTCAAGACGCAATTGCACTGGCTGATGGCACGCACGTTGCTCGAACGCGTGGCGGCCGAACAAATGATCAACTCCCAAATGTCACTCGACGAAAAAATCAGGCGCGCGGACCACGTAGTCTGGAACAACGACGATCGTGTAGCGCTCGCCGCGCAGGCGCGCTCTCTCGTTGCGCTCTGGCAGCAGCAGTCATGGA
>VBQC01000118.1 GCA_005887825.1 Verrucomicrobiota bacterium | reverse complement strand
GGTTGCGCCGAGACGCCCCTGCCATCGATCTGTGCATTGGCATTTGCACCGGCGAAGTCGTTGTGGGCAACATCGGTTCGGAGAACACGCGCAGTTACACCGTTATCGGAGATACTGTGAACGTCAGCGCGCGACTCGAAACGGCCAACCGTCTCTATGGCACGCAAATTCTGCTTAGCGAAACTACCGCTCAGGCGATCGGCTTTCAGTTCGAAATGCGGGAGATCGACACCATCTTCGTCAAAGGCAAGACAGAAACCACGCGGGTCTTCGAGTTGATGTCTGCGGCGGGGCAACTATCGGAAGAATTGGTACGCTTGCGCGAACGCTACGAGCAAGCTCGGCGAACGTACATCGCCCAGGAGTGGGATTTGGCTGAGGCGACTTTCCGCGAATGTCTCCAACTTCGTCCAAATGATGGCCCGTCGCGGGTCTTCCTTCAGCGTATCCAAGCGTTGCGCCGAAATCCTCCCGGCACCGATTGGAATGGCGTGTGGCAGCTCGGAGAAAAATGACTCGCGGCGCGCGTGCGCCGTTGCCGACCTCCATTGCTGACGCTCATTGTAAACGCGAATCACAGCATCGTGTGAACGGCTGTAGAATCTAGCGTGGTCGATTGCGTTACTGATTGCGTTTGGCTCACCGTACCACAGGCGACCGAAGGGGAGCGCAGCGGAAATCAGATTGACGCCGCGTTTATCAGATCGGGGCCGAATCTCGTAAACGTATTGTGAGCTAGTCATCGCGGCCAGCGGTCAATTGGAGCGATTGGTAGATGCCAGACGGTGGGCGGATGCAACGACTCCAGCTGTTCCTGCTCGCGAGCCGCCGCTAGCAACGCCTCAACCGACGCACGAACGCCGGGCATACATTCTGTGGTAGGGCGAAGAATCCCTTGAATCGCCTCCCTTGGATTCGGGAAACTTGCCACCTCGCCATATCTTGTTTCAAATCGGGACATCATTTCGTTCACGTGCACCACGTCGCGATATGCTCGGGTCAAGCGCGGGAATAAGTGGCCTCCTCTAGGATGCTTCATCACTCCAAGCCGAGCAGCAGCTAAGAAATCAGAGTTCAGTCGTCTGGTGGGGCATCGAAGATCACCGCCAGTCAGCATTCCCTCATACGTCGGTCGCAACTCCTCAATGCTCGCAACGATCAACTCACATTCCGGCACGAGACCTCGCAGCCAAGACAAATATTCGCGGTGCGTTACCAATGCGTCGCCATACTGGTCGCGACGATAAGTCCATAATATCGACAGCACCGCAACGGCAAGTCCGGATATGAAGCCGATAAGTCCGCCTACGAGTGCTCCAGCGATTGCGTCGGACATGCGGCTTATTGCATCTAACTATAAATCAGACGGCATTTTGCAATCTATTTCCTGCCGTTGCGAAGGGGGAACCGGTCAAAAGGCTGCGGGTCTTAGAATCCCTGTCTCTTGCCTCGAAGGTCGAGCCAGCGGAACATTGAGATATGAAAGCACGACTGGTCAAATTTGGCGAGATCGAGGTCGAGGGAAAGCGCTACACGCATGATGTGGTGATCGACGGCGGCAAAGTGCGGAAACGAAAGAAAGGACCTTCCAAGCAATTCCGCGAAAAGTTCGGCCACACGCCGCTTTCGGCCGGGGAAGAAATTCCCTGGGGAGGCAAGCGGCTCATTGTCGGGACCGGCGCCCAGGGCGCGCTTCCGGTAATGGACGAAGTCCTAGCGGAGGCGAAACGGCGCGGTATCGAGGTCATTGCAGCGCCCACCTTGGAAGTCTGTCATCTGCTGGAGGAAGTGAAGAAGGGCCAGGCGTACGCCATCCTGCATTGCACGTGCTGACCGGGGATTTGTGTTCAGTTAGGGAGGGCGGCCTAACAGCGTGGCTTCGCACTTTATTCCCGGCTTCAAGTAATCAGAATTCGCGGAAATTGCCCGCGTGTTCGTGCGTTAACCGAAGACGGATTCCACAAATGGAAAATGGGGTCAGTCTAGGGTTGCCACAATTTGGTTAAGACTTAGCGAGACTAACGAATCATCGTTCTAACTTGAACGCCACCGTCGCCAGCGGCGGCAAATGAATCAGGATCGAATGTTCGCGGGCCATCCATGGAACATTCTCGCTGTGGACGCCGCCGTAGTTTCCGACGTTGCTGCCGCCATACGTCTCGGCATCGGTGTTGATGATCTCACGCCAGAATCCGGACTCGGGCACACCGAGCCGGTAATTGTAGCGCACCTGCGGCGTGGCGTTCACTACGAACGCGACCATGTCGCCGTCACGCGATTTGCGCAGAAACGAAACGACGCTGTTATCCGCGTCGTGAAAATCGATCCAATCAAAACCTTCGTAAGTGTCGTCGAGTTGCCAGAGCGCAGGTTCGCTTTTGTAAACGTAGTTCAAATGTTGCGCCAACCGGCGTAATCCGTCGTGTCGGGGCAGCTGTGCCAAATGCCAGTCGAGACCTACGTCATGGTTCCATTCGTTGAGCTGACCGAATTCACTACCCATGAATAATAACTTTTTACCGGGATGCCCGTACATCCACGCCAGAAACATCCGGAGATTGGCGAACTTCTGCCATTCGTCTCCCGGCATCTTCGATAACAAGGAACGCTTGCCGTAAACGACTTCGTCGTGGCTCAGCACCAGAATGAAGTTCTCCTGGAACGCGTAAAGCAACGAAAACGTGATGTTGCCATGATGATAGCGCCGGTAAATCGGATCCAGGCTCATGTACTGGAGAAAGTCGTGCATCCAGCCCATGTTCCATTTGAATCCAAACCCGAGCCCGCCCAGATAAGTCGGACGCGTGACGCCGGGCCAGGCGGTTGATTCCTCGGCGATGGTCATGATCCCGGGGAATCGCTCATAGCAAACTTCATTGAAGCGTTTCAAAAAATAGATGGCATCGAGATTTTCGCGACCGCCGTACACGTTGGGGATCCATTGCCCGGGTTGTCTCGAATAATCGAGGTATAGCATTGAGGCCACCGCGTCCACGCGCAGACCGTCGATGTGATATTTGTCGAGCTCCCCCAATCCTGGTGCTCACCCTGGCGCGGGTCCATGTGTTCGTAGAGATCGGTGCCGTCGAACTCGGCCAGGGCGTACGCATCTTTCGGGAAATGCGCCGGCACCCAGTCCATGATCACGCCGATGCCGGCCCGGTGACATGCGTCGACGAAATGACGAAACTCATCGGGCGTGCCGAAGCGGCTGGTGGGCGCGTAATAATTGGTGACTTGATAACCCCACGAGCCTTCGAACGGATGCTCGGCAATGGGCAACAACTCGATGTGAGTGTAACCCATCTCCAGCACGTACCGCACCAGAGCCTCGGCCAGTTCGAGATAACTGAACTGGCGTCCTTCATCGGCGTGGCGACGCCATGAGCCGAGGTGTACTTCGTAAATGCTGATTGGACTCTTCGGCCAATCGCGTCTGCGGCGCGCCTCCATCCACTCGGCGTCGCTCCATTGGTAGCGGTCCAGATTGTAAATGAGAGAACTGGTCGATAATCCGTGCTGATTAAAAAAGGCGAACGGATCGCTCTTAAGCAGAAGCGCGCCCGTCTGGGTGCGAATTTCGAATTTATAATGCGCGCCTTCACGCACGCCGGGCAAAAATAATTCCCAGACGCCGCTGCCAACGAGTTTGCGCATGGGATTGACCCGGCCATCCCAGCCATTGAAATCACCGACCACACTGACACGTTGCGCATTGGGCGCCCAGACTGCGAAGTAAACGCCGGCCGCATCGCCGATAGTGCGCAGGTGTGCGCCAAACTTTTCGTAAATCTGCCAGTGCTGTCCTTCGCCGAACAAATGTTGATCAACCTCGCCCATGATCGGGCCGTACTGATACGGATCACGCGTCAGAGACTCCGAGCCGTCCCACGCTGTGAGGCGCAGATGGTAATCAAGGTCGCGCCTGGCTCCCGGCACAGTCGCGCAGAAGAAACCGTCGCGGTGAATTTTCTCCGCAGCGATCGGCCCGGTTGCCTGTTGATTCAGCACAATGTCGATCTTTCGCGCATCAGGCCGGAAAACACGGATTTCCAGATCGTCACCGACCCGGTGCGGTCCCAGAACGCGGAACGGATCGGAATGCGTTCCGGTGAGGAAGCTGGTCAACTCGTCGGGGGGCAGGCCGGCGATTTGGAAAGATTTCATGGTTATACGTTACACCGTTAAAAACGTTACATTGTTACATTGTTACATCGTTACATTGGATTTACGATTCAACGATTCAACAACTTAACGTGGCGAAGCCAACGCTCCATCGCTTCAACCTTTCATCGGTTCAACGACTCGTTTTGATCGCACCCGCTCTGGGAGCGCGCTGCTTGCCCTGAGCGAAGTCGAACGGGCGCCCTCGCGAAGCGACCATGGGGCGTTGCAACACCAATCCAACTGACAATTGACCAACATTACCCTCGAAAATCGAACGGCGGATTTCAGGCTTGACGGAATTTCGTCCAGTTAAGCTGCCTGCCGGGTTGCCTCGGGTGAGGACAACTCAATGGTTGAATCATATTTGATTCTTTCTTTCGGAACGTGGGCGAGCCTAACTACTCGCCCACGTTCTGTTTTGTGCAGCCTTCGCTACCGCTACGGCATGCCACGGAACGCGCGATCGACCTGCGATCTGCGATAAATAGAGGAAGGAGAACTATTAACCATGGCCAAAATCGTAAAAGTCATCGAAGTTCTGTCAGAATCGCCGAAGAGTTGGGAGGAAGCGGCCCAGAACGTCGTCAGTGAAGCGTCGAAAACGTTGCGGAACATTCGCTCGGTATACATCAAAGAATTCACCGTGGCGGTCGAGAATGACAGCGTCGTCAGTTATCGCGTGAACGCGAAAGTCACGTTCGAGATGGAACGTGGCTCTTGATGTGAACCGTTAAATGGTTGAATCGTAAGATCGGTATCGATGTAACGATGTAACTTTTTAACAAGCTACGTTTCGTTATTTCTTCGGCCGCAGCAGGGGAAACAGAATGACGTCGCGGATCGATTCTGCGCCGGTAAGCAGCATGGTGAGACGATCGATCCCGACACCGACGCCGCCAGCTGGCGGCATCCCATGCTCGAGCGCGAGCAGAAATTCTTCGTCGATCCTTTGCGTCTCCTCGCCCGCCTGTTCCAAAAGACGCTGACGTTGCACGAGGGGATCGTTTAACTCGGTGTAACCCGGTGCGATCTCTGCGCCGTAAATGATCAGCTCGAAAACGTCGACAAGCGAACTATCCTCGCTGTTTTGCCTGGCAAGCGGCACGAGCTCTTTCGGGCAATGCGTGACGAAAAGCGGATCGATCGTTGCCTCTTCGACAAGCTTTTCAAAGAGATGCTGCGTGACTTCGAAATCGGCGAGTTGCGGCAGAATTTCCAATTTCAGCTCGTGCGTCGCGCGTTCGCGCCGTTGTTCGCTCGACAGGTCGAACCAATCTTTTCCCGCAACTTCGCGCACCAAATCATGGTAACGCGCGCGTCGCCACGGTCTTTTCAAGTTGATCGTGCGAGCGATTTTGCCATCGGCGTCTCGATGCTCGATTTGGAGGGAACCGCAGACGACTTCGGCGAGATGACAGATTAGTTCCTCGACGAGATTCGCTATTTTCTCAAAATCGGCGTACGCCCAGTACGCTTCGAGCATGGTGAATTCCGGATTGTGTTTTCGGGAAATGCCTTCGTTGCGGAAGTTGCGGCTGATCTCGAAAACCTTGTTGAACCCGCCTACTAGCAAGCGTTTCAAATAAAGCTCGGGCGCGATGCGCAGATAAAGATCGAGACCGAGCGCTTTGTGATGGGTGCGAAATGGTTCGGCTGCGGCGCCACCTGCAATGCCCTGCAGAATCGGCGTCTCTACTTCCAGAAAACCGCGCTCCTCGAGGAAGCGCCGGGTTTCGCGAACAATCACGATTCGTTTTTGGAATACGACCCGGGAATGTTCGTTGGTGAAAAGATCGAGATAACGCTGACGGTAGCGTGCTTCGATATCCTGTAATCCGTGCCATTTTTCAGGGAGCGGCCGCAAGGCTTTGGCCAGCAGCCGGAACGTGTGCACCTTTAGTGTCGGTTCCCCGCTCTTAGTGAGAAAACAGGTGCCCTCGACGCCGATAAAATCCCCGATATCGAGCAGGCGAAAAAGGTCGACCAGCTCCGCGCCAACCTCCTTGGCGTGGACATAAATTTGAATGCGCCCGCTGGCGTCGCGCAGGTCAAGAAAGTGGCTTTTGCCCATGTCACGGTGCGCGGCAATGCGACCAGCCGCGCGAAGAGCTTCGCCTTCTTTAAATTTTTCGCGCACTTCGCCGATCGATCCGCTCGGCTCGAAACCAGCGCCGAACGGCTCGACGCCTTTCGCGCGGAGCGCGTCGAGTTTCTTGCGCCGCAGCGCGATCAGCTCGTTCTCTTCGTCCATCTTCGGAGGCGAATGTAAGGCTTTTGCGCAAGTCTGGGAGCAAAAACTCGCCTCTGCCAGGTCGAATCCGCTCAGACCATCGTGCGATGGCTTGGCTGATAAACGCCGATCTCTCCTCCGCTCGGCAGCCGAAGCGTCGTGCTTATTCCCCACTCGGCTTCAATCGGCGATGTGCAAGTCACACCTTTCCTTTCCAGCGATTGTATGAAGGAGCGCGGATCGTCGCACATCAGGTAGAGCACTGCGCCGAGCATCCGACGCTCCGCATGCATCTGAACGAAGTCACCGCTGCCAGGATGGAGCGCTAGTTCGGTTGGGGGCAACGCAAATAACAGCCACCCCTCACCCAGATCGATCGACCGGAATTCCAGCACAGTGCTAAAGAACGCGCGATCCGCCTCCGGATCCTCGCTGTAGAGGAGAAAGTGCGCTCCTGTAATCATTGGGGCACGCTATCGATGCCGCCGAAAAATGAACAGTCTGAAAGAAGAGTTCGGCTTCGCCATGTTGAATCGTGAATCCGACGTAACGATGTAACCTTTTGACGAATCACATGGGTTTGCCTACGAATCACGTGGGCGCGGCAACGCCCAATATATTGGGTTTGCCAACGAAAGATCGGCAATGAGATAGTTGTCAATGCGCGACGCCGATTTTCCCCGGCAGCGTGCGACCCAAATGGCTGTAGATTTACCGCAGACAACTTCAAAGATGGAAGGACCGCTGGTGAAGCAGTTCTCTGTTTTCCTGCCGAACAAAGTGGGAGCAATGCTGGACCTTGTGAAGTTGCTCAATACGCAAAACGTTCACGTGGTGGCCCTGAGCGTGTCCGAATCCACAGACTCGGCCATCGCGCGGATTATCGTGAGCGATCCCGGGCGGGTGGAAAAACTGTTCCATGAAAAAAGCGTCGCATTCGGCGTTTGCGAAGTGGTAATGGTGGAACTGCGGGAAGTCGCCACGCAAGTGGTAAAGCTGCTTGCCGCATTGGTGATGGCCGAGGTCAACGTCCATTTCGCTTATCCGCTACTTATACGCCCACGCGGCTTCGCCGCGATCGCCTTGCACCTGGACGATACGGAATGCGCGTCCTCGGTGCTGATGGGCGAAGGATTCAAGTTGCTGAGCCAGAACGATATTTCGCGATAAGAAATCTCCATCCCTTCTGCTCGTACTGTTGCTCGTAATCGTCGATAGGTCCGAAAGCTCTAGTGATTCGTTACGTCGTGAAATCGGATTCACGCTTTAACGCTTCAACGCTTTAGCGTTTCACCGGTCTAAGGTTGGCGAACCAAGGTTGACAGCTTTGGGAAAGCACGTTTACAGAAATGCGTCCACCGCTCCATGCGAAGCCTTCTCTCACGCACTATACAGGCCGATACAACTTTTAGCGTTGGGCTCGGCTTGATCGTCATTCTGGCGGTGGCGGAGATTTTCGCTGCAACGTTCTACTACGCTGGCCGGGCTCGCGCTGGCCGAGCGTCGGCGCAGGCTGTCGCAGCAACTCTGGTCCGCCCTCCGGCTCCCGCTGCTTCGGCAACGTCGGCACCAGCGCAACCAGCGCGGCCACCAGAGGCGCTCGCCCCGACTCCTCCTCCATCACTGG
>VBQC01000166.1 GCA_005887825.1 Verrucomicrobiota bacterium | reverse complement strand
TGCGCTTCACCGCGCTAAGAACACCTCGGCTGATGGAACTGCCGTAGCCGACAGCGTTCCCCACCACGATCACTGTCTGGCCAAGCAAGTTCGGAGAAATGTTGTCTAGGTTGATAAAGGGAAATGCGGTTTGCGCGTCGATTTTAATGAATGCCAGATCGGTCTTGTCATCGCCGGCGATATAGTGAGCGTTGTAGGTTTTGCCGTCGTTTGTCGTCACGTGAATTTTCAGGTCCGCGGCGCGTTCGACCACGTGCTTATTGGTCACGATGTAACCGGCCGGATCGATAATGAAACCGGAGCCGAGACTTTGCAGCGTCTGGCGAATCTGGCGCGGCTGGACGCGGTTGTAACCGAAGAATTGCGCGTAAAAATCCTCAAACGGATCGCGCACCGTGCGCCGAACCACGCGCTCGGTATTAATGTTCACCACTGCCGGCAACACCTTGTCCGCTTGTGCAAAACAAGACGCCGATCCCGCGAGGATCAACAGACTCGCAATGAATAAACTCAGCGCGCAATCCGCGCTCTGCGCGCGTACGAGAGCAAACACTTTCCTGACATTCATTGCGCAGCCAAGTAACGAAGCCATCTTCGCACTGTCAACCGCTGCGGGCACTGTAGCGGCGGCCTTGTGCACCGCCTCGCGGAGGCTGTCATTCTTATTTTGACGGCCGCAGCTCGGTGGCTACAGACTTGCCGCGCCGCGCAATCGTCGGAGATTAAGTTTGCTATGCGTACTTCAATTGACGCTCGCGCAAATATCGACCTGATCGAGGATAATTATCGGCGCTGGCAGGAAAATCCTGAGTCAGTCGATTCGGGATGGTCGGCCTTTTTCGAAGGCTTCGAGCTCGGGAATCTGCCGCAGCGTGACGGGGCTGCCGTGGCGGAGGCCGAGGCTCGCGAGGCAGCATTGCAAACACGTGTCGATGGCCTCGTTTACGCGTATTGCTCGCTGGGGCATACCATTGCACGCGTCGATCCGCTGGCAGAGGCGCGACCGCAAAATCCGTTGCTGAGTTTGAGCGAGTTCGGATTCAGCGAATCAGATCTCGATCTTCGCGTTTCGTCGAAATTCTTCCTCGACAATCGGCCGATGACCTTGCGTGAAATGGTCGCCGGCCTCGACAGAATTTATGCCGACTCCATCGGCTCGGAATTCATGCATATCCAGGACCCGCGGATTCGCGACTGGGTGCGGCGGCGGCTGGAGACGCGGCCGCACAAACATTCGACGCCACGCGCAGTTCAGGTGGCCCTGTTGCGGGCGCTGCTCGAAGCCGAATCGTTCGAGATCTTCCTGCATACACGCTACGTGGGACAAAAACGGTTTTCCCTTCAGGGTGCGGAATCGCTCATGGTAATTCTTGATACGATCCTGCACCGATGCCCCGAGGGTGGCGTCGAGGAAATTTGCATGGGCATGGCGCATCGTGGGCGCCTCAATGTGCTCGCGAACTTTTTGCGCAAATCGCTGAAGGTTGTCTTTACGGAATTCAGCGAGAATTACATTCCCGATTTGGTAGCCGGCGATGGCGACGTGAAATACCATCTTGGTTATCGCGCGGTGCGCAGACTTGCTTCAGGGGCCGAAGTCGAGATTCGCCTCTCCTCAAATCCGAGTCACTTGGAAGCGGTCGATCCTGTGGTCGAGGGAAAAGCACGCGCGCGACAACGAATCCGTGGAGATGTCGAGCATCGGCGAAAAGTTTTGCCGCTGCTGGTGCACGGCGACGCGGCTTTCATTGCACAGGGGATCGTAGCCGAGACACTCAACTTATCTCAACTGCCCGGTTATAGCACTGGCGGCACCATTCACATCGTGGTGAACAATCAAATCGGCTTCACCACGCTGCCCAAAGATGCGCGGTCATCGGCGTATTCCACCGACATCGCCAAAATGATTGAGGCGCCGATTTTTCATGTGAACGGCGACGATCCGTTGGCCATTAAATTTGTTAGCGACATTTCGTTCGATTTTCGCCAGCGATTCGGGCGCGACGTCGTGATCGACATGTATTGCTATCGCCGCTATGGCCACAATGAAGGCGATGAACCTTCGTTTACCCAGCCCGATCTCTACGCAAAGATCGAGAAGCGACCATCGGTCACGCAGCTTTACAAACGCGAGCTGCTCGAAGCCGGAACACTTAGCGAAGACGACGCCGCCTCCTTGGAAACCGAGTTCGCTCTGCGGCTGGAGATGACGCGAGACGAAGTCAGTGCCATCGAAAAGCAGAAGGGCAGTGAAAAGGCCAAGTTCAAGGAATCGACGGCAATATTTCAGCCGGAATACACTAGCACATCGGAACCGACGGCGATCAGCGAGAAAACGCTCAAGACCATCGTTGATGCTCTCACCCGCATCCCGGAGGGTTTCCAGGTTCAGCCAAAGATCAAACGCATCGTCCTCGATCACCAGCGCAAAGTCTTTGAAGAGGGCGGACCCTATGAATGGCATTATGCTGAAACGCTCGCCTTCGGATCATTGCTGTTGGAAGGAATTCCGCTTCGATTGTCGGGTCAGGATAGTTCGCGCGGGACCTTCAGCACACGGCACTCAGTCCTCTACGACGCGAAGACGGGCAGACCCTACGTGCCGCTCATGCATCTGGCCGAAAAACAGGCGCGCATTTGCATTTACAACAGCCCGTTGTCAGAAGCCGCAGTGCTTGGGTTTGATTACGGCTACTCGCTGGATTACCCGAAAATGCTCTGTCTGTGGGAAGCGCAATTCGGCGATTTTGCCAATGCCGCGCAAACGATCATCGATCAGTTCATCGTCTCAGCAGAATCGAAATGGCAACAGCCCAGCGGAATCGTGCTGTTGCTGCCCCACGGCTACGAAGGCCAGGGGCCGGAACACTCCAGCGCCCGGCTGGAGCGCTTTCTGCAAGCGTGCGCCGAGGACAACATTCAAGTCTGCAATCTGACCACCGCCGCCCAGTATTTTCACGTGCTGCGCCGCCAGATGAAACGCGACTTTATCAAGCCGCTCATCATCGCCACACCGAAAAGCCTGTTGCGCGCGAAGTTTGCTTCGTCACCCGCGGAAGAATTCATTCATGGCCGGTTCGAAGAAATTCTCAGCGCGCCCGAGGCCGGTCGCGCCGACAAAGTGAAGCGGATCATCTTTTGCTCAGGCAAAGTGTATTACGATCTGCTGAAGTATCGCACTGAGCGCAAAATTGACGACGCAGCGATCATTCGCATCGAGCAGCTGTACCCACTCGCAGAAAAAAAGCTGCGCGAAATGCTCAAGCCATTTTCGAAGAGCGCGAAGCTCGTGTGGTGTCAGGAAGAGCCGCAAAACATGGGCGCATGGACTTTCATCGAACCGCGATTGCGCACGCTTTTTTGCAGCGAAATCGCCTACGCGGGACGCGATGCCAGCGCCAGCCCCGCTGTCGGCGCACTCGCTCGGCACAAGCGCGAGCAAGCCCGCCTCGTTGCCGATGCGTTTTCGCTTTGAGCTAACTTCGCGCCATTAAATTGGAGAACCGGCGCCGGGCGCGCGCGGTCATTGAAGAGGAGATTTTTTTCATAGGAAAGGCCTCGATAAATTTGTTCGCCATAAGAATCGCGGAAATGGCCAAATATGGTCGCCGTTTGTTGGCCGCCCGCGCAACAAAAGTCGTGGTTTTTCCTCGTTTATCCGAAATTAAAGGTTGACTTATTGATGCGGATCAGGGTAAAAACCTATTCGATTACGTCATCCGACGTTTCAACGCATCTTCGGCCGGGCTGAAGAAGCCCGTGGGGTTGGACCTTCGCTGAGACACCGCTTAGCGCGATCTCCAGATCCAACTGGAGCCCCTGAGTCAGCCAAAGTGAGGCCGCTGTTCAAAGCGCCTCGTGAGGAGTGGTTCCTGGTTCCGCGCGGAACTGGATTGCGGTTAATGCAGTTCAACAATCCAACCTCAACAAAAAAATGAAAACAAAAAATATGACAACTCTACACTCAGGAAAATCAATCGGCCGGTCGTCTTTGCGACTCGGTTTTCTTCTCATCCCGCTCGTCCTCGCCTGGTTTGCGTTTTCGCCCAGCGCTCGGGCAGCGGATGGAGGCCGGCCCAACCACAACACGGCTGAGGGTGAGGGTGCGCTCTTCAGCCTCACAACCGGGGCCAACAACACGGCGGTTGGTTTTGATGCGCTCTTTAGCAACACCACTGGCTTCAGTAACACGGGCAATGGCGAGTCTGCCCTCGCCAGCAATACCACCGGCGTTGCGAACACAGCCACAGGTGAGTCTGCGCTCGCAAGCAATACTACCGGCGGCGGCAACGTGGCCGACGGCGTCGGAGCCCTCACCAGCAACACCACCGGCGGCGGCAATGTGGCTGCCGGCGATAATGCGCTCTTCAGCAATACCACCGGCCAAAACAATGTAGCCAGCGGCAGTAGCGCACTCTTTTCCAATACGACTGGTACCGACAACACAGCCGTCGGTCTTGGGGCGCTTGGTTTCAATGATAGCGGCAGCTTCAATATCGCAGTGGGCGTTGCAGCCGGCGGAAGACTGACCACGGGCGATAACAACATTTACATCGGCAATAGTGGAGTTGATAGCGAGTCGACAAAGATCCGCATCGGCACCATGGGGACCCATACGAACACTTTTATTGCCGGCATTAGTGGTGTCACTGTTGCAGGCGGCGTCGGCGTTATTATTAATTCTGCAGGGCGCCTCGGTACAGTTACATCTTCGGAGCGCTTTAAGGATGAGATCAAACCGATGGATAAGGTGAGCGAAGCGATCCTGAAGCTCCAACCGGTAACCTTCCGCTATAAGCATGAGCTTGATCCGGTCGGTATCCCGCAGTTTGGCTTGGTCGCCGAGCAAGTAGAAAAGGTTGATTCTAACCTGGTGGCTCGTGACGAGGAAGGTAAGCCTTACACGGTGCGGTACGAAGCGGTGAACGCAATGTTGCTTAATGAGTTCCTTAAAGCGCACTGCAGAATAGAAGAACAAGACGGTAGGCTACAAAAACAGGAAACGGCCATCGCCAAGCAGCAGAAGCAAATCGAAGCTCTCACTACGGGCCTCCAGAAAGTGAGCGCCCGGCTCGAAGTGAGCGAACCTGCGCCGCAAACTGTCCTCAATAATCAGTGAAACCGAGATTCTGACAAAAGATGAAAACAAAAAATATGACAACTCTACACTCAGGAAAATCAATCGGCCGGTTGCCTTTGCGACTCGGTTTTCTGCTCATCCCGCTCGTCCTCGCCTGGTTTGCGTTTTTCCCTAGAGCCGAAGCTGTAAGCCCACCGCCGGACGGGGGCTACCCAGGCCAAAACACCGCCGAGGGTGATTTTGCCCTCTTCAGACTGACAAGCGGCACCGCCAACACGGCCAGCGGTTTTAATGCTCTCCTTGACAACACAACCGGCAGTTACAACACGGCCACAGGTTGGCAAGCGCTTTTTAGCAACACAAGCGGCGTCACAAACACGGCCACCGGTGGT
>VBQC01000133.1 GCA_005887825.1 Verrucomicrobiota bacterium | reverse complement strand
GAAATTCTCACCACCACCCAGGACTACCCGCGCATGCTGACCACATTGCGTCAGCGGGAAAAACGGGAAAATCTCAAGCTCAAGCTCATTCAGATTCCGATTCCGCCGAAGAACCTCAACGAGATCACCGCGGCGTTTGAAAAAGGAATCACCGACCGCACTCGCCTCGTCCTCATCTCTCACCAGATCAACATCACCGGCCAGATCACTCCGGTGAAAGCAGTCTGCGACGTGGCGCGCGCCCACGGCATTGAGACCATCGTCGACGGCGCGCATTCCTTCGCCCAGTTCTATTTCAAACAGAGCGACCTCGGTTGCGATTACTTCGGCACCAGTCTGCACAAATGGCTCTATGCGCCGAAAGGCACCGGCATGCTTTACGTCAAGCGCGATAAAATCGACAAACTCTGGCCGCTCATGGCCGCGGAAGCCAAGCAAGCATCGGACATCCGCAAATTCGAAGAGATCGGCACCCACTCGGCCGCGCCGAAGCTCGCCATTGGTGAAGCGCTCCTCTTTCACGACGGCATCGGCGGCAAACGCAAGGAAGCGCGGTTACGTTACCTGTCCCGTTACTGGATGAACCGGCTCAAAGACGTGCCCAAAATTCGGTTCAACACTTCGTTCGATCCAAATCAATCGTGCGCGATCGGAAACGTCCACGTCGACGGCACCAATCCGGAAGCGGTGACGAAATATCTATTCGACAAACACCGCATCTTTACCACGCCGATCCTGCACGAAGAATTCCAGGGTATTCGCGTCACGCCCAACGTTTATACCACGCTCAGCGAGCTCGATCGCTTCTGCGAACAGGTGGAACTGATCGCGCGCCACGGCTTGCCAGCGTAGCCGGAGCTTTGACCGACTGAAATTCTTTCGATGGACGGTCCAACGCTTCAGCACTTGATCGTTTCAACGTCCACTCCGCCCGCTGTATAAAAAGTGAGGACTGACACGAATCACCTGCCCGGCTGGAATCATCCGGTGGGCCCTTTCTCTTTCACGGTAATCGTACTTGTTCGAAAAAAGCGCTGCGGCGACAGCAGCAGCACGCCCTAGGCGCGGGGCGCGTACCTGCGGTGCAGGATGATGACATTACCATCCGGATCCTTGACGAAGCCCATCCGACACACGCCGGTGTCTTCGATCCCGATCACCTCTGAGCCGGCCGCACGCGCCTCCTCGACTGCCGCCTCGACATCAGCGACGCGGAAGGCGATTCCGTTCTCGTTCGGTACGAACTTCTCTCCCTGCTCCTCCGGCGCCCAAAAGCATAGGGTTAGGCCGGGCGCTTCGACCTCGGCCTGTCCCTGCGCGCTCACCGGCAACTCAAGCACGTTCCGGTACCACGCAATCGCGCGTGCCCTGTCACGCGTCGGAACTGAGACGAAATCAACCTGCTCTACGTGCATGCGCCATTGACGGAAGAGTATCCCCCGCCCGCACGGGTATCTCGAAAGCTTCGGGTTTTGCGATCTACCTCGCCCATCAACGAAACAGTACGTTGAGCAAGCTGGATTTCCATCAAGATGATGTGCGGAAAAAATAGGGGTCAGTCAACAAATCTTGCAGGCTAGCAGCCGCTGTCAGCTTCTGGATCCTACGATCTTCCTCCTTCGCATCGTTACGGCGCGACAGGACCCACCAACAAACATTTCATGCTCAATGAATGGAGCAGCAGCGACATAGGCTGGCGGAGCGTCAGCCCGAAGGGGCAGCGCTGCAGCGCTGATCAAAGTCCGTTAAAGCGGGTTCAATGACCCGTCGAACGTGCCCGGCTTCCCTAGACACGCTCAAAATCTCGGTGCCTCCCGCCGTAAAGCTCGCAGCCGCTATTCGCGCGCGGCCAGCGCTCGACCCCGACATCATCGCCGCCGAGATCTTCGAAGATCTCCAAGCCGCCCTTGCTCAGTTCGCCGAAATCGCTAACGACTTAAGGAGGTAGCAAGGTGAAACGAGATAAAAAGAACAAGCGAAGCCGCGACAAAGGTTTGCTTCCACTCGCGTTGTTCAAGTGGTTCAAAAGTCTCGTTTTGTTCCTGGTCGGAGTGGGTTTCCTTAAGCTGATGCACCATGACATCGAGGCAGACGTCCAGGCTTTGGTGAACGATTTGCGGGTTGATCCGGATAACCGTTACCTGGGCGCGCTCCTGACAAAACTGGATCTTCTCGACGATAAGAAGATCGAAGCCCTGAGCGGATTGACGTTCGCTTATAGCGCTCTGTTCCTGGTCGAGGGCACGGGTTTGTTCTTTGAGAAGCGATGGGCCGAGTATCTCACCATCGTTGCCACGGTCTCATTTATTCCGGTGGAGATCTATGAATTGCTGAAAGCTCCCTCTCTCCTGAAATGCGCCGCGTTGGTTATCAATGTCGCGATCGCTGTCTTCCTGGTCGTAAAGGTACGCACATCGAAACGTTGAGTAGTTGACGGACATAGAACGGGGTCGTGTCTAAACTCCGAAAGATCTCGCCCGCCACTCACCACTCGCCGCGGCGAGTAAACTCTGAGCAAGCTTTGGCAGGCTGAGCAGAGCATTTAACATTCATGCACTGCGAAGCTGCAGAAAGGCGAAGTGAAGTTTCGTTCTGAGAAGAGCTAATATAAAAGAGGAACCCGCACAATTTTCCGAAATCGCGAACGATTTGAAACGCCAAGCTCGACAAGAATAGCGCAAGCAGATTCAATCGGCGTTCAAAGTTATGAATCAAGCGTTGGAAATCATTAAGTGCCTGCAAACCGAGACCGCCGCTGAACTCGACGCGCTTCTTCCCTCAATCCTCGGCAACGCTTTCAAAGGAGAATTGTGCTGAAACCAACTGCCATCAGAAGTCATAATTCGTCGATGCGTCAGGCGGCCTTTTGTGAGCCTCCAGTCAAGCGGCCCCACTACTTTACCGGGCAAATGCTATCGGCTGACGATTTCACAGCCGAACAGGAGTACCATATTGGAAAACAGCGGCGCCACAATTTGCATTGCCACGGATTTGGGGTGGTCCACGGGCTGAAGGTCTCAACTCTAAAGAAAAATGCTCGCTGGACTGTTGTCATCGAACCCGGTTTCGCGATCGACTCCGCAGGCAACGAAATTCAACTCTGCATGAAGGTGACATTTCGGTTGCCCGAATCAGAGACCACGATCCAGGTGGGAATCCGCTTTTCGGAGCGTCTCTGCGATCCCGTCCCAATTGTGTCTGACGCGACATCGCTGAGTTCTCCTTCACGCGCGGAGGAAGGTTGTGAGGTGCTATTGGATCCGGTGTCAATGCCGCGAGGCTCTCGCGCGAAAACCGGAGGACTCGGCACTTCCCTGGATGTCCTGCCGCTGGCACATCTCGTACGAAGGGGATGTGTCTGGCAGGTGAGTCGAACATTCAAAGCTCCTCGTGCTCACTAGGAGGACAAGACAAACATTTGACATTCGAACTGGCTGAGAAGTCGGCGACTGGCAAAGTTGAGAGGCGATGGCTTAGCTACGCGCTCGATCTCATGCGGCTGACACAGCCGCCGCTACAGCGCGCTCGCTCATGCATCCTAGCCTCCTCCGCCGTACAAGGTTAGCTACGGCGCGCCAAGAGCCGCTTACGATAGATGCGTGGGAAGGATTTCGGACTTCTGTGCAAAACCAAAAACGAGGTCAGTCCTCGCTTTTGAACGCAAAGATTCACACAGCAGGCAACACGCGTCCGCTTCTACGACGAAATCCGGCGGGACAATCGTAAAGTGCTCTGGCAATGTGTCGGGCGGAGTGAAATTTCAATTCACTAATCACGCGCAAAGAGCCCTGGCTGAACGTGAGATTGCTATCGAATGGGTCGAACGTACGCTGAAGGCGCCTGAATTGACTCTGCCAGACCCGAATGATGCGACAGTCCAACGCTGTTTTCGGCGGATTCCTGAATTTGGCGGGCGAGTGCTTCGAGTGACCGTAAATACGACGGTTGAACCGAAGCGAGTGGTGAGTGTATTCTTCGATCGCAAAATGAAAGGCAAATTATGAGATTGCATGTCGACAAAGAAGCCGATGCGCTTTACCTGCGCCTGGACGATTCAAAAATCATTGAGTCGGAGGAAGTCGCGCCCGGCGTGATTCTCGATTACAACGACAAAAACGAAGTCGTCGGAGTCGAGATGCTCTATTTGTCCAAGCGGACGCCGAATTTGAAAACCACGGCGCTGGAATTTGAGTCGGTATAAGGTTCGGAGGCTTTTTCCGAGGAGGATTTGTGATGATCAAAGAACATGCCCGAGTGGTTTTGAAAAGCGATCTTCCCGCCGAAGGATTGAAAGCGGGCGACGTGGGAACGGTTGTGCATATTTATCGGGACGGCCTAGCCTATGAAGTGGAATTCACCACGCTGGAGGGAGACACGGCAGCAGTGGCCACCGTGGAAACATCGCAAGTTCGTCCGGTTCACAAGCGGGAAATCACTCATGCCCGGGAGTTGCAGACAGTGTAAGCAGCTGTCATTTCTCTTTCCCACCGGCACCCCTGAAAAAACAAGAATTCTCGGACCGATTGAGAGGGAAATTCAGGCCGCGTTTAAACTCCGAAAATGTTGACTCGCTCAGTTCCCGCTCGCTCGGCAATGAAATCAGAGATCAGAAAATCAGTTGTCAGGTGTCAGGTGTCAGCCGGATCGGAGAAGTCGTCACTTTTGACACAAAGATTCACACGGCAGGCAACACGCATCCGCTTACTTCACCGAAACCAATTCGGTAACCGTCGCCCTCACACCAGCCGGTAATCGTAAGTTGGTCTTTCAACGGATTCGCGCCGCGCCAGGTCAGCTCCAGCATGCAGCCGCGCGATTCTTCGGTTGGTCCGCTGATTGTGCCGCTCGCCAACAAATCGCCTGGCTGCAGATTACAGCCATTGACGGTGTGATGGGCGAGTTGCTGTGCAACGCTCCAGTAAAGATTCTGAAAATTTGTGCGCGTAATGATGTGCGGCGCATCCATTGATGAAGCTTGCAAATGCCCTTCAAGATGAATGTCGAATGTGAAATCGTTTTTTCCACGAAGATACGGGAGCGGCTCGGGATCCTGCCGTGGTAGCGGTTTGCGGAAAGGGTCAAGCGCTTCCAGCGTGACCACCCACGGCGAGATGCTGGTGCAAAAGTTCTTGGCCAGGAACGGTCCCAGCGGTTGATATTCCCACGCCTGAATGTCGCGCGCGCTCCAATCGTTCATCAGCACAAAGCCGAAGATGTGATCGATCGCGCGATCGATCGGCACCGCTTTACCTAACGAATTGCCAGGCCCGATTAGAAACGCCATTTCCAATTCGTAATCGAAGCTTTTGCTCGGACCGAAAACCGGTACAGAGGCATCTGGTGGCTTGGCTTGGCCGCTTGGTCGCCGCACGTCCGTGCCGCTGATAACAACCGAGCTGGCGCGTCCGTGATAGGCAACCGGCAACCATTTCCAATTCGGCATCAGCGCATTTTCTGGGCCACGCAACATCGTGCCGACATTGTGCGCATGATGATACGACGAATAAAAATCGGTGTAATTACCGATGCGCGCCGGCAGTTGCATCACGACATCCTTTTGCGCGTGAAAAACCCGAGCACGAAGCTTCGGGTCATTGCGCAGCGTTGGCGTATCGACCGAGAGAAGATGTTGGAGGATTTCGCGCGCTTTGCGCGACGCCGGGCGACCCAACGTGAGAAACGCATTGAGCGAGTCCTCCGCAAACACCCGTCGCTCCCCAAATTCCGGCGAGCGGAAATGACCGAGTTCTTCGAGCACGGAAAGATCCACGATCAAATCACCGATCGCGACTCCGACACGCGGTTTACCTTCTTTCGGTTGAAAGATACCGAATGGAAGATTTTGGATGGGGAAATGTGAATCTCGCGAGACTTCGATGAAAGATTGGAGCGGCATTGGTGCGAAGAAGAACTGTAGGGCGTTTGATTCGCTCACGCCAGCTCGCTCACCCTGCGGGCTTCCCGTCTATGTCGCTCGGCGCCCGCCGGCTCCATTCTGTGAAACGCCAATCGTGCGGCGCCTGACACAGACGCCCTACAATAAATTCAAGGCGCGCAAATCTTCGCGCGGCTCATCGAAGCTGCAACTGCCGAACGAGGTCACGAACTTGCGCCGATTGTTCAGCCATTTGATGTCGAGCTTCCATTCACGCCAGGCAAAAAATCCGTCGGTAAAGGAAAACGAAGCGGCGTCCTCATCCTCCAGCATGAGCGAGGTTTGGCGTGCATCCCATCGATGCTCCGCCGCGAGGACCGCGGCGCCGAGCACATTAAGGAATCCGTGCATCTTTGTTTTCACTTCATCACGAAATTGCCGGATCGGATGATGTAGTCCCGCCGTAAACTTGATCGGGAGTTGGTGCGTAGCCGGGGCGACCAGTGCGCCGGCGATCTGCGCCGAAGTCGGAAATGCATCCGCTGTCACTCCGCCGGTACGTAATTTGTAACCAAACGTTGCCAAGTCGGCATCAGAATTGTATTCGGCCAGCAATGCGATGGTTTGCTCCGCTCTATTCGGTGGCGTTTCCCAGAAAACTGGCAAATCACCGAGAAGTGATCTCGCCTCTTCCATTGAAGCAAGAGCTACATCGCGCGGTAAAAACATCTCAAGGTGACTAATCGATATGAGATCGACATTGCTGGACAACGAACGAATCGCCGTATCGGCTTTCTCGAGCGCTTCAAGAAAGGCTTCCGCATTCGCGGTTTTCGGTCCAAGCGCCGCAACACGCAGCGGATGTAAGGGATCGAAAGGCGAAAGGAGTTCCTTGGCCGCATCGAATTGTTCGACGGGAAGAACGAATGTGTTCAGCATCCACGCTTCAGGCGAGCGCACATAGTTAGCGTGATTCTGAAGAGCTGATTCGAGCGCAAGACTGCAAGGCGGAAACATTCCGGCGTAATCGATCGAATACGCGAGCAAAGCTTGTAGCGAGGCGGCTGGCATAGAGGACAAGTGAGAGGTGAGAAGTCAGAAGTCAGAAGTCATGCGCCTAATCGTAAGAAGCAAGTTGCGGAGTCATGCCGAAAGAGGCGCGCAATTCGCCGCCGGCCGCAATTATTTGAATGCCTTCTTTATCTTCGAACGCGCGCTGTTCGTGATGATCAGTCAGGCCCCAACAAGGTTCGATGCAAAGAAAAGGCCCGCCATCAGACCACAAAGTCAGATAAGGCACATCGGTTAGATCGACGATTACCCAGCGGCCGCTGGGGGGATCGACAAAGGAAAATTCCCGCCTTGGAACATCGACAAGCTCCAGGATGACCGAGCCGGGCAAATCCGTTTTCGAAAACGGCATTTCGCCGCCAGCGAACTCGATGTCGCGTGTTTCTCCCGAGAGATAGTTGCCCGGCGAAAAGTGCCGACGATAGCAGCCTCGGGGCATCTGGAAATGAAAGCTTTCGAACGAAGTCGCAGCGAATCCGGGGTGCAATCCAAATGAAACATGCGCGCTCAAATCAGACTCATTATTTCGAAATTCAAAGAGCACGCTCACTCTGTTCATCTCGATCTTGTAGGTCAGGTCCACGCTTACCTTCAGCGGGTATTCGGTTGGCGAAAAATCCTCGGGCATGATCCGATATTTCAATGAGGCGCCGCTTTCCTCGATGGTGGATCCAACAAAGCGCCACGTTTTAGAACGAAGAAAGCCGTGGTTGCCGCCCTTGATTTCGCGACCCCGGTACAAGCTGCGCCCATTCTTGAGCCGGTGAAGATAATAGCCCATCACAGTGGCATGGTTCGCCCAGCCTTGGGACGGCACCGACAGATCGCTGTCCCGATAAAGAAAGCCGGTCCAGGCGCCAGCCTCATTTACCCTTGCGAGACTGATTAATTCCGCGCCCAGACGCGAAACGATGATTCGGAGGCCATTCTCCTCGTCGATCAAAATGTCGAGGTGTCGATCGTCCCGTTGTTCTTCGCAATGCGAAAACTTCATCGCGACTCATGGAAACAAGCCGCGCACTTTTTTGGCTTTGAGGACGCGCTCGACGCCGATAGCCATGGCTGCGGTGCGATGAGAAATCTTGTGTTCTTTTGCCCGCTTGATCACTTGCGCAAACGAATGCTCAAGGATACGAAAAAGTTTATCGGTCACTTCCATTTCCGTCCAGCGGAACGACTGCAGACCCTGCACCCACTCAAAGTAAGAAACGATCACGCCCCCGGCGTTGCACAGGATATCGGGAATCACGAATATCTCATCCCATCGTTGTTCGAGAATGAGATCCGCTCCCGGCGTCGTCGGTCCGTTGGCGGCTTCAGCCAGAATGCGGCACTGTAGTTTCGCAGCATTTTTTTCGGTAATGACGCGATCGACGGCAGCCGGAATCAGCACATCACATTTCATTGTGAGCAACTTGTTTGGGTCGACATGGTTCTCTTGATCGAACGCTTTCAAGTGTCCTTTTTTGAAGATGTGCTGCTCGGCAGCTTTTACGTCGATCCCTTTCGGGTTGTAAATCGCCGCGGTGTGATCGCTAAGGCCGACGATTTTGACGCCGCTCTTGTACGCGAGCGAAAGTGCCGCCACCGAGCCAACGTTTCCGAAGCCTTGCACGATAGCAGTGCATTTTTCGGGGTCTATCTTCAAGATGTTCATGGCGCGCTCGATCAGGTAAACCACGCCGCGGCCAGTCGCTTCGCGGCGGCCTTCCGTTCCCCCGATGGCGACCGGTTTGCCCGTGACGATCTCGCTGACTGAGTACCCTTGATAAACCGAATAGGTGTCCATAAACCAGGCCATGACCTGTTCATTGGTGCCCATGTCGGGACCCATGATGTCGGTGTGTGGCCCGACGAATGGAATCATCTCCTGCATGTAACGGCGCGAGAGCGCTTCGAGCTCGCGGCGCGATAGTTTCGATGGATCAACGGCGACGCCGCCTTTCGCTCCGCCGTAGGGTAAATTCGACAGGGCACATTTCCAGCTCATCCACATGGCAAGCGCGGCCGTTTCGCCCATTGACAAGGATGGCGCGAAACGTGTCCCGCCTTTAGTCGGGCCGAGCGTCAGATGATGCTGAACGCGGTAGCCCTGAAAAGTCTTTGTGCTGCCATCATCCATGTGAACCGGCAACGTCACCGCCACGGCGCGTTTAGGATACATGAGGCGATCGCGATCGTTCGGATCGATATTCAGGTAATCAGCGATGACCTGAAACTGGTCGCACGCCATTTTGAACACTTCGTCGTCGTAAATAATCATGGGACGCGTTTGGAAGTTAGGCTACCGGGCCGCGAAACGCAGTTGCTATGTGCGCTGGGCAGATAGAGCCGTCAAATCGAAAACCATTGCGCAAGATCGACAATCCATTTGGAATCCGTAGCATTCCCTTTCCTAAATCGATCAAAATGAGAATTGAAACTTTAGCCGTCCACGCCGGGCACGCCATTGATCCTGCAACCGGGGCAGTTTCGGCGCCGATTTATCTTTCCACTACTTTCGAGCGAGACGTCGAGGGCACGTATTCGCGCGGGTTTATGTACACGCGCAACAACAATCCGAACCGCGAAGCGCTGGAACACGGAGTCAGCGTACTCGAAGGCGGCGAGGCCGCCGCGGCTTTTGGCAGTGGCACAGCCGCAGCCGTGGCTCTCTTTCAGGCGCTCGCGCCGGGAGATCATGTTCTTGCCCACGTTGATGCTTACTACGGCACGTCACGTCTGCTCCGTGAAATTTTCCTGCGCTGGGGGCTGCAAGCGGACTTCATCGACATGAGCAATCTCGACGAAGTGAAGAACGCTTTGCGCCCACAAACAAAGCTGGCCTGGGCTGAGACACCCTCGAATCCACTGCTGAAAATCGTCGATCTTGCGGCCGTCGCCGAAATCGTTCGCGGCGTAAATGCTCTCTGTGTTTGCGACAATACCTGGGCTCCGGTGTTACAGCGTCCCTTCGAGTTGGGGTCCGATCTAATTTTGCATTCGACAACGAAGTATTTCGGTGGGCATTGCGACGTAGCCGGCGGAATCGTCATTGTAAAAAAGGATAGCGAGTTCTTTCAGCGTATTCGCGGCATCCAATATTCTGGCGGCGCAGTCCCCTCGCCTTTCGATTGCTGGCTGATTTTGCGCGGGATGCGCACCCTGCCGTGGCGGATGCGGGCGCATTCGGAAAACGCGATGAAAATCGCAGAATTTCTGGCCCAACATCGAAAAGTTGCGCGCGTACATTATCCGGGACTGCGCTCTCATCCCGGACACGAAATCGCCAGGCGCCAGATGTCGATCCGTTCGACTAAGGCTCAGGACAAGTTGTTCGGCGGAATGCTCTCCTTCGAAGTTAAAGATGGCCGTGACGCGGCGATGTCGGTTGCGGCGAAGACGAAAATCTTTACTCGCGCGACTAGTCTGGGTGGCGTAGAAAGCTTGATCGAGCATCGAGCGTCTATTGAGGGCGCCGGAACAACTTCACCTGAAGGTCTCTTGCGATTGTCGATCGGCCTCGAGAATGCGGACGATTTGATCGAGGATCTTGATCAAGCCCTGGGATAGGCGTTTGCCACAAACGCCTCTACAACCAATTACGCTTCAAGTCTGACGATCTCACCTTGCCAGGGCCATTCATCTGGATCCTTGACTAATCCCGCCCGCACAGGGTTCTGGCGTACATATTCCCACTTCTCCGCGTAGCTCTCGCTATGACGAATCGAATGATCGAAAAAGCCTTGCTGCCAATGCGGAGGCGCAGACAAAATTGCTTTCGATAGAACGCGCTTCAGAATTCGCATCCATTGTCTTAGGGAGAAGTCAAGGTTCCCGCGAACGAAGAGATGCACATGATCTGGCATAATGACGTAACGCCCGCGGCCAATTCCTCGACGCTGACCTTCCTGAGCGAAACGAACCAATTCGGTGTGCACCAGCACATTTGCGAGCAGTCTGCGACGCTTGTGCGTGTTGAAGGTGACAAAATACAATGGTGGCTCATACCGTTGAAAGACGTGATGCAATCGCGGCGGTCGATCAGGCATGGCGGGTTAGGCATCTTGTAGAGGCGCTTGTGGCAAGCGCCTATCTTTTTTTGCATAAACCCGGCGTTTGCCACAAACGCCTCTACAAAGCGCGGCCAAATTTGCTTCGGAGAAGATCGACGATCTCCTGCACTTCGGCCACACGCAGCAAAAAAGCGCCGCCAAAAAACGCCGCCGAACCAAACGCGATCGCAGCCAGCAGCACGCATAACCGCGAGAAAAAGCGCAGCTGCGCCCATGCATCGAGCCACCAGTAATTCGCGGCCCAGCAAACCAGCGCCAACAGCGCGCCGGCCAGGCAAATTTTTCCGAGGCCAATTAGCATCTGGCGCGTTTCCAGCCTGCGTGTGTGGCGCCGCATTAGCGCATAGAGCAAAAAAAAGTTGATTGTCGCAACGAGGCTTGTCGAAAACGCGAGGCCGCGATGTCCCCACCCAAGCCGGAATGTAAAAAGCCAGTTGAGAAAAAGATTCGCGCCGATCGCGAGAAAACTTACGATCATTGGTGTGTTGCGTTGGCCGATCGCGTAAAACGCCGGCGTTAGCACTTTTAACACTGCATAGGAAACGAGGCCGACGGCGTAAAATTGCAGTGCGCCGGCAGTCTCGCGCGTCATTTCGGCAGTGAATCGTCCGTGCTGGTAGATCACGCTGATGATCGGCGATGCAAGCATCGCGAGCCCAATCGCTGACGGTATGGTGAGCAAAAATGCGAGTCGTATTCCGCGAGCAAGGATCGCGCGGAACTCATCCATGTTTCCAACTGCCGCGCTTTTCGATACCAACGGAAGCGTAACGGTGCCAATCGCGACGCCGAAAATTCCGAGTGGCAACTGCATCAGGCGAAACGCAATGTTTAACCAGCTCACCGGGCCGTTGCCGAGACTGGCCGCAAATCCGCTGTTGATGAGCACATTCACCTGCACAGCGCTGGCGGCAATTACCGCAGGTCCCATCAGCATAAGCACCGTGCGCACGCCTTCGTCGCGCCATTGGAAATCGGTGCGGTACTTGTAGCCGACGCGCCTCAGGGAAGGGAATTGCCCCATCAATTGCCACGCGCCACCGATAAGCGTCCCGATTGCCAATCCCACGAGCGAACGGGCACCGAAATGGGGATCGAGCCACCAGCCGATTGCCACGCCGCCAATAATCGAACCGAGATTAAAATAACTCGACGCCATGGCCGGTGGGCCGAAAACGTGCTTCGCGTTGAGTATTCCCATCACCAGCGCTGCAAGTGACACGAGCAACATGAAGGGCCACATGATTCGCGTGAGCAAAATCGTCACCGCGGTTTTGTCTGGCGACCAACTCCCCCACGTCAAAAGATCGACAAGCTGCGGCGCGAACACGATCCCAAGCAGCGTCACTGCGCTCATGAACACGGCCGTGAGCGTCGCAACTTTGTTCGCCAGTCGCCACGCAGACTCGTCGCCCTCAACGGCGATCTTTTTCGAAAACGTCGTGATGAAAGCCGTTGACAGCGCACCCTCAGCAAACAAATCGCGCAGTAAATTCGGCAACCGAAACGCCATCAGGAACGCGTCGAGATTTTTCCCTGCGCCGAAAAGACCCGCAAATACCATTTCGCGAATCAACCCGAGCACACGACTGCATAGAATCGCCATGCCGACGACTCCCGTCGCGCGCGTACTCATCCGTCGATCTTCCGCCGCAATCATCGGCGAACAAAGAACAGCGTCTCAGGCTTTACGAAAGAAAAAACTTCCGGAACGTCAAACACAAGACAACACAACAAGCAAACAGGTCCTGCGAAGGGCGAAAAGTATTCTTCACTGCTTCGTTTCCTTCTGTTTGATCTGGACCCTCTGAGCGGGGCGGCGTTTTCGCGTTTGCTTGACAGATAGTGGGGATTTTTGGCAGAACCCTGCAACGGGGAGGCCTTCGCTTAGGCGACTCAGGGCAAATTGGACCTGGATGAGATAGAGAAGGCTTATTCCCTCGGCAGGTTCTCTCTGGCTCTTTCAGAGCAGTCAGATAACCAAACCCGCCGGGAGAAAAGAAAAAACTACGATGACATCTCACAAACTCTTCAAGCACTATTCAACCTCAAAACGAGAAATTCTCTCGCCTTTATGGCCCGGTCGCCTTCTCATCCTGCTTCTGTTAGTCTGCTTTGCGTTTTCGCAACAAGCGCAGGCGCAAACTAATACGGCCTATGGCAGCGGGGCCCTGGTCAATCTGAGCACAGGCGTCTGGAACAGCGGCTTTGGTTTCCAGGCGCTCAATCAGGATACTGCCGGCCAGACCAATACGGCGACGGGTCTTCGGTCCCTGTTCAGCGATACCGGCGGCAGCAACAACACCGGCACTGGCGTTTATGCGCTCTACAGCAACACCACTGGGTGGTACAACAATGCCGTGGGCGCTTTTGCGCTGGCGAACAACACCGAAGGCTTTACAACACTGCCAACGGTTACGCCGCGCTCTATTACAACACCGCCGGTGACAACACTGCCAACGGTTATGCTGCGCTCTTTCACAACACCTCCGGCGAGAGCAATACGGCCGGTGGTTCTCTGGCGCTCTTTAGCAACACCACCGGCGGTCTCAACACAGCCACCGGTTTTCAGGCGCTCCATAGCAACACCACCGGCGATGCCAACATGGCCAACGGGGCCGGAGCGCTCCAGAACAACACCGCCGGCACGTCCAACACGGCCAATGGCGCTTCTGCGCTCTTCAATAACACGGAGGGCGACGGTAACGTGGCTGTCGGTTATCAAGCACTGTTGAGCAGCATCGCCAACGGAGTTAACACGAAGGACGGCGCAAATGTGGCTGTCGGTTTTCAAGCGCTTCAGAATACTAACGGCCCTGGCAACAGTAGCGGCGGGGGCAACAATGCACTGGGCGAGCAGGCGCTTCAGCTCAACACAACCGGATTCTTCAACAATGCGTTCGGTTATCAAGCGCTCCAGAACGATACTACGGGTGCTGGCAACACCGCCGTCGGCGACTCCGCCGGATTTAATCAAACAACGGGCAGCGGCAATGTCTATATCGGCGCAGAGATGGTTGGTATCGCCGGCGAGAGCGACACCTGCTACATAAAGAGCATTTTCGGCCGAACCGTTGCCGGCGGGGTCCCGGTTCTCATTAACTCGTCCAATAGGCTTGGTACGGCGGTCTCCTCAAAGCGTTTTAAGGATGAGATCAAACCAATGGACAAGGCCAGCGAAGCGCTCCTGGCGCTTAAACCGGTTACCTTCCGCTACAAGAAGGAGATTGACCCGGCAGGTATAACGCAGTTTGGGCTTGTTGCCGAAGAGGTGGAAAAGGTGAACCCTGACCTGGTGGTACGCGACAAAGAAGGAAAACCTTACAGCGTGCGCTACGACCAGGTGAACGCGATGCTGCTCAATGAATTCCTCAAAGAGCATCGCAAGGTTGACGAACAAAATCGTAAAACTCAGGAACAAGAAGCGACCATTGCGGAGTTAAAGTCAACCGTCGCGCAGCAACAGAAAGGAATGGAGGTTCTCACGGCGCAGCTCCAAGAGCAGGCCGCGCAAATTCAGAAAGTGAACGCCCAGCTTGAAGTGAAACAACCGGCCTCGCAAGTAGTTCTCAACAATCCATAAAACTATCCCTTCATTATACTTTACGTGCGACCGGGGCCATCCGCCTTCGGTTACGGCTACGGCGTGACAAGCCGGCCCCAGCTACAGCTGTAAATAGCCGCCGCGCGGTGCTGTGCCTACCTCGCTATTTCAAAAATAAACTCATGCTATCAAAATCGATGATGGCACGAGCCTTGTAGAGTAGATCCATCCCGAGGATCCCAACACTCCTCGTATTGCCCTGCGCCAGCACGAAGTTTGGCAACATCGCCACGCCAAATTTTGCCGCAGGCACTTTAAAGTCACCGATCATAAGGTCATTGAACTGGCCGATACTAATCGGTCGCCCCATGCCACTCGTGAAGCGCGCAGATGCGCGTGTTGATTGCAGCGAGATGCCAAGCGACTTGACCGTTGCTTCGTTGAAAGTCGTCACAAATCCGCCGGTATCCACGACAAGCCGCCCAGCTTGCCTATGAATCGAACAGGGCACTGTAAAAGCGCCATTTTCCTCACGTCGCAAAGGAATCTTCGTAAATTTTTCGGACAACGCAAAAGCGGTAATTTGGGACGGTCGAGACTGATCGGTTTTCAAGAAGATGAATTGCGTTCGACAATTAATTACCGCTTTGTGACGGACAAGAATATCGGCGCCCAGGACTCCATTAACGCGAGAACGGCTATCTCCCCAACGACTCGAAAGGTTGCTGCGGGCGCCGGAGGGAAGCAGTGCAACCAGGCTGCTGCCAAAACTCATGCTGCCGGCGGTGAGACTCCTTACGAACGCCATGGGGAGTAGCTGGCCATTAATTTCGGTTAGCCCGATGTAAGTCAATCTGTGTTGCGACGGCCTCACGCCTAACGACTCAGCCGCGGTCGCGTCGAGGATTATTTGATTGGCACCGGTATCAACAAGCAAATTGGCGGGCTGTCCATCGATGTTGACAGACATTATCATTTTGTTCAGAGGCCTGTAATGCACTGGAACAGCCTTGTATCCGCTTAATTGCGTCGACCGAATGCTGGCCGCGCCACAAATCGCGATCGGCACTATCGTGAGGACGCCAAAGAGAATCCCGAGACGCCGAATGCGAACCCTGGGAATTTTCAAACTCGACACTGACCTTCGCATTCTAAAATCGATACGGCGCCCACTGGGCAAACTCATTACATTCCCGTGGGGCAGTCGATAAACGTCCATGAAATACCAAAGCGCCGGGACAAATGGGCCGCGAGCGCTTTTACGCCGAAGACTTCGGTGGCGTAATGTCCTCCAAGCAAGAGATTCATACCAAGCTCGTCCGCCGCGACTGCAGCCCAATGTGGCGCTTCCCCCGTGATAAATGTGTCGATCTTTTCCTGGGCGACTCTGTAGATTTCAGACCCTGCACCACCTGTGACGATACCAATCGTAGTCGTCCTTTTTGGGCCAAAGTTGAATGCTTTAACCGGGCCATCCAACGCTCTCCGCAATTTTCGCACGAGCTCTTCTTGCGACAACAACGCGCGTGCTTTCAATCCAATGAGTCGTCCTTTTTCCTCGAGGAATGGCTTCGTCGATTTGAGCCCAAGCGTCGCGGCAAGCTGAGCGTTGTTGCCAACCATTGGATGGACGTCGAGCGGTAAGTGCGCGCTGTAAAGTGCGATATCATTTTCGAGGGCAAGTTCCAGTTGCCGTCGCAATGAACCGGTGACCGGCTGCAATCCCGGCCAGAATAATCCGTGATGCACGATCAAAAAATTGACCTGTTCTCTTGCGGCCTGGATCAAGACACGCGTCGAAACATCGACGGCTGCACCAATTTTCGTCACGCGCCCGGAATTTTCGATTTGCAGACCGTTAAGCGCATTCGGCCAATCGTCGATTTCATGAATACGCAGGTATTCGTCAATGTACCGAGCAATCTTAGAAACAAGAGGCATGCTAAATTTTGCGCGGGATGAGAGGAATGGATGCGTTTCCTTATTGATCAGACTGGCGTTGCGGAGCGAAAACCAAAACTGAGCCCCGAACACCGCGTACTTCTTGCGGCGGCAATTGTTCGAGACCCGATCGGTCGCGCAGACGATCACGCACGGCCTCAGTGATGAGCATCGACTTTGCTACAGTTTTAGTGAGGCCCTCGACGCGTGAGGCGATGTTCACGGTATTGCCAATTGCCGTAAACTCGAGCCGCTGTGGCGAGCCGATGCTACCGACGATTGCCGGGCCGGAATGAATTCCAATGCCGATTCGGAGGGGCTCGCGACTTCGAGCGATCAGGTCGCGATTGAGCGCGTCCACGGCGAGTAAGATTTCCCGGCCGGCGGTCACTGCATCCTGGGCGTGCTTCGACTTCGAATCGCCTGCGCCAAAAATTGCCATGAACCCGTCTCCCAAATACTTGTTGACCATTCCGCCATGCGCTTCTTCGACAACGCGGACGGTAACGCGAAAGAAATCATTCAAGATCTCGATCATCTCTGCGGGAGGAGATGCGCCGGCCCGCGCCGTTGCCGAGCGGATGTCCACAAACATGACGGTTATCTCTTCTTCCACGCCGCTCAAGCCTGGATCACGCGCAAGAATTTGCTCAGCGGCACGCTTCCCCACATGCAAGCCGAAGGTCTGGCGCAATTTTTCCTTGTCCTTTAGTTCCTGAAGCATGTGGTTGAATTCGCCGATTAACAGTCCGAACTCATCGGCACGGGCACTCGGTAAATGAAAATCGAACTCTCCGCGTGCGACGCTCTGCGCGGCTGCACGAAGCTGATCGACTGGCTTCGCAACCAGCTCGCTAATCATAATTGAACTGCACAGACCGAATGCAATTCCCACTGTGCCAACAAACAGTGCGGACCATTGCCAGTTGTGTCCGGTTGTCCCGGGAGCGAAGGAAAGCAACAGCAGAGAAGCGATTGGACAAATTGCCGCCGAGATCGCCCACATTACGCCTCTGCCGCGCAGCGAAAGTGTGCGCACGCCGGGCATGAGGTCGGCCCGGGCATCGTGAAAAAAAACAGGGAACAACCCCCAGTGACTGGCGAGCTCGACCAGGAAAAAAGTTTGCGTGATTGCGATGAACGCCGAGATGCAAAACGAAATTGGCAAGTGCCAGAACAAACGCGCGTCGAGGGCGCCTTGCACATGCCAGAGCGAGCCAAGAAATATCGGAACGCAAAGCAACCACGCCGCTGCGGAAATAGCTGCGGCAAACCATGGCAGATCGATGACACGGCGACGCGCTCGCGCAAGCGTTTCGGAATCGATCATCGATCCGCGCCGCAGCCTATCGAATACGGGTCGCAGAGAAAAAACGCACTTCAACCACAACCAAATCCCAATCGGATAAATAACGCCATTGTAAATGATGACAGTCAGGAAAAAGCGATGCGTGAGAGCAGTTGTCGCCAACAGGGGACCGATAACAGCCACATTGTACCAAATGTTAAACGCGCTTCCAAGCAGTTGCGGAACGACGGGCGCGAGCGCGACAAGGAGCAGCCCCGAAACCTTTCGGGGTTCCCATGCCGGGTTCACTCTCGCCGGAGGGTCCATGGCCGAAAATAATCTAACAAAATCAAATGCCCAGGAAGCGCATCCCGCTCGTAATTACGGAGCAGACCCGGGAAGTCTGTGAGCGGGCCGAACTCGAATCCAGCGCTTAACGGGCGAAAAAAATTGTCTTGATGGCTTGGGAACACGTAACCCGGGCGCAAACGCCGGACCGCTGCCGAAAATCGTGCGCGTGAATCCGGCAATGCCACACCCAAAATTGCAAGATCGACAGGTGTGAGATCGGCTGGAGGCAATACGGCAGGTGTTCCGCCCGAATCGATAAAAATGCGCTCGCCGGCAACTTCAATCAGATAAGCGAGCGGTTCACCACAAACCCAGTCGGCGGCCCGCCGTGGCGGACCAGCTCCCCGCGCTTCACCGGCAAACGGCACGACCCAGAAAAGACGGTCGTGTGTCGCGGTGAGCACGCGAATTTTCCACGGGCCGATATGACGAACGTCTCCAGCGGTGACCGGATCACATCGCGATCCGGGCGCGCCTGCGCGTTCCGCCAACTCTATGGCTGTCCGCGACCCGATCAGGCGCGCCTCTGTTTTGCGCATGAGGAGCGGAGCATCGAGCAAATGATCGATGTGCCCATGGGTCACAACAATGGCATCGACTTTCCGCGCCAGATGCGTCATCGCCTCATCAATGCGATGCAAATCCGGTTGCACAGGCAAACCCAGAACCACACGCGAAAAATTAATGCGCGAAAAATACGGATCCACGAGCAGCGCGTGTCTTCCCGATTCAAACTGGAATCCATTCGTTCCGAGATAAGTCACGCGCACCTCACCGTGCGCCGGCGCGGCAGGCGAAATGTCAGCAGCGACCAGGTGTGAGTAACGCTCCAGCCCAGCGTAAAGCGTCTGCGGGGTGATGAGGAGACAAAAAAGGACGTGTCTCATGCGACCACGAACTTATGAGCCTAGCTTTTGAGGATTGGAAGCGCTAAACCGACACTCGTCATTCTGAGCAAAGGCCTGCCCTGAGCAAAGTCGAATGGGCCGAGGAATTCCCCCGACGCGCTACTCCCACGTAATATCGCGGGACTTTCGACTCCGCTCAGGATGACAGCGTGCATGGCATGTCGAGTTTACTTGACGAATTCCGCGCCGCTTGTGACCTTGAGTCACCAATTCAAATGAACGTGGATTACACCGACGCACCAGGCACTCAGCCCGCATCGACGGAGGCCGACAAAGAGCCATGCCCTTACTGCGGACATTTGTTACCAAAAGATGCGAAGACCTGCGACCGATGTGATTGGACGCGCAGCGCGACTGAAACGGCGGAAGGCAAGGCGAGCGATGCAGTCGCGGTTATATTAAGTGTGATCCCCGGTTTGGGGCATATTTACAAGGGTCACAGACTGGCAGGTTTTTTGTGGATGGCTGGTGCGGTTCCCGTCGGGATTTTCGTGTTTCTGGCCGCCATCGCCTCCGCAGGATTCGGGATCGGTCTCTTTTTCTTTTACCTCATCGCGGTAATGCTTCATGCCTATGCAGTTGACGATCGCGTCGTGCCGCCGAAAGAAGACGAGGGCGAAGAATATTGAGAATGTAACATCCTTACCTCGTGAATCGTGAAGCGATTCACGAATCTCGATTCTCGAATTACGAACGTCGCACCGTTGTGTGAATTTCGTCCAGAATTTCGCGCAATCCGTAACGAAATTTCCATCCTGGATAATGTTGCTGAAACTTTCGCACATCGCTGATCCACCAGATGTGATCGCCCGCGCGGTGAGTCTCTTCATAATTCCACCTTAGTTTTCGGCTACTGATTTCCTCGCAGATGTCGATGGCCTCCAGCATGGAACAGTTGCTATGGCGGCTGCCGCCGATGTTATATACCTCCCCGACGCGCGGCGCCCGAATGAATTCGGCGAACGCTTCGACCAGATCGAAGCTGTGTATGTTGTCGCGAACCTGTTTACCCTTGTAGCCGAACACGCGGTAAGGCCGCCCGCTCACTGTGCAGATCATCAGGTAAGAAAGAAAACCGTGCAGTTCCGTGCCGGCATGCGCCGGGCCGGTGAGACATCCACCACGAAAAGAAACAGTCGGCATTCCGAAATAACGTCCATATTCCTGCACCAGAAGATCGGCGGCAGCTTTGGATGCGCCGAAGAGAGAGTGCTTGCTATGATCGATACTCATCGTTTCGGAAATCCCCTCCTCGTATTCATGTCCCGGCTCAATTTCCCATCGCTTGGGCAATTCACGCAGTGGCAGTCGATTTGGCGTGTCGCCATAGACTTTGTTTGTTGATGTAAAAATAAAGGGGGCTTCGGGAGAAAATTCTCTCGCCGCCTCCAGCAGATTCAGAGTACCATTCGCGTTGACTGCAAAATCGGTCTGCGGATCGCGAGCTGCCCAATCATGCGACGGTTGCGAAGCCGTATGCACAATCGCATCGATAGCACCGCGCTGCTGTTTGAATAATCCGAGGACGGCGGAGGCGTCACGAATATCCAGATCGTGATGCTCGTAACCGCGGACCGTTGCAATCAGATCGTCACGTATCTTCTTCGTAGAAGCTTCCGCTCCAAAAAACTGCGCGCGCATATCGTTGTCGATCCCAACCACGCGCGTCCCGTCTTTCGCGAATCGCTTTACCGTTTCCGAGCCGATCAATCCCGCCGAACCTGTAACGATAATCGTGCGCATGATGTCGATCCTGGTGCTATTCGTGCCGCAAGAGTAACGCGCAAGTGGGAGCGCAGGCATCTTGCCTGCCGACGGACGCAACGACAGGCGAGACGCCCGTGGTCCCCACAGCCGAGACGGCTGTGCCACTCATTCTCCGAGAATCCATGTCAATTCTCCAGCCGGAGGATTCACTCGCGCTGCGGGTAATTGCCGATCGCCTTCCAGCACGCGCTCGATCAACTCGGCGTTTTTCGTAGCGTTCACGAAAAAACAAACGTGACGTGCATCATTGATGAGCGGAAAAGTGAAGGTCAACCGCCAGGAATTCAATTTTGGCACAAAATTCGCAATTACTTTTCGTCTCTTTTCTTCGAGACCAGCCGTGTTCGGAAATAAAGAGGCGGTATGGCCATCATCACCCAAGCCGAGCAAAATCAGGTCGTGTCGATAGATGGTTTCGCCGCGTTGCGCTGCCAAAGCATCGAGATGATCTTCATATTCACGGGCCGCAATCTGCGGGTCGATTTCACCGCGCATGCGCGCAATCGATTTTTCCGGGACAGCTGCGGGCACGAAGAGACTTTCATGGGCCATCCTAAAGTTGCTCTGTGGGTCGTCCGGTGGCACGCAGCGTTCGTCGCTGAAACTGATTTGAATCAACTTCCATGGCAGATCGCGTGCGATCGCCGCGAGCCGTGCGTAAATCGGCCGCGGCGTATTCCCGCCCGAGAGCGCAATGCGAAATTGGTTGCGCTCGCCAAGCGCCTGGCGCGCTTGCTCGACGATAAAATCCGCCGCGTCCGCGGCAAAATTCTTCGTTCGAATTACGTGGCGACCCATCCGCGATTGGATCAAATCGCGCAGTGTGTTTGCCCGCGCTTTTCCAGATAACGCTGATGATATTCCTCCGCGCGCCAAAATCTTGGCGCGGGCTCAATTTGCGTTACCACCGGCTGACGAAACCGCCCGCTTTTGTTGATGGTTTCCTTCGATGTTTCCGCTGCCGACTTTTGCTCGGGTGAATGATAAAAAATCACTGAACGATATTGCGTTCCAACATCGGGGCCCTGCCGATTCAAAGTCGTTGGATTGTGGTTCGACCAAAAAACATCAAGGAGTTGGTCGTAGCTGACTTGCGACGAATCGAATTCCACTTCGACCACCTCAGCGTGTCCGGTCTCGTCTGTGCAAACATCTTCATAGGTCGGATTATCTTTCGCTCCGCCCGCGTAGCCGGCCGTTACGTTCGTTACGCCGTTGATTTGCCGGAACGTCGCTTCAACTCCCCAAAAACATCCCGCACCGAATGTCGCTTTCTCC
>VBQC01000165.1 GCA_005887825.1 Verrucomicrobiota bacterium | reverse complement strand
CAAATGAAAAGCGATAGCCGCCCACCACGAATTCTCGATCAAATAATCGAGATAATGTTCCCATTTGCCGCGCTCGGTCATTTCGATTTTGACGCGCGACTGCTTTCCGTCCAGTCCATCGACGATGCCAAATATGAGAGCAGCGAGGATTCCGAGTCCGACACGGCCAACCGCGAACGCCGCGGTCGTCCCGCATCCTATGATGAAACCGGCAATCGTAATTTGGTTTGGCGTGATTCGCGTTTTGCAAAGAAGTGAGATGATCCCCGTTTCGATCGGTGCGTGGAAATAAGCCGGAATGTCGAGTGTTCCGTTTTGGGCGGAATCGAGAATGATCCGCTCAGCCGCGCGGCGATTCTGCTTGGCCGGCGCCGGAAAACAGACCGGCCGCACGCACCGACGCATGTTGACGATGTAATCATCCTCCGCCGCCGCGTCTATGACGTCGGTCTCGCCGTTGTTGATCTTGTCTTTGAGTTCCTCAAAAAACGGCGCTGTAGGCAAAAACGCAGAAAGAGAATCTTTCGTGACCAATGCCGGCCCACACGGACTTCGAATTAAAGATCGCGCGAATTCCGGCGGATTGGAATCGACAAGCGCGGCAGGCGAATCTTTCGCGCAGAGAGCGGCGAGCAAACGTGCGTCACAATAAATATTTGCCGGTACTATTAAGAGGCGCTCCGACGGGCTTTGTTCCAAAAGCAGTTGGGCAGTAAGGGGTCCGATTCCGCGCGGGACAAGATGGACAATTACTTTTCCGCGCGCCCGCGAATGCTTCGCTAATTCAGTCCCGACGATTTCCGGCGTTGTCGAAAAAACAATCGCGCGTCGAAAACCGAGTCGTTGCAAAATGCGGAGCAAACGTTCGAGTAAGGTGACGCCGCACAATTCCATCAAAGCCCCGGGCGCATCCGCGACTAAAATTGGCAGGGTGTTCTCCATCGCCCGCGAGGTTAACGGTGGAGCCACGCGCTGCCAACTGTCGGCGGCCAGACTACAGCTGCGTCACTCACCACGTGAAAGAGGCTTGGCCCTGCGATTGTCGAGTTAGCTTACTCAAAAAATCGAACTTCGCGTGCCGCGCGGGTGACTGGCCGTGATGCGGCCATCTTTCATCTCGTGGATCCAATCGCAGGCTTCGGCAATGACTGGGTTGTGGGTTGCCAGAAGCAGAGCTTTCCCGCCTTGTTGCACGATGTTTTGCAGCAGCTCAAAGGCGCGCTCGGAATTGGCAGTATCGAGGTTGCCGGTCGGCTCGTCCGCCAGAATGACTCGCGGATCGTTGGCCAGCGCGCGCGCGATAGCCACACGCTGTTGTTCGCCTCCGGAAAGATGACGGCTGGGCCTCCGCAATTTGTCACCTAAGCCAACCGCTTCCAGCAAGCCGGCAGCGTGTTCGCGCATCTCGCCATCGGAAAGTTGCCCAAGCTTGCGCATCGGAATCATCACGTTCTCCTGCGCAGTGAAATCTTCCATCAGAAAATGGAATTGAAAAATGAAGCCGATGAACTTGTTCCGCTTACGCGCAAGTTCGTCGTCGCTCAACTGAGAGACTGGGTCCGATTCGATTGAAACGCGGCCGGCATCGGGCAGATCGAGCAGCCCGAGAATGTAGAGCAACGAGCTCTTGCCGCAGCCGGACGGGCCAACAACCGCGTGGATACTGCCGGGCTCGATATCGAGCGATACGCCCCGGAGCGCGTGCACGCGCTCTTCTTCTTCCCCCAAATAACGCTCGATCGCTTCGCAACTAAGGCAGGTTTCCGAGTTCATCTTGAACCTCGAATCGTGACCACCGGTGGCAATTCAGCGGCGCGGCGCGCCGGGACATAGCTCGCGATGAACACGGCCAGGGTCGCGAGCAACGTGGCAAACGCGTAATGTCTCCAATCCCATGTCACCAGAAAGTAATCAGTATAGAGCAAACCGCGGATACGAATGGGAATGTGTGAAACTCCCCAGGTCATTGACGCGCCCAGCAAGCAGCCGAGCAGTGATCCTGCCGCTGCAATCAGCGCGCCTTGCCATAAGAAAATGGAGGCAATGTCGATCCGCCGGTACCCCATCGAACGCAAAATTGCGATCTCTTTTATTTTCGCGAGCACCGACATCGTAAGGACATTAAAAATACCGAAGCCGGCGAGCAGGATGATAAGAGAAACGGTAATCGCAACGGACATTCTGAGGGTCAGAAAAAGTTGCAGAGTACTCTCCTCGCGTTCCTGCCAGCTCGAGGCGCTGTGCTGAAAGAGTGTTTCGAAACGGCTGGCCAACGCGGGCGCACGATTGGGATTTCGCAGTTTGTATATGATCATCGACGCGCCGGAGGGATGTTGCAGTAAAGCCTGTGCGACCCTGGCATGCGAATAAACCCGGGTTGAGTCAATTGAGCCAATGCCTGCGCGAGCGATCGCCGCAACGGTGAATCGCCAGTACTCGCCGTTGGGTGCGAGCAATTGCATTGTGTCGCCGATGCCAGCCTGAAGTATCTCCGCCAGGCGCGACCCGATAATGATCGAGCTGGTGTTATTTCGAAAGTCATCAAAGTTGCCGTCAATCAATTGGTGGAGAAGATCGGTCGTCTGGGCATGCAGAGCCGGATCGATGCCGTAAAGATCAACAGTCGCGTTCTCAAATCCCGCACGAGCGCTGACCGTTCCGCGCAGCACCGGGGAACAGGACACCACATTGGAAAATTGCCTGCTCACCCGCATGATTTCATTGGCGTTAGTGATGCCTTCAAAATAGAGGCGGGGTCCCACAGTCCCGTTAGAATTCTTGGCAGACACCATGAGCGGTTCGTAGCGCGGACGAAACCGTGATCTGATGACAAGCGCGCCATTGCTGCCGATAGTTGAATCAATGAAATAGCGCGCGAAGCCCTGGGTCTGCGCCTGTGTGCAGATAAAGATCGCGACACCGAAAACGACACCGCTAAGACTCAGAAGCAGCGGCCGCTTACGATGGGTCAAAAAGCGCAGGGCAATATAAAGCGGCGGGGTCACGGTTCCCTCGGTAGAGGCGGCGAACTGACCGTTCGTTGGCGCACTGGTTCTCCGGGATGGAATTTGTCCTGGTCGGAAACGATCACGCGACTGCCTTCTGCCAGGCCACTGATCGCCTCTGTGAAATCGAGGGTGCGAAATCCAACCCCAACCGTCCGCGAATTAACAATGCCACGTTTCACGATCAACGCTTGATCGACAAGAAGGGCGCGCGTCGGTACCAGAAGAGCATTCTGGTGCGTGCCTGTGATGATGTTCATCTCGCCGGTCATTCCAGCCATCAAATTGTCCGGCGGATCTTCCATCTCCAGCACAACGGTATAGCGCTGAGTCGTTGGATCGGCCGCAGGTTGAATGGAAGCAACGCGCGCAATGAAAGTTCGGGTCCGATAAGCATACAATTGCAGTTTTGCCTTCAGCCCCGGCTTTACTTCGCCCACGTCTTCTTCATTTACTTCGCCGCGAACGTAATTGTTATGCGACGAGACGGTGAAAAGCTCGTTGCCATCCGAAACCAGTTCTCCATTGATTGTCTGCACGTTGGTGAGAAGGCCGTCGATAGGCGCGCGAACCTCGGAATTCTTCATCTGCGACTCCAGTTTTCTTGTCGCCCCTTCGAGCGAGTTGAGATTGCGATCCCGCTCGATACGCTCCTCTTCCACCGCGCCTCGCAGCCGGTTCGCTTCGCTCTTGGCCTTCTCGTATTCGACCGCTGCCACGTTTCCCGACGAGACCACTTTCTGGAGTCGTTGCAGATTGTCCTCTGCCGCTTTGAGCAACTCCGATGAGGGAAGCGGGAGTGCGGCGCGCTGCACGGCCGCGTCCAAGTCTGAGCGGGCCTGCTTTAATTGCCGGGCGGTGGTTTCGTCAGCGATTGTCGCCAGCAACTGCCCTTTTTCCACGCTCTTTCCGATCGCGCCGCGACCGGCCGAGAAAGGTTCCGCCAATTGAATGAAACCGGCATTTTGCGCCCGAACACGCACGACAAAGGCCGGTTCGATCCGAACCGTCCCATAAACCGCGGAGATAGCGGTGCCGCGACGGACCGTAACCACTTCCGCCACCGGCATTAGAAAATAATACGCGACCGCGAAAAGGAGCACGAGCGCTGCTCCACCGCCCCACAAAACTCTTTTTGATTCCGGCAATTTCAATTTGGAAACTAGTCTGGTGTCCGTAACACTTCTTTGCAATAAGCTGCTACCCGAGCGTTTTTCATCCTCATCCTCGCCTTTCGCGAGATGTTCGAGAACGTTATTCCCAAGACACCACAGCAGGAAGGCCCGTTCGATCAGCGAAGGACAATTAAGAAATCGCCAAAGGGTGGGGCGCAACGGCCGCGGCGCACCGCACGTGCCCACGTCACAAGCGCGGAGCGTAGCGAACAGTAGCGCATAGAGGAAGGACGCAGCCGACACGGCTGCCACCGCAGCACATCGGATCCGGTCGCTGCACCTACCGCGATCTGGCGGTGTCGGCTGAAAATTGAAAATAACGCCCAGTGGCGCGGTCCCACTCGGCCACTGCGAGATTGTGTTGATAGGTGGCATCCAACAATCCGCTGCTGGTTTCCAGCGAGGCGTTTTGAGTCACGCGATATTCGAGTGGTGACACGAGACCTTCGGCCAGATTTTGCTGCACCACGTGCGCGCTTTCCTCTGCGGCCGCGGAGGCCGTGGCGAGCGATCTTTCGCGGACCTCAGTTGTCTGAAGATCGTTCGCGATGCGTGCTAGCTCACGGCGGATATTCGCTTCCAGTTTCCGGCAGGTCAGTTCGTTTATCTCCTTTGCCGAGCGCGCCTTCAGAACTGCGCCACCTACTTCGCCGTTATCGATGACATGCCATGTATAGCCAGCCCTCTCAATGATTTCGGATGAAAGAAAGTCCTGCGTCTTGCTCGTTGAACCTGCGCGATGAATTCCCGAAACTGGGATGTAGTTCCCTGTTACGTTTCCAAGTGCGGCAGGATAATAATCGGCTGCGATGATCCGTTGATCTTCGTTGGCAGCGCGCACGAATAAACGCGCGAGTTTTAGATCGGCCCTTCTCTGTAAAGCCGCCGCTGTTTCGGAATCAAGATCGACCCGCATCGGAACAAGCTGCAGCTCGCCTTCAGGCTCGGGCAACGATGCCTTCGCAGGATCGATCGCCATCGCTTCGGCCAATTTCAATTGCGCGTCCAAATACCAGCGATGCGCGCTTTCAATCTGTGGGTCCAGCTCGGACGCCTGGACAGTCGCGCTTGCAAACGCGCTCCGATTGGCCAACCCGGCCTCGTAACGATTTTTCTGAGTAGCGACATTCTCTCGCAGCCTTCGCCGTTGTTCTTCCCGGATGGATTCCAGCGACCGGGTGTAAAGCGCCGTGTAGAATGCCAGCCGCACCGCGTGTAACTGCTCCACGACGGCAACATTCAATTGCTGTTGCGCAAGCAAAACTTCGATGTCTCCGCGCCGGAGCGAAGGCGGCACGCCGGCGTTGAACAGAGTCTGCGTGAAGAAGCCGCGCCCGAGAGCAAAGCCTTTTATTCCGCTCTCACCGGCCCGGTGGCCGCCCTGAATGCCGGCTGGGACGCCCAGTTCGACGTTGGGCCAGACGATGGAACGAAGAACAAGGCGCTGCCCGGCGGCCTGCTCGAGCCCTGATTTCGCTTCCTGGATAGCGGGGTTTTTTTCAAGCGTGGTTTGCAGAACAGTCTGGAGTGTCACCGCGCTGGTTGGATGCGCGAAGCAAGCCGTCAAAATCGCGATGGAAAGGCGAAGACGAGCGTACGTGTATTTAACATTGGGGCGTTGCATCTGTTGTAGTCGCTTCCCTGTGGGAAGCGCGGCGCTGATATGTTTAACACGCGCGCGTCGTGTCGCCCACAGGGCGACGACTACAGGCTGGTCCCGCAGTGGCGGGATGCTCCCAAGAAAAAGAACGCGTCGTTTCATCGCTGACTTAGTTTTGCAGGCGGGCGCGCCACATCGGCGGCCTGCGCTGCATTGAGATTGTCGTTCTTTGCATTCTTGATTTTTGATCCGAAATCGAGCGCTTCCGCAGAACTCGCGCAGGCGTGTGCGAGACGGGCGAGAGCCACGTTGTGCAAATAAATTGCGCTTAATCGAGTAGTGCGAGTCCGAGTTACATCGGATGCGGCTTGCAAAGTGTCGAGTTGTGTTCCCAATCCAGCGGCGAAATTCCCTTTGGCGATCTCAAGAGCCTCGTCCGCCGTCTGCACATTTTTTGTTTCCGCCTGGAGCACGCGTTCAGCTTGTTCGAGATCGAAAAAAGCACTGCGCACTTCCGAGGCAACGCCGCGCCGAGCCGCTGCCAGCGCCTGCACGGCTGCTTCGCGCCGGGCGCGCGTTGCCTGCATCCGCCCTCTGGTGGCAAACCCATCGAAGATATTCCACGTCGCGTTTATCCCCACCACATATCCATAATTAAATTCCTGACCGACTTCCGGATCGCGTTCGCTGTAAACCTCATACCCGGAAAAAGCCCGGACATGCGGGCGCGACCCGCTCCGGTCCAGGATATATTGCTGGTCTTCGATCTGGATATCCTTCTGCCGGGCTTTGATTACCGACCGATTCGCATCGGCCCGAGCCAGGCATTCGTTCAGATCGGGATGGTTCGGCTGATATTGCAATTCTCCCGAAACCTCGAAGGGGGCCGCCTTAGCTCCGGGACCAGCGTCCGCGCCAAAGAGATCGCCGAGTCGGAGGTAGGAATTTCTTAATTGTGTTTGCGCGTTGAAAAGTTCTGGCCGCTCATTGGCAAGGGCCACTTCAGCTCGCTGCACGTTCAATTTGCCGACAATGCCGGCGCTGAAACTTTGCTGCTGGCCCTTGAGGTCCTCGTCCAGGACGCGCACCGAATCTTGACGCACCCGCACCTTTGCCCGATTCAGGAGAAGTTCGTTGAAAGCGATCCGCACGTCCATTGCCACCCGGCTGGCGATCTCCTGCAGCTCGTAGTTCTGCTTCTCAATGTTCAACCGCGCGATGGCCACTTGGCTCGTTACTGCTCCGCCAGTATAAAGATTCTGTTCGAGCCGCAGCGTCGCATTGTAATCTTCCTCCCGGAGTGTGGTTTGGCTCTGTTGCTGTCGTTTATCGTACAGTCCGCTCGAGGTTAACGACGGAAGATATCCCGAGCGCGCTTCAATCCAGCCGCCGCGCGCGCCTTGCACTTTCTTCCGCGCGATCGCGATTTCAGGGTTCTGCGTCTGGGCGATAGCGACCGCTTGTTCGATAGTGTAAGTGGGCACGACGGCCTGCGCTCGAGCGGGCAAGGCAAAAGTGAGCGAGAGCGCAACGGCCGCAAACTCGAAACGCATTTTCGTATATCTCCTTGCCTGGGCGTTCTTTTCAATAAAAATCCCTTTAGCCTTTGTCCTTATAACAGTTCTTGCATGCAGACGCGACCTCGGACACATTCGGTCTTTCATACCAGCCCGAGCCGCTGTGAAAGGGTGAAGATGGTGAGTCATCAAAGCGGCCAAACTTTATTATTACATGAGAAAAATAAGAATTGCCATCGTTGGAGTTGGTAATTGTGCCAGCTCACTCGTCCAGGGAATGAATTTTTATCACGGCTCCTCGCCCAACGGGTCGGGGGCCGGATTAATGCATCGCCAGATCGGATCGTATCGGCCGGAGGATATTGAGGTCGTTGCCGCGTTCGATATCGATCGTCGCAAAGTGGGCCTCGATGTCAGCAAGGCCATATTCTCTCCGCCTAATTGCACGAAAGTCTTTTGCGAGAAGATCAAGCTTACCGGCGCAATCGTGAAGATGGGCTGCGTTTTCGACAGTTACGCGCCGCACATGCGCGATCAGGATCCGCTCCGGACGTTCCTGCCATTGGAAAAAGAATCTACCCGCGAGCAAATCATCGAGGAGCTGAAGGATTCGAGCGCGGAACTTATGGTGAATTATCTTCCAGTCGGCTCCGAAGAGGCAACCCGCTTCTATGCCAGTTGCGCGCTGGAGGCAGGGCTCGGCTTTGTCAATAACATCCCCGTGTTCATCGCCAGCGATCCGGTTTGGGCCAAACGGTTTGCCGATAAGAATTTGCCCCTCATTGGCGATGATATCAAAGCGCAATTGGGTGCCACTATTTTGCATCGAATGCTCGTTGATCTCTTTCGCAAGCGCGGCGTCAGGCTCGACCGGACGTATCAATTGAACACCGGCGGCAACACCGATTTCCTGAATATGCTGAATCGCGCCCGGCTGGCATCAAAGAAAACATCCAAGACCGAAGCAGTGCAATCGGTGATCGGCGAGCGCCTTGCGGACGAAAATATCCACATTGGCCCCAGCGATTACGTGCCGTGGCAGCTCGACAACAAAATAGCATTTATTCGCGTGGAAGGCCGGCTTTTCGGCGATGTGCCGATGGAGATCGATCTGAAACTTTCCGTCGAAGATTCACCGAATTCAGCCGGCGTAGCGATCGACGCGATCCGCTGCTGCAAACTGGCGCTCGATCGCGGGATTGGCGGCGTGCTCCATTCCGCGTCCGCCTTTTTCTCCAAACATCCGCCCGTGCAAATGACGGATGACGAAGCCTACCGCTGCGTCGAGCAATTCATCCGCGGCGAACGCGATCGCTGATTTTCAAGGAGCGACGGGTTCACCGCGATCGCTTAGCTCCGGAAATTCCAATTGGACTGGCGGTCCTTCAGAATCAACCGCGATTTCTGCGGCGATCTTCTCCGGCGGCAGCGTATTTAATCTTTCCCATTCGCGGGCGAGTTCGTCAGGGTCATAGCCGATGAATTGACCCGTGGACGTGGAATAAATCCCTGCGTCGGCAGATGCTCCTGTCATGTGCGTGACGGCTTTCCAGTAAGCGGCGAGTTGCGGGCGATATCGCGCGTGCAATGTCTCGGTG